>SKYV01000257.1 GCA_007127745.1 Balneolaceae bacterium
CTCAACTTTTCAGTCGGCCTCGATCGCGATGCAATGAACATCCAGGTTACGGCAACCAGCCCGGGAGTTGTTTACGGGGATAAACTGATTCACGGTTCAAGAGTCTATAACCTGGCACCGGGACACATCCGGGCATTTAATGTACGAACCGGTGAAATTGAGTGGATTTTCCGGACAATACCCTACCCCGGTGATTACGGTTATGACACCTGGCCGCCGGATGCATGGACACGGGTTGGAAACACCAACAGCTGGCCGGGCATGAGCCTGGACGTAGAACGGGGAATTGTATTTGCACCAATTGCTTCGCCCGGGCATGATTTTTACGGCGGTGACCGCATCGGCGAAAACCTTTTTGGAAGTTCACTTGTTGCGCTGAATGCTGCTACCGGTGAACGTATCTGGCACTTTCAGTTTGTACGCCACGACATCTGGGATTATGATCCGCCGGCCGCTCCAAACCTGATCACCATCAAACGCGACGGGCGGCTTGTTGACGCCGTATCTCAAACCACCAAAACCGGTTTTGTCTATGTTTTTGACCGCGAAACCGGAGAACCGCTCTTTCCGATGGCTGAAGAAGAAGTGCCTCCCTCCGATCTTCGGGGTGAAGAAGCCTGGCCCTCCCAGCCTGTTCCTGAAAAACCTGCTCCATTTGCCCGGCGTGAATTTACAGAAGATGATATCAGCGACATCACTCCCGGAGCACATCAGGACTTGTTAGAACGATTCAGGGAAATCCGGACCGAAAGCCCTTGGGATCCGCCCAGCACACAGGGAACACTGATCTATCCCGGCTTTGACGGCGGTGCTGAATGGGGAGGCGCTGCATTTGACCCGGAAACGGGCATTCTCTACGTCAACTCAAACGAAATGCCCTGGATACTGGAGATGGTGGAAACCGAAGCTCCGGACGAGGGAATGCCGGTTGCAGAACGGATTTACTCAATCAACTGTGCGGTATGTCACGGTTCAAACCGGACGGGAGTCCAGCACGGAGCCAATCCCACTTTGGCGGATATCGGCGAGCGAATGAGTGATGAAGAACTTTATGAAGTGATTGAACAGGGACGCGGTGTGATGCCATCTTTTGACTTTTTGAGCGATAAAGAACTGGATGCAATCGTGCAATTTCTGAAAGATCCGGATGCCCCTGAGGTTGCTGCAGCCGAAATCACCATGAGCCGCGCACCGCAAATTCCCTATTCAAATACCGGTTATAACCGATGGTTCGATCCGGAGGGCTACCCTGCCGTAAAACCGCCCTGGGGTACTCTGAATGCTATAGATTTAAACACAGGAGAGCATATCTGGAACATACCTCTGGGTGAATTTGAAGAGCTTACCGAGCGCGGCATTCCGCAAACCGGCACAGAAAATTACGGCGGCCCGGTTGTAACAGCCGGAGGCCTGCTCTTTATCGGAGCTACACAGGATGAAAAATTCCGCGCATTCGATAAAACCAGCGGTGAACTGCTTTGGGAAACTCAGCTGCCCGCAGGTGGTTACGCCACACCGGCCGTGTACGAAGTGGATGGTAAACAATTTGTGGTGATTGCCGCCGGCGGAGGCAAAATGGGCACCAAATCGGGCGATATTTATGTGGCTTTTTCACTGCCGTAAGTACGCCGGTGAGCTTCTCCGGCAAGACAAAATCATGCAAAGCAAAATTCTGATACTTTGCCTGAGCATGTTGGCCTTAGCAAGGTTCTCCAGGTATTCGGGTTTTGAGTAACGGGCAAACTGCCCGTTGTACGTACGCCGGAGAGCTTGTCCGGCCAGGAAAACTCTGCAAGGCAAAATTCCGATTCTTTGCCTGAGCATGTTGACCTTAGCAAGATTTTCCAGGTATTCGGGTTTTTGAGTAACGGGCAGGCTGCCCGTTGTACGGTCCTCAGTTTATCCTGAACACCTGCAATGGACCTTCGTTGTTCGCAACCACAATCAGCGGACCTTGCGGAGTTTGAAGCATCGTGAGATTCTTAGCACCCCGGGGTGCCAAAAAACCGCTCTCTCTGAATGGCACAGGGTCAAAATTGCCCTGCCCGTCTCCCCGAAGCCATAAACCTTTTCCTGCATCCAAACGAGGTATGTCCGGATCAGTCCTGAATATGTTGCCCGCAAGTATCAAATCCAGATTTCCATCTCCGTCTGCATCATAAGCAACAATACCTTTTATCGGTGATATTTGTGCCATTTCCGGCAGGTGCACAACTTCAAACGTGCCGTCACCATTATTTTTCAGTTGTACACTTTCGAACAGATCGGCTTGATAACGTGTGGCTTCATTTAGTTTTTCTCGTGGAAAGGCCTCTTGAATAGTCATTTCGGCCATTCTGTTCGTGTTTGGAATTCCTTCCATAAAATTTGCGATAGACGTTGCAAGTTTTAGCGGCCCGAAAAATGGATACTCATCTCTGCCGGCCTTGAATGTGTAAATTATATCCGTAGACAAATCACCATCAAAATCGTTGGCGTACACCCCGAATGTTTTCGCCTTCGATGTGGTAAAGGTGTGATTAAGTCCCAGGTTGCCTGCAATCAGATCCATACGGCCATCGCCGTTAAAATCACCTTTGGCAAGCGAATACCACCACCCGCGGGTGTTTTCCAGGCCTGCGCCGGATGTAGTTTCTCTCAGGCTTGTCCCGTCATTTTCGAAAATTCGGATTGGCTGCCAAACCCCGGCTGTTACCAAAACCGGAAGCCCGTTATTGCCGGTATCCAGCCAGACAGCATCACTTGTCATGCCAAGATCAAGCAGCCCCGGGGCAAACTGTTCGGTTACATCCCTTAATCTGCCGCCATCGTTTCTCAGCAGGTAACTTCGCGTGTGGGACGGATAATCTCCCGGATACACATTTCCGCAGACAAACAAATAGATCGAGCCGTCACCGGTGACATCCGCTGGTACCACGCAAGAACTGTTGGAAAACATGGTTGGAAGAGCTCTCTCATCACGTAAAAACCGTCCATCGCCCATATTCATATAGAGCCGGTCTTGCAGCAGGCCGAACGAGGCTGTGGCATGGTACCCTCCGCTTGCCACATATAAATCCTGCAAACCATTGCCGTTGACATCCAAAAACAGAGCCGCCGTATCTTCGAATGAAGCATCCGAAAGCCAGGGCTCTCTTCCCGGTGATTTTGTAAAGGTACCATCATCGTTTTGCAGATACAGTTCCGCCGGGTGACCGGCCGCCCCGCCAATAAAGAGATCATCCAAACCGTTTCCGGTTATATCGCCCACAGCCAGCGGCGGACCCGTTCTGGATTTCATGTAGGGTAGTGTGGGTTGATGCATAAAATCCACAAATCGTTTTTCCCGGTGTTGGTAGTCAATGCCCAATTCTTCATCAACCGGTGTAAACAACTGTCCGGTAATTTCCTTCAAACCCATTCTGCTTTCTTTTTGCTGATCAGCCTCAGACTGCCTGACTGTTATGAGTTGATCAGCCTCAATGTTTTTAATCACCTGTTTACGTCCGTCCGGCCAGACAATTTCCAGAGAATCCGCCATTGCGTGCTTACCCATCCCGAAATGAATTCGCCCGTCCATCGTAGATTGAAAGCCCCGGTAGAGAGTGTGATAGATATACTGGAATGCATCCCCCGTAAATAGTGTCAGCTCTGCGCCAAGTCCCTGTCGGTTGGGATACTCCCCCTCCAGATTGATTTGCAGGTAATGCTGCTCCCCATTGTCGGCCAGGTCATTTCTGTAAACCGATGCCGGTGAATTGATGTTATTAATGACCACATCAAGCCTGCCGCTGTTGTTCAAATCGCCATGAGCGGCACCGTAAGAATAACCCGGTTCACGAAAACCCCACAGATGGGAAACATCCTCAAACACCAAACCTCCATTGTTTTTGAAAATATAGTTGGGCAAATGAATGGCACGAAGCTCATTGTACAGATTTTTTTTGTAGTCCCGCTGTGCATCCAGAGACATTAATGGTGGTGAATCGATCCTGAGAAGATACTCATGGTTAATAACATCCTTGGGATAGCCGTTGGCAATCAACACATCTTTGAAACCACTGTTATTGTAATCACCAAACAGGGTTGCCCAGGTCCAGTCGGTATAGGCTGTTCCCGCTATTCGGGAAATTTCACTGAATTGAATGTTTCCGTCCCGATCCACTCCATGATTCAATTGCATTGAATTTTTCGGATAGTAATGCTCTAAACCCATTTCACGCTGAGTTCGAAAACGATCATGCGTATTTCCACCACTCATTTTTTTTTGTTCATTAATCTCCTCGGGTGTCATGTCGGTCTGTATAATATCCGGCCAGCCGTTATTGGTAAAGTCGGCGGCATCAACACCCATTCCGGACAAACTGGTTTGTTTCAGGTAGACGCCAGCTTTGTTCGTGAATGTGCCATCGCCATTGTTGATGTAGAGTACATCATTCGGCACACTGTCATTGGATATATAGATATCGGGCCAGCCGTTTCGGTTAAAATCGGCAACCACTACACCGAGTCCATAAGCATTTGCACTTAATATACCGGCCTCATCAGATACATCCGTAAAAGTACCGTCACCGTTATTTTTATACAGCTTGTCGTGACTAAGCGGGTCGCGGGGTACCTGAAATGCTGAACCGCCCGCACGGTCATAAAAAGTATCAGGTGAATTGTTCAACAGAAAGAGATCAAGGTAACCGCTGCCGTTGTAATCAAAGAATACAGCGTGAGTACCGTAGTTGGTATCATCAATTCCATACTCAGATGCAGCTTCGGTGAATGTCATGTCTCCATTGTTGATGAAGAGTTTGTTGGCACGTTTCTCAGGTGCTGTTCCGGGTTCTCCGGATACCGACAGATAGATATCCAGGTATCCGCTGGCGTTGATGTCTACCATGGACACACCGGCAATCCAGTTTTCCGTCATCAATCCGGCTTGTTCTGTGATGTCCTCAAATTTAAAATCACCCTTGTTCAGGTAGAGCCGGCTCGAAACAAGGTTGCCTGCCAGGAAAAGGTCGGGCAGGCCGTTATTATTCAGGTCACCCTGGGCCAAACCGGCGCCATTAAAAATGTAGGGGGATTTTTCAAACCAATCGAAATCTACATCACCGATGGTGTTCTCGAAGTGGATTCCTGTTTGATTGGGTGCAAGTTTGGTAAACACTTCTGAAGGTTCCGGAGCAGATGAACAGCCAATAAAAAAAGAAACAAATGTGAGAACCAGGAATTTTTTGAGCATAAAATCGTCAATAATCTTTAATCGATTATATACTCAATTTACATATTTTAATGGTTTTTATATAGTTTAACAGGCGGTTTTTTATGAAAACTTTAACAGTTCGCTTTTTCACTCTGCTTCGAAAAAAACGTACGAGGCTATCCAAAAAGGGCGTGAAATTGCAAAAACATTCAAAATTTCGTTATGCCAGACCCCGACCTGGCATCTCCTACCTATATCAACGACTGGTGATTTCGCTTTGCGTTCAAAATAATGAGCGTATCAAGTGCGGGATGACGCCCTTTTTGGACAGCCTCATGGAACGTTTATGAATAGAGAAAGAATGAGAGCAGGTGAAGGTTCGGTTTGATAGTCAAGTTATAAAGGTCATTGCTTTTGGCAGGCTTATGAGTAACGTGCAAGCTGCCCGTTGTACGTTCTTTACGTATTTTTCTCTTCAATCCATTTGGAGAGATATTTTGTACTGTTCATCGTGTGATGCCGCAACATTTTTCCCGGAAAATTTCTGTTTCTGTGCAATTCCAGGTTATCACGAACAGACTGAATCTTTTCAATAAACGGTTTTTTAAATTTCGTTTTGTCAAAACGGGAATTGATAATTTCAAATCCATTCATTTTTGACCGGTTCCACAGCTCCGGATTGGTGTAAAGTTCAAATGCTGCATCCGCCAGAGACTCCGCACTCTCTGCAATCAAACCGCACCAGTTGCCGTTGCCCTGCACTCCTTCGGCCCCGATCCCGGTTGTAACTGACGGGGTTCCGTATTGTATCGCTTCCACCAGTTTGCCTTTCAACCCGGCCCCGAAACGAAGCGGTGCAAGCAAAACTTTTGCGTTTTCAATTACTTCTCTGGCCGATTCTGCCCTGCCCATCACAAAAAAACCCTCACCGGGATTGTGTAACTGAAATATCTGTTGTGATGGATAAGCCCCGTAAATGCGCAATTCTGCCTCGGGAAGTTGTTTCCGGATGAGAGGCCAAATCTTTTCTTTCAGCCAGTAAACCGCATTCCGGTTAGGCTCGTGTAAAAAATTGCCAATGGTGACAAAACCTGAGCGCTCATCAAAATCCGGAAGTTGTAGGTTTGCTGAATGGTCCATTTTCTCCAGCATAAATGGAAGATAAAAAAGCAGTGTTTTATCTATTTTGAACAGGCCGGTAAGCAGCTTCATCTCTGCTTCCGATATAATCAAAGAAAGATCACAACGAAGAATGGAAGCAATTTCCCGAATGGCTGTCTCTTCGGTAAGCAGCATCTCAGGTTCAAATCTGACTCCCTTTTTCCATGCATGGTATCTGGCTGACCTTAGGCAGTGAAGATCTTCCGTATCCAGTACTTTCACAGCCTCCGGGCACTGTTCGGCAACCCTCCAGCCAAACTGCTCTTCGGTCATAAACCGGTCATACAGAACTATGTCCGGCTGTAATGAATGTGCAAATCGATCGAACGAAGAGTTATTCAATTCGATGTGTTTTGTTTCAACTCCTTTCTCCTGCAAATCAGCAGCAAATTCACTCTCGGAGGCAGCGCTGGCAAATATCACATTCCAATCTGTTTTTTGAAAAAGAGAAATTAACTGCATCATCCGGCTTCCTGCCGCCGATGAACCAGGCTCCGGCCAGACTTTACCGATGAACAGAATTTTTTGAGGGGTTGCCTTCACGTCAACATTTATTGAATAAATTCTGTACAAAAAAACCCGCCCTGACAATAGAGGCAGGACGGGTTGTTGTTTATTTTTGATGTAAATTTTCCCGGACTCTAAAGACCCAGAATCTTCTTGTTTAATTCTTCATCGCTGCCGCCACCGGCAAAATCGTCGAACGCTTTTTCGGTTACGCGGATGATGTGATCCTGGA
>SKYV01000231.1 GCA_007127745.1 Balneolaceae bacterium
CCCCGCAGGATCCAACACTGGATACCCCAATGTGGTTTGAAAACTAATTCTATCAATTATTGATATCTAATAGATTATGAAAATGAAAAAACTATTATTTGTAATTCCACTTTTCGCACTCATTTTTTATGGGTGTGAAAACGTGAGTGAACCCATTGATATAGAAAGTGGGGTTATTCCTGCATTTGTGATTATTCAAACAGCAGACCAGAATGTTGCAGCCGGTGGAAGCCAGGAAGTTGTTTTCCAGCTTGGTCAGACGCAAGAAGAAAATGTCACAGTTGAATACAGCATCAGCGGTGATGCTGTTGAAGGCGAAGATTTCGTTTTATCAAGCGGATCTCCCGGAACCGTTATTATCGAACATGATTCGGAATCAACCAATTTGGATACTGGTTCCATTACGTTTGATTTTCCCGTTACTGCAGCATTTGGAACATCCCGTACTCTTACGCTGACGCTGGAGAGTGCTGTAACCGAAAGTGGTGAGCAACTCACCCTTGGAAGAGGAGATACGGGCCTGACCAGAACTTATACAATAAATGGACTTGGTGAACCTGAACCTGGGACTTATCAGTATCAGGCAAGTGGTGATTTTTCATTTGCAGGTTCCTTTGATATAATAATTCACGAGGAACCAATAATTGTTGATGGCAATCCGTATGAATATGAAATTTCAAATATTGCTGGTGAACTTTTTGGGATTCCTGTTCCTTATTCATTCACAATTGAAGAAGGAATGATTGTTGGGGCGCCATATTCTCATGGACCAGGATTAGAATCTATAATTCTTGATGTTTCAGGAAATTATTTGCTTGTAGCACAAGAACTCGTGATAAATGTAGTATTCCAATGCTGTGGTGTTGAAGGCGCATCGTATCAAATTGTTGGCTCGCCTCTCTAACCACGGACCATAGACTTAAAACAAAAAAGCCATCTCAATCCGGGATGGCTTTTTTTGTTTGCCATTTAAAATATCGAAATAGTGTTATGAAAATACTGATTGAACAATTCATCTCTTGGTTAATAACATTTTACATTAAAGTATTTCGACTTCATCCATGCTTTAAAGAAGATCTTTAATTAGTTCAAAAAAGATCTTTACAATACTACCTGTCCGACCGCTAATGTTGCAGTCAGACGGATTAAACACCCTTTTAAGGGGCCCACCTGACGGTAAACCCAACCGTGTGATGGGTTCTACAAAGCCTCCACTAAAATAATTGTTACTCCATTTGCTATTAACGAAATTTAAATTACTCTTTTTCCTGTTATTGTCATCTGGCTGGATTGCAATGAGTCCTGCAGGTCTGCATAGTCAAAATATCTCCCTGAGTGGGATTATTACAGATGCTTCAGACGGCCGTCCCGTTCCGGGTGCAAATGTCATACTCCTGGATGAATCGGGTGAACAGGTGAGAGGAAGTGTAACAGATAATGACGGAGTATTTCGTATCAGAAATATTACCCGTGGCGAATATCAGGTGCGTGTCAGTTATGTAGGGTACGCTACTTTGCTGGAAACGGTTCTGCTTGACGGCAGTGAGACATCGGTTGCATTCAGCCGCTCCATTGAGATTGACAGCGGTACGCTTGGTGAGGTCGTTGTTTCTGTTCCGAGTCAATCGGGAAGGGTAGTGGGCGGTCATCAGCGTGTTTCTGCCGCCGACTTAACACGTGCTGTCACCCCGGCTGCAGGCGGGGATATGGCCACTTACCTTCAGGTGCTGCCGGGTGTTGTTGCCGCAGGAGACCGCGGGGGGCAGCTTTTTGTAAGAGGCGGAACACCGTCAGAAAATATGGCCCTGATCGACGGTCTTCTGATCTATCAACCATTTCATATTGTCGGTTTTTTCTCAGCCTTTCCGGAAAATTTGCTGGCTAATGCCGATTTTTATGCCGGCGGGTTCAGCCCAAGGTATAATGGCCGGATCTCTTCAGTACTGGATGTTCAGATGAGGGATGGAAATTTTCAGGAAACCAAAGCTTCAGCTTCTCTCAGTCCGTTTCTGGCAGAAATTCAAATGGAAGGGCCGATAAGTGAAGGAAGTGCATCATGGCTGGGGTCAGTTCGCAGTTCACAGATTGAACGCACCAGCGAACTTTTACTTGGAGAGCAGCAGCCCCTCCGGTTCGAAAGCCAGTTTTTAAAATTCAGTCAGCTAAGCGACGACGGTACACGTTGCTCAGCCATGGCCATGAGAACCTACGACAGGGGAAAACTCGATTTTGAGATGGGAAACAGTTTTAAATGGACTAACTTTGTGATTGGAGGAAAGTGTACACATCTGGCCCAGGATCCCGATATTTATATCGATTTGAATGTCGGACTTTCACATTTGTCCAACTCGCTGGGAGGCTCGCAGGAAACAAACCTTTCATCCGGGTTAACCAAATTTTCCAGCGAACTGGACATGACTCAGGACGTGGGAAATATCAGGATGAATTATGGGGTTTATTCCCACATGAAGTGGATCAGCTACGACATTGAAGAGATTTTCCAGATACCCGAGGCAGAATCCGAAATTCTTCTTGGAGTAGGCGGCTATGCCGAAGCTACCATTCCCCTGGGAGATCGGGTAAAAGTCAGGCCGGGATCGGCATTTTCATTTTATACAAGTATCTATTCTCCCAGTATTGAGCCAAGAGTTCGGTTTTCCTGGCAGCCCTTTGGCAGCGATCGCCATGAACTGAACACTTCGGTTGGAGTGTACCGGCAGGCCATTGCGGGTATTACTGACTTGCGGGATGCAGGCTCTGCCTTTATTGCCTGGCTGCCAACTCCCAATGAACAGAGAATAGAAGCTATTCATACGCTTGTTGGTTGGCAACAGCAGTTCAGAAACGGGCTTCAGATTTCGGCTGAAGCCTACCATAAAAATCTGCGAAACCTGCCTGTAACCGTTTGGAGTACCATTGCAGAATTCACCACAGACATTGCCTTTGCAGACGGGGATGTTTATGGGCTCGATTTGCGCCTGGAGTATGGATCACGCCGCTTTTACGGATTTTTGGGTTACGGATTGTCGTGGACAGAATACACCTCTGCGCAAGACAATTTTACAGAATGGTTTGGTACTTCTGTACAAAGTTACCACCCGGCACACGATCGTCGTCATCAGGTAAATTCCATGGTTTCACTCGATGTCGGAAATTTCACCTTCGGGTTAAATTGGCAGATGGGAACCGGCTTGCCATATACCCGGCAGATGGGCTTCGACGGTATTTTGCCGTTTGATGACGGACTGCCGAATATACGTACCCGGTATGGCACACCAAGGGTATTACTCGACAGGCCGTTTGAAGGCAGAACCCCGGCCTACCACCGGCTGGATGTATCCGTTGAACGTGAATTTAATCTTTCATTCGCCACTCTCGATTTGCAAATCGGTGCAATCAACACCTACGGCAGAAAAAACCTGTTTTATTATGATGTATTCACTCAGCGGCGAATTGATCAGTTACCACTTGCACCTTATGCATCCGTAAAAATGGAACTGTAGATGATGAATTCTAAAATATTTCATATCCGAATTTTGTTAACAGGGATTTTTATCCTTTTTGCAGGGCTCTTTTCCGGCTGCGATGAAACACTGGACCCCTTTAAAGAGAATGATCGCTTCATTTTTTCGATATACGGCTGGGTGGATGCAACTGATGATACACACTGGATCCGGGTCATAAATCTTCAGGAAGAAGTGGATCGAACCGGTGGAGGAATAAACGGGACAGTAACACTCGAAAATCTCTCTACCGGGGAAGAGGTCACATTCAGGGACTCGCTTTTTCAATATTCAGAAAACTTTTACGCTTACAATTTCTATACACAAGCTAATCTCAGTACGTCAGAAACCTATAAAATCCGGGCGTTGCGTTCAGACGGAGCAGAAAGCAGTGTAACCATTCAGATGCCGAGCTCTTTTCCTGATCCTGTTTTTGAAGAGGCTGCGATAGCCGGTGAGCCGGGCGGGCTTTATATCCGCGGTATTGAGAACCTGGCTGAAGCCTCCGTACGGTTTAATGTCCATTTTTTTCGAGCAGAATTTACCCAGCCGATGTCTGTGTCTGTTTTATCTGATACTCTTGCATCCGGGGAAGATGGATACTTTATTCCCATAGAACCGGATGTTATCGCCAATGCCACGGTAGATCTGGATGAAGTAGAAATCACGGATTGTGAAATTTTTGTGGCCCGTGCAGGCCCCGACTGGCTCCATTTCCCGTCGTTTGACCGAAACCTGATTGCCCTGCCGGAGGGAATTTCCAATGTAGAAAACGGAACCGGCTATGTGGTAGGTGTTGCCAGCAGGCGGATTCATTTTCCCAATTTTCGCTGTGATGATCAGGAGTAGCCACCGGAATTCACAGCACGTTTTTGCCGGCAGAATCGAGTACATTAAAAACAATTTCTCTCGACTCTTTGGTTGAAACCGTTGCCCCGAGCTTCATCAAAAAATGATACAACCCCAGGTGAACTCTGGTGCTGTAAATAAAGTGTTTATTGCCTCTCGGTTCGTGGGTAACCGGTGCATTATTGGTATAACCTTTGATTAGATTTTTGTATTCCTCATCAGCAAAATCGAATTGATTTTCCATATAAGGCAGGGAAAATGTATATCCGTAATTTTTACAAAATTCATAAAAAATCTTCTCCTTTTTGTTGGTATCCGGATCGCATTTCAGTACATCCAGCCGATCGTATAATTTTTTGATTTCTTCCTCATTGCGGTCAAGGTGTGTGGGCAGAAGCCTCAGATAATTCAGAAAAAAATCATCCGGAAAATGTTTGACGCACCCAAAATCAATCACTCCAAGTTTTTTATCCGGCGTAAATAGAAAATTACCTGGGTGGGTGTCGGCATGAACTTCATCCCGGTCTTTAATCTGTTGATGAAAAAAATCCCAAAGCAATTGCCCGAATAAATCTTTTTTATCACGGGAAGGGTTCGTTTCCAGAAACTCAGACAGATGATTTCCTTCAATAAACGTCATGGTTAAAACCCGGCCGGTTGATAATTCCGGAATCCATTTTGGAGTTACGATCTTATCTGAACTGAAACGTGCATGAAATCGATTGATGGATTGGCCTTCTTTGATATAATCCGTCTCATCAAGAAGAGTGTTTTTAATTTCTTCAATGTAAGTGTCAACATCAGACGAGGCGGATACAATCTGTTTAAAAAGAGTTCGCGCAAGAGCAATGTCGGACGAAATGGTATCGCGAACACCGGGATACTGAATTTTCACGGCAACAATTTCTCCGGTTTTCAGCCGGGCTTTGTGAACCTGGCCAATAGATGCGGCTGCGATGGAATTCAGGTCAAATTCTTCAAATAGCTGTTCGGGATAACTGCCAAGCTCCTTTTTTATGACAGATCGTACAACTGACCGGTTGATCGGGGGAACTTTATATTGTGCACGGGTCATCACTTCCGAAAATTCATCCGGCAAAAACCCCTGATCGAGACTGAATGATTGTGCAATTTTCAGAGCTGTACCGCGTAGTTTTGTGAACTCGCTAAACATGTCTTCAGCCGTTTTTCGATGCAGGTCATTTCGGTTTGATTGTTGCCGGGTCAGAGTTTTGAGATAATGAGCAGCATAATTTTTGCCGACTTTGATGCCCGTTTTGGCAAAAATTTTTCCGCGCTCATATTTGGTTGAAGGAAAATCAGTCATTTGTAATTCAGAATGGAGGTTATTTATGCAGAAATTGATTAAGGGGAGAGTTGTAAAAAAGAAATTTGGCGAGATCGGCTCCCTTGTCAATCAGCTTTGTGTAGAAAAGTTCTTCAACAAATGTGCTCCATTTATCAATCAGGGCCATGGTTTGCTGTTGATGTTCACTGTCATCCTGTATCCAGAAATGGTAAAAAGCCTGGAATTTTAAATAAACCGAGTTGTAAAAAACCGGCCGGAGCAGGAGTAAAGAAGAGGCGGACAACTGTTTGTCTGATTCAAAAATGGATTGTATCTGTTTTTTAAATAGTACTTCAAAACTTGTAGCGTCAGAGTTGTTGATGATCAGCTTATTGTATGTTTTTAAAACAAACTCATTGTATTCGGCAAACTGATCAAAAAGAAACAGGAAAAAATCACTCAGTTTCTCACCCAGATTAAAATCCTTGTAATCGTCCAGTAGCTCAACCTGGTTTCTGTAGAGATGTATTCGGGATTCATAAAAGAAACTGAGCATTGAGCCTCTTGTGGCAAAGTGCTGATGGATAACAGCTGTCTCTGTACTCAGTTTTTGTGCAACCGACTCGTAAGTGAATCGATCATTTTGGACAAATCGCTCAGCGGCTGCCTCTGCGATCTTAATTTTTACATTCATTTCTTTATTCATCCTCTTCGCCTTTCAGAACCAGTGCTTCATAAATCTTCATTTTGTTAATACTGATAACAATTCTATAACCTTGAAAGGTTCAGATGAATGTGCATTCCCACTAAAACCTTTCGCAACACAAAAGAGCGGTTCTTTTTTTAGACATGCAGTAGTAATTTAACCCTCGGAGAAATCGAAAAGTTGTTTTACCTGCAACGTTTGTCGGAATTTTTGCAGTTATTATTCCGAAATGGCAGTAAATCATCACCTCTGTTTTTGAGCTGATGAACTTTGAAAAGTACCGTTCACACTGTTTCAGGATAGCGATTGAAATTACCGTTCAAGAGTTTTAGCACAGAAAGTTGGTGAATAAAAATATTAAAATACTAAAACGGATTTATACGGGTTGTTATAATCGCGAAATGAAACAGATAAATTCATTCATTAGCCTTGATAAGAGGTGAAACAATGGGGTGACGATCGATCAGTACCATTTCAAAATTTTCAAAAAAAATGTTTTGAAAATGGTTGACATTTGAAATCAACAACCCCTATATTTATTGTCCTGCTTCGGAAGTGAAGTGATTCATTTTTGGGGTAAGAGATGTTCTTTGGATTAGTAGAGATATAACCAGATTGTTTGAGTGGGTTAGGGTTTGGCTCCAGAGTGTATAGTATTAAAGATGTATACAATGGAGAGTTTGATCCTGGCTCAGGA
>SKYV01000230.1 GCA_007127745.1 Balneolaceae bacterium
GTCGCAGTTTTTGAATCGTCTCTGATCCGAGGTTTCCGTTTGCTCCGGTGACAAGTATCATATCTCAATTTGATTATTCGACCCAAATTCAGTCATTAGAAATCTCTTCAACATACAACTGTCTCATAACCTTAATTTTTTCTGGGTTGTCGAGCAGTGACTGATCCGAAAACATCATAATTCCGGAAGACGGAGACTTTGTCCCTTCCACCATCACCTGACGAAACTCCTCCGGTGTAATCTCAACAGGATTGTCGTGAGCCTGAACAATAGGCCAGACCAATGGTTCATTTTCGACTGATGCCTCAATCACCCCACCAAGCCAGTTTGTATATTCACCCACCCACTCCGGTGACCGATCTTTCATTTTATGAAACAGCATCGGAGAAAGCACATCTGCCATTTCGGCGAACGCCTCCACATCAATTCCGAGTGTACGGTAGAGTGCAGAATCGTAATCCTCGGGAAACCAGGAGCAGTAAAAAATGCCGACCAGGGCGTCCGGCTGCAATTCTCTCACAATCGACTTCATCCCTGCAACCCAGCCATTAAGAACCTGGCTTCTCCAGTCCCGCCATTCAGAGTCTGCATTTTCAAGAATCCATTCTGCTGTTTCAGGAATATCAGCATCGGGCAGTTCAATGTCCGATTCTTCAGAAAATAGTGCCGTACACCGATCGCAGAAACAGGTTTCCGGCAGAATGGGATCAGGTGTTTCAAACTGTGCGTGCCAGTGCACATAATCCAGGAAAATGCCGTCAACATCAAAGTTATTCAAAATGTCTCGTAGCTGATCTTTCCGAAACTCAAAAAATTCCGGGTCGGTTGGGCATACCCCCATAAACCAGTCGGCCGGAGGCGCCTGTTCCCCTTTCTCATTAATTGGCCAGGCTTCGGGATGCTCTTCCACATAATTACGGCCAAGCAGCGTGGGAAATTCAACATAAACCCGTTGCTGCTGCTCCATTGCCGCATCATACAGATCCTGATCAAGCGAAATACTCCGGACAAAAATCGCATTCATCCCCAATTCATCAAACCGGTAGCCGGCTTCGAGCAGGGTTGCAGGATTGCCATAAACGCCTTTGATAAATGGCAAATCGTGAGCACTCTCCTGCAATTCATTATCTGAACATGCATTTATAATAAGAATTGGAAGTAGCAACAGAATGAATTTAAACAGCAGATTTTTAGATGATTTTTGAGCTTTCATATAGCGTTATGTCAATTATAGATTATTAGGTTGAGAAAGACTTCCGAAGTCTTTCAGGTTTAAATTAAACATTGTCTAATTTTATCTTTCAAGTATTTTCTTAGTGTTGATGTAGACTTCGGAAGTCTCATATTCCCGACATTCTATTGTTGATACGACAATAGTGACAATTTATTAAATGGCGATTATCTGTTTTTATCCTCATCACTTTATTTAAAAATACCCAACTAACCGGTAATTTTTCGCTTCAATGCCCGCCCGATGAACCTGGCTTTTTCATTGAAAGGAAACCGCCCAAGATTGGTTTTAACAATTCCTTTTGTAAAACGGGTCTGTTTTGAATAGTCAATATTTACATCCACAATTACCGGCTCTCCCTTTTCTGCTGTTCTCAGCGCTTTGGAAACAACATCGGCTATTTCCTCATTATTTTTCATCCTGTAATACCGGCTTCCGGTGGCCATGGCCATGCCTTCAAAGTTCATTTCACCCAGTTTGGTACAGACTTTTCTGCTGTAGGGAATCTCCTGTCCCTGTGAAATCTGGGAAAGTTCTCCGTCATGAAATACAAAAATCACCACGCCGATTTTTCGTGTTTTAGCGGTGATCAGTTCCATACCTGTCATCAAAAATGCTCCGTCTCCGGCAATACCCACAACCTGTTTTCCCGGGCTGCCGGTTTTTGCCCCGATTGCCGCCGGAACGCAATAACCCATGCAGTTAAAATCGGTGGGACAGATAAAATGGCGGGACTTTCGCACTTCGAAAAGCTCTGCTGCCAAAAATGTGTGGTTGCCGTCATCCACCGTCACAATAGCTTCATCATCAAGCTGTTTTCGCAATTCCCTGAAAAACAGTGCGGGGTTCACCCGGCCGCCATTTGACGCTTTTTCCCATTCGTTGAAATATTCTTCTTTAGACTTTTTGATGATGGCACGCAGCTTTTTCCCCCGCTCATCTGCCGTTTCAGGCCGTTCAAGAAGTTTGATTAACCGGTTCAAAACATCCGCTGCATCGCCATGAATCGTCACTTTTGCCGGGTAATTTTTATTGAATACCTCCGGGTTGATATCCACATGAACCAAATTTTCGGGAACTTTCATCCCGAAGCTTCCGGTTGGAATTTCACCGAAACGGGCACCCACGGTCAGCAGGCAGTCGCACTCTTCAAATGCATTTTCGGATGCTGGAACGGCGTATGTTCCGATTCCCATACCTGTATGAAGAGGATGGTTTCCGGGAAAAACACTCAAACCCTGCAGTGTGGTAGCCGCCGGCATTTCCAGTAATTCGGCGATGTTTATACTTTGATTTGTTGCATCTGCCGCGCCCCATCCCAGGAAAAGTCCCGGGTTTTTGGCTTCCATCAGAAGTTTGGCGGCCTGACGGATGGCTGATTCATCAGGTTCCGGAATGCTTCGGTTGAAGCGAAATTCGGGCAGTTCATCAATTTCACCGCGAAAGAGCTGAAGGTTAACGGGAATCTCCACAAAAACCGGTCCCGGTTCGCCGCTCACCGCTGTTTCATACGCTTCGTAAATAACCGGGATAATCTCTTTATGAGTTTCAACTTTCCAGCTTCTTTTGGTGATTCCAGACAAAATTTTCTGTTGATCAATATCATGCAATTGGTAGGCTTTCCCCGTATCCGTGCGGATTCCTCCGGAGATAATCAGCATCGGGATTCCGTCCAGGTACGCCTCCCCGATGCCGCTCATGGCATGAGTCATTCCGGCAGCCGGTACAATCACAAGGCAGCCGATCGGGTTCGACGTCCGGCTGATTGCATCGGCCATAAAAGCACCGCCGCATTCGTGTGTTACAAGCACCGGTTCGATTTGGGCCGATTTATTCAGCTCATCATAAAGCTCCGTGTTGTGAACTCCCGGAATACCAAACGTGTGTGTTAAACCAATCTTTTCAAGTGCAAAAACTGTAAGTTGTGAACCGGTTTTTTTCATTTTTTTGATTTTTGTGGATCTCCAGGAAATTTGATGGATATCATGGCGTGAAGTTTTAAGAAGTTGCTTATTTAGTTGACAGTTGACAACTCATTTGGATAAATATGGACGGCTTATGCTCTTTCCAAACAAATAAAAAACAGATGGTTCATCTTCAAATAAACCCAATTATCAAATTATCAACTGCCTACTGTCTACTGTCAATTACCAGCAACCAAGTTATTTTATATCTCCAATTACCACAAAGCTTTCTATAGATCCATTTTATTTAATTGCCTCCGATTGATTTTCCTGCAGCTCTTCCCGTTAAAATACAGCTTCCCAAAAATGTGCCTTCGAGAGAACGCAAGCCGTGAATCCCCCCGCCTCCGAAACCGGCAGCTTCACCAACTGCATAAAGCCCAGGCAGAGGTTTACCATCGGATGTTAGCACGCGTGATTCAAGATCCGTTTGAATTCCCCCAAGGCTCTTACGGGCAAGGATAAATTCACGGATAGCGATCAGAGGATACGATTTTGGATCATCAATTTTCTGAAATTTACAGGTTCGCAGCCGGTCCCCGATAAACTGCCGCACATGGGCAATCCGCCGGAGCTGATCATCATTCATAAACTTTTTGCCGCGGCCGATGTTTTCATCATACTGTTTAACTTCCTGTTCGAGAAGGTCTGCATTCACTCGCCTATCACCATTCAGGGAATTCATTTTACCGGCAAGTTCACGAATCGAATGTGCAGTTACAATATCTAAACTCTCATTCAGAAGTCGATCCGTCAGCGATTTATTTCCAAACAACAGCGTTTTGATGACTCCCAGTTTCTTCTTGTCGCGGAAATCGGTCATATATTCTGAGCCTGAAACTGCCAGCTCCCGGTCCATGATTTTTCGGTTCAAAACCTGCCACGAATAAGATCCCGGCTGTTTACAAATCTGTTCTACCAGGTAGCGGGTATCATAAGCCGTAACCAGCGGAACCGGGCTGATTCTCTTTCCGTGAGCATTCACCCAAAGCGCCGATTTTGGCGGAATTAAACTAAGCCCGTGCCCCGGATGCCGAGGATTGGGATGATGGATTCCGGCCGCGTAATGAAACTGTTTTTCCAGATGTGTGAGGCGTCCTCCCTCCTTTTCAACAACTTCGTGAAGATCTCCGTCAGCGTATTTGTGTGACCCGTTCAGCATTTTTTCAGGAGGATTTCCCCACGGTTTGTACCAGTGTTTGCGCACCAAATCCAGATTTCCGCAGATTCCGCCAGCAGCCACTATCACGGCATCTCCTTCTGCCCTGAAACTTTCTTTTTCAGATTCAACAATACCGTAACAACCTGATATGGAACCGGCTGATTTAAACAGTCCGGTAACTTTATGCTGAAACTGAATTTTCAGATTGCTGCTGTTTGGATGCTGAAGCATGTGATGGATCAGGGCTTCCATCAAACCGTGCCCTGTTCCCCAGGTAATGTGCCATCGTGGTACGGAGTTACCGGGCACAAAAAGTCCGCGTTCCGGCCAGTTCACCATCGCCAGAAATTCTACATCTCGCTCCCTAAGCCAGTGATAAATCAGTTCCAGGGAATTTTCTGTGTAATATTTTGCCCACTCTTTGGGCCAAAAATCCCCATCGCCAAACTCTGCAAAAGAGTACCAATCCTGAAGCAGCAGGCCGGGTGAGTCTTTGATTCGCATCCGTTTTTGTTCGGGAGTTCCGGACATGCAAATTCCGCCAAACGACCATTTTGCCAGGCCGCCAAGATTTTCTTCCGTGTCGCGGTCAATCAGCAGAACACGTTTGTCGTGATCAAGTAATTCGATAGCCGCTGCAATTCCGGCAAGTCCCGCCCCAACAATAATTACATCCGCCTTATAGATTTTATCTGACATTCGCAGGTTCTATTTGAATTTTCATCAAATCAATATTTACAGATTTTTTTCATGAAGTTAAAACCGATCATGTCCAAAGTTCTGTCTGGATGTTTACCGCCCCGATGAAATAATATCCGGACAAGCGGAGAGCGCGGGAAGTGCTGAGAATGGATTACAGAAGCTCAGTTTTACTAAGGCTGATAATCGGCTCCGTCAGGAGCCACATGTTTGTAACCCCGGACAAGTGAGAGATGAAAAACGCCCCGGCGTTTGTACCCGAACGCAGTCCGGGGAATAGCGAAGCAACCAAAAATCCCGAGACTGGTTTTTCGAAAAAACTATAAACAGCATCGAAGGGATTTGGCAGGAATACCTGAAATCGACGATAATCAGGGCTTTCATCTATATTAGAGAGTTTTTTCAGATAGCGAGGGTAGAAATACCAAAGGCACAAGCGGACGCTTGCGCCAGTCTGAAGCTAAGCTGTCTGCACCCATAGCCATACTTAATAAAAGTGGCTTTTCAACTCGTCAGACGATAAATGCAATCGTCAGACGAGGAAAAAACGGAACGAGGAATGAGCGGAAAACCGCATAGCGTCCATTGATACAACTACAGCTCCACCCTGGCACCACCCCGCCGGGATGATTCCATCACTCCTTTCACGATCCGGATATCTTCCATGCCGTCTTCTCCGGGTACAATCGGCGGTTTGTTTTCCTTGATGGCCAGTGCATCATTATCCATCTGACGCGCCTGCTGGTGGCCGGGATCGGGCTCAAGAACGGTTCCGTCACTTACCTCTCCGCCCACACCACTATACGAGCTTGCCGGCCTCAGGTAATACCAGCCCTCTTCACAGTCCACTTCAAGGTAATTCACATTTTCTCCCATGCTGGTTTTGCATTTCGCGATGGTTCCGTCATTAAATTCAATATCAAAAACGGTGGTTTCATCCACTTCACGGAACATCTCCTCGCGCTCCACACTCTGTATTCCGCTCACAGCCAATGCCTTCTTTCCGGTAGAATACCTGGCAGCGTTTATCGGGTAAACGCCCATATCATAGAGAGCCCCTCCGCCCATATCCAGGCTGAAACGCCAGTCATCCTCCGGAAGCCCCTGTGCACGGTAACCGGCCGCCGTCCGCACCTCCGTAATCGCACCAAACGTCTCTTCGCTGCCATAATTGATGATGGTTTGCGTGTTAGGCTCGTGCTGCATTCTGTAGCCGATGGTAAGCTGAACCCCGTTTTTCCCGGCCGCATCAATAATGGCCTGGCACTCTTCCAGTGTGGGCGCCATCGGTTTTTCGCACCATACATGTTTTCCGGCTTCTGCCCCGGCAATGGAATCCCTGGCGTGAAGGCCCGGCGGTGTTACCGAATAAATGATATCAATATCGTCGTTATTGGCTACCTCGTGCATATTTTCATAATTGTACACATTGCGGTCAGGGATGCCATATTTTTCCTGCCACACCGGTATTTTGGATGGCGTGCCGGTCACGATGCCGCGCAGTTCGCAATGTTCGGTTTTCTCCAGGCCGGGAGCCAGCCAGTTGGTGGCGTAATTTCCAAGGCCCACCAGTGCAACGCCGAGTTTCTCTTTTCTTCTCGGGATGATGATATTCGGAAATCCGGATGCTGCCAGCATCATGGCTGCCCCCGTTTTTTTGATAAAACTTTTTCGTGTGATGTTGTTTTTCATAAGTTTAGATATTACAGATATGTTTGAGTGAATGTGTCTGGATTGATCACAGGTAGTGATGGTGTTGTTTATTTTAATTCTTAATGTAGAGCAAAGTATTTGGAAAAAGTTTTTTTAGTTAATCAAACTCCCCTTTCTTCCGCTCATAGTACTCCCTCATCACTTCAAAAGCCTGCTTTTTGAGGCCGGTTTCTGATATGAGCCCTTTGCGGTTAAATCCGTCTTTGATTTGAGGCAATGGGCGCCTTGGCGACCGGAAGTCCATCA
>SKYV01000240.1 GCA_007127745.1 Balneolaceae bacterium
AAAGCAGAAAACTCAAGGATAGTGGGGTTTGAGTTCGTAAGGATAACTTTTAATGCCGAGCAATTGCCGCCGCAGGGTTTCCAGAACCACCATTACCGTTCGCTCCTTATTCACCAGGCGATTACTTGTAAATATCGATTTGAGTGCAAAATGCTTTCCGTTTATCCAAAAACCCATCCATACGGTTCCAACAGGTTTGTTGTCTGTTCCGCCATCCGGGCCGGCAATTCCCGTGGTGGATACGCCAATATCTGCCCGGCAGCATTCTGCCACACCTTTTGCCATCTGCAGTGCCACTTGTTTACTGACTGCACCTTCACGGGCCAGCAGATTTTCTTCTACATTCAACATACCGGTTTTTATGTCGTTAGCATAGGCAATTATTCCGCCTTTCAAATACCGGCTGCTTCCGGGAATATCGGTCAGTTTGTCGGTCAGCCGGCCGCCTGTACAACTTTCTGCTGCGGCAATGGTCAGGTTTTTTTCGGCAAGCAGCTTGCCCAGAACATCGGCAAGTTCCAGGTTTTTCCCTTTTCCGTAAAGATAATCGCCAATCTTTCTATTCAGAACCGTTTTAATTTCCCGTAGTTTTTCAACGGCTTCTGTTTGGTTTGAACCGCTTGCACTAATCCGGATAGTAACCCCGGCCGGGTTGGGTAAAAATGCAACTCCCACCCCATTGTTCACATACTCTTCCAAATTGCCGATGCGGTCACTCAGTGTACTTTCGGGAATTCCCACCGTTTTGAAGTACTCCGTCGCCCACATCTCTGATTCCGGAAACACCTTTTGCAATTTGAGCGGCACCACTTCCCGCATTAAATATTTCATTTCATGCGGAACACCGGGCAGAACGGCAAGATAGTTTCGGCTTTTTTCGAACCACATCCCCGGCGCAGTTCCTCTTTTGTTGAACAGAACTTCACATTTTACCGGAACTTCAGCCTGTTGCAAGTTTGAATCGGATAATGTGAATCCGCGTTTATTAAAAATTTCTTCAATATGTGCGAGCACCTCTTCATTCCGCGCCAGTTCAGAATCAAAAATATCTGCCACTACGGTTTTGGTAATGTCATCATGCGTGGGGCCCAGTCCGCCCGTTACCACCGTAAACTGTGCCTGTTCTATAGATTGCTCAATCTGATTTTTGATAATCGTATAATCATCAGGGATGGTAAAAACTTTCTCTACTTCGAATCCCGAATCTGTCAATTTTCTGCCGATCCAGGAGGCATTTGTGTTTGCAGTGTCCCCAATCAGCAGCTCGTTCCCGATTGTAATTATGTGTGCTTTATTCATATCAGTGGAAAATAGGACTTTGGCTTGCTTTGATGAAATATCATGTTTAAAAATTTTTTAATTCGTTTTAGACGCCAAAATTCATCTGACCACAGGGCGATCCGTGAAAATCAAAAATATAAAGTGCATGTTTTTGTAGTTTAGAGATGAAAACCTTTAACTTTGAATATACTAACTGCTCGAAAGATCGATTAATTTCCTCTCTTCAACGATTCAATTGAAACAAAAACTTGTGTGTCAATTGATCAATGAGAGCTTTACATTTACAAAAAACCATTGGAAAAAAAGATACCTAACATATTAAGTGGTTTTCGGCTGGCTATGGCTCCGATTTTTCTCATACTGTTCATTCAGGATGATATTTTATGGAGAGGGCTGAGTCTTGTAGTTTTTGCGGTTGCTGCCATCACAGATGCCATCGACGGCTACTATGCACGTAGATACGACGTAGAAAGTGAATTTGGAATTTTCCTGGATCCGCTCGCTGATAAATTTCTCACCTTTGCAGGATTTGTTTGTCTTCCGTTTCTGGATCCCCAGCAATTTCCCTGGTGGGCTGTATTCCTTATCGTTATCCGGGATGTAATCATAACCGTTCTCAGAATCTATTCAACCCGGCGGGGCATCATACTTCAAACGAGGGTTACGGCCAAAGCTAAAACCGCTATACAAATGGGGTTTTTATACATCACCCTTCTTTTTGGATTTTTTATCCTGTTTGAAGGAGGATTTGGCGAAACCATCCACTCTATATTTGAAACAAATATTTTCTTTTGGGGAATGATGACGGTTGTAGCCATCACGGTTTACTCCGGTATTGAATACCTTGTTGTAAATCGGAAGCTTTTCACAATGAAGCCATTAAAATGAATTCAGTAAAGATCTGGACCGGCACACTGTTTGGAGCCGGCCTGCTTCCATACGGTCCCGGAACCTGGGGCAGCCTTGTCTCGCTTCCCGTCATATATTTAACAGCTCTCTACTTTCCGGTTTATGGCCTCTATTTTCTTGCATTCGTAACTATCGCCCTTTCTCTGTGGGCAACGCCGGCAAACGAGCAGCGATATGGCGAAGATCCTCCTCAGTTTGTAATGGATGAAGCCGCCGGGCAAACCGTTACTTTTCTGGCTGTGAGTTTTCACTATTCATTCTCACAAGATGTTGTGATCCTGGCCGTTGGATTCATTCTCTTTCGAATCTTCGACATTCTGAAGCCGTTGGGTATCAACAAGCTCCAAAACCTGAAAGGAAAATACGGTGTTTTGTTTGATGATCTGCTTGCCGGGCTCTACGCACTGATTATTCTCGAAATTCTTCACAAAGTTCTCCCCACTTTTTTCTGAACCGGCTGATTGCGTCTGAAACCATTTTACACCGGATGAATGAATGGCAGGTGTTACACTAATTTAACATTAATTCGTTATATTAAGAGGTTAACTGCATGATATTTGGTTTATCCATCTCGAGAAAAGTATAGATGTTTTACACCCATATTATGTCATAACAAAACTTAATGATCTTATACCTGATGTATGATTTTAGATAAATCTTTTTCCAGAGAGCTGGCAAAATCTCTTCTCGAAATTAATGCTGTTATTCTGCGGCCGAATGATCCGTTTACATGGGCATCGGGCTGGAATTCGCCGATCTATTGTGACAACCGGCTCACTCTTCGGTATCCTGCAGTTCGGAAAAGTATTTCAAAAGCTTTTGCAAATATTCTTGAGAATGAAGTTGGAGAGGTAGATGTAATCACCGGAACAGCAACTGCAGGCATTCCTCATGCTGCTTGGATTGCCCAAAACCTCGACAAACCTCTCGCCTATGTTCGTGCCAAAGCAAAAGCCTACGGTCTCGGCAATCAGATTGAAGGAGGTGTGGATAAAGGACAAACCACCGTTGTGATTGAAGACCTTATTTCAACCGGAGGATCCGTAATGTCTGTTATTGAAGCCCTCGAAGTTATTGGTGCAGACATAAAAGCGGTGCTGAGTATTTTTACCTATGGCTTCGACAAAGCCAACAAAAAATTTAACGAGATTGATATTCCCGTTTATACACTTACAGATTACAAAACCCTGATTGATGTTGCCGTAGAACTCGGCACCGTAAAAGAGAGCGATTTGAAATTGTTGAACGACTGGAGAAAATCACCCGAAACATGGCCAAATTAAATTCGGATGTGATGCATTTTGCAGCGGCAACAGCAGCAGCCACACTTACAACCAGTCGTAAATTGTTACGGAATTATGCCTACTACAGAAGTACGCATTCTGAAACCGAGACCGTTACACGGGCTGATTTACTTTTTTTATGCCATAAAATCAGGTTCAATGCGTTTGGCCTGCATAACCTGTTGCTGGATGAAGAGAATCAGAACTCTCCGTTTCTGGTTTCTCTGGCAGGAAATATCGCTGATTCATTCGAAGAAATTCATCGAAAAACCCTCTTTTATGATGCCTTGGAAATTGAGACACTGATCCCGATCATAGATAGTCAGCGACGGTTTTGGAACCAATTCACAGATGAATCTTTTTATCACCAACAACTGGCGTTGTTTCTTGAAAATAGACTTCCTGTTGACATAAAAAAACTCAAAAAGAATATCGAAAGCCTTCCGAAACAGGCTCATTTATAAAATTCACCAAATTAAAATAGTTACTTAACAGAATTCAAAATTATGAAATACCTTCCATTTATATTGCTATCCATTCTGCTTTTTACGGGATGCATGGATGACCCAAGCTCTCCAGAATGCAGAACCGTGGATGAAACCGACTTTCTGGAAGAAAATGCCCAGAAAGAAGGCGTTACCGTAACCGACAGCGGCCTTCAGTATCGTGTAATTGAAGAAGGTGATGGCGACATTCCCGCTCTCGGTAGTGTGGTTTTTGTAGATTACAAGGGAAGTCTGATTTCTGGAGAAACCTTCATAGAAACCGAAGAACTCGATTATTTTTCACTTACCGACAATATACTTGCCGGAATTGTAGAGGGAATTCAACTTATGAATGAAGGCGATACTTTCGAGCTTGTAATACCATCGGAACTTGGATACGGCGATAGCCCCCCGCCAAACACTCCCATTAACTGTGGGTCTGTGCTCATTTTTGAATTGACTCTGGACTCATTTCTGCGCGATCCCGATGCATTTATGATCAACAATGCCAGAAACGAAGATATTCAGATAACGGACAGTGGCCTGCAATACAGAATTATAGAAGAGGGTGACGGCCCTAAACCTGATTCAAATCAGGTAGTTACAATTCGATATACAGGAACGTTTACCAATGGCCATATTTTTGATCAGCCTCAGGACAATCGCGCCATCGATATGAATCTGGGAGGAGTAATTGAAGGATTTTCCGAGGGAGTTCAACTGATGAATGAAGGTTCAACGTATGAATTTTTCCTTCCTCCCGCTATTGGTTATGGCAGTTCTCCGCCGGCCGGAATTCCACCCAATGTGGTTCTTATTTTTAAAGTAGAACTGGTTTCTGTTCAGGGATAACTTCTTAAAAAACCTAACCTCTGTTCGATGAAAAATCTTGCACTATATCTCCACCCTTTGTTTTGGAGTATTTTGCTCTCAGCCATAATACTGACAGGATGCGATCCGGATGCAATGAGTGGTAACGGAGATGACGATCCCGACAACGGATCAGCTCTCGCACAAACTTATGGCGGGACCGGCCAGGATATTGGACAAAAAATAATCCACACATCGGACGGAGGGTATTTGATAGCAGGATCAACATCATCCTCGGATGGTGATTTTGAAGGCCAGGATGTGAGCAGTGAATCGATCGTAATTCTGAAAATGAACAGTAACCGTGAGATTGACTGGATCAAAACACTGGGTGGAAGCGACCGGGATCGCGCCACCGATCTGATTGAAGATAGCGCTGGTAATTATGTCATTACCGGTTTCACCCACTCAAACGACGGACCCTTTGAAGACCTCTCCAGAGGCAGCAACGACATTTTTCTGATAAAACTTTCTGCTCAAGGTGAGCTGATCTGGACAAGAATTTTTGGCGGTTCGGCTGAAGATATAGCTCACGCTCTCATTCAGACACCGAACAACAATTACATCCTTGCAGGCTCTACGCGCTCTGTGGACTTCAACTTCATTAACCGGACTAACAGCAGCCGTGATGCATTTATCCTTTCTGCTGATCTCAGTGGCCAGCTTAACTGGGTGCTTCCTTTTGGAGGCAGCTCGGATGATGAGGCCAGAGGACTGACACAAACATTTGGAAATTCTATTGTTGCATCCGGTACGTTCCGTTCTTCAGACGGTATATTTTTCGGGACCAATCCCGGACTGGCCGGTGTTTTTATTCACGAAGTCGATCAGTCCGGCAATACCCGCGGACTGACAACCTACGAAGGTGAGGGCAACGATATTGCGCATGATATCACCACTCTTGGCGACGGCGGTTTTGCCATAACCGGAACCTCCGATTCCAATACAGGAGTTTTCGATGGATTGAACCGGGGAGGTTTCGATGCTTTTGTGCTCCGGCTAAATTTTAACCTGACAACAAGCTGGATCACCTCCGTTGGTGGTTCCCAGGATGACACAGCCTATTCTGTGGTCCAGGCAGCCGGAAACCATATTTTAATTGCCGGCCAGACGGAGTCTTCAGATGATAATTTTGACGGCCAAACAGCAAACGGCAGCAACCTCTTTCTTGCACTTCTGAACAGTGATGGTTCCCTTGCCTGGACAAAATCGAACGGAGGCAGTAATACGGAGGCAGCCCTTTCTGCAACAGAAACCAATTCCGGCGATTTTGCCGTTACCGGCTGGACACGTTCGAACGATGGACTGTTTGAAGGAAACAGCAGTTCACAGGAATCACTCTTTTTCCTGCTAACTGATTCGGATGGCATCATCAAATAAATGTTGAATGATTTCCGCAATTCGTATCAAAGCTGTATTTGCACTTTGCAGCTAAAATCGGAGAATGACATCTTCATATTAAATTTGTATTTTTGACGACCCTGAAATTCGGATAAACCCCTCAGTTTTTATATCCAACCCCAATCATGAAAAACAAGCAATTTTATATAGAAACCTACGGCTGTCAGATGAATTTCGCAGATTCAGAAGTGGTGAATTCCATTCTGCTGGATCAGGGAATGACACCGGTTCAATCTGCCGAAGAGGCCGATGTGATTTTTGTAAACACCTGCTCGATCCGCGAAAATGCTGAAACTCGGGTCTGGAATCGGCTCAAAGAATTTCGGTCACTCAAAAAAGAGAAAGATGGATTGACCGTGGGTGTGCTGGGATGCATGGCCGAGAGAATCAAAGACCGGATTATTGACCAGGAACAGCTTGTGGATATTGTGGTTGGACCGGATGCCTATCGTGACATTCCCAATCTGCTGGAAGAAGTGGAAGACGGCCGAAAGGCAGTAAACGTGCTGCTTTCACTTGAGGAAACATACGCCGACATCAGCCCGGTTCGAACCAGCGGAAACGGTGTTACAGCCTTTGTGTCGATCATGAGAGGGTGCGACAATATGTGTGCATTCTGTGTAGTACCGTTTACCAGGGGACGTGAGCGCAGCCGCCCGATGGACAGCATTTTACGGGAAATCGGACAGCTCAGAGATCAGGGATACAAAGAAATAACCCTGCTCGGGCAAAATGTAAACTCCTACAAATACGAAGATATTG
>SKYV01000064.1 GCA_007127745.1 Balneolaceae bacterium
CTGCCGATGATGATTACGTCGTAATCAAAAGTCATAAATATCTTTGTGTTTTAATTTTTGAAAGTTGAAAGATAGAGTAAATTCTGCATCTATTCCTCTACACTTTTAAAGATAAAAGAAGTATCGGGAATTATGGAACGATTTCATTCGAAATTGTTATTATAATCAGTAGAATTGATAATGATTAACACATTGCAGAGTAATGTGTTATAGAAATCAGAAATATGAACTAAAAATAAATAAGAAAAATGGCATACGAACTTCCAGAATTACCTTATCCAAAAGATGCACTGGAACCAAACATTGATGCAAAAACCATGGAAATACATCACGGAAAGCATCATCAGGGATATACAAATAAAGTAAATGCCGCTCTTGAAGGTCATAAATTTGCCTCGCTTCCAATTGAAGAAGTGCTGAGCCGGATTGAAGAAGTGCCTGAAGATATTCGCCAAGCAGTAATTAATAACGGTGGAGGATATGCAAACCACAAACTGTTTTGGACTGTAATGTCACCGGATGGCGGCGGAGAACCCTCCGGAGAACTTGCCAAAGCGATTGAAGATAAATTTGGCAGTTTTGATGCTTTTAAAGAGAAATTTTCTTCAACTGCAGCCAGCCAGTTCGGATCTGGCTGGGGATGGCTCTGTGTGGATGATTCAGGAAACCTGAAAGTAATTTCCACACCAAATCAGGACAGTCCATACATGCATGGCTTAACACCTATACTGGGTGTGGATGTTTGGGAGCACGCCTACTATCTCAAATACCAAAACAGAAGGCCAGACTATCTGCAAGCATTTTGGAATGTAGTTAACTGGCCTCAGGTTGAGGAAAATTATAAATCAGCCAAATAAGGCTTCACTAAAATGAACAAAAAAGGCGCTCCATGGAGCGCCTTTTTTTATTCAAAAAAATTTGCCAGACAGTCTGGTTGCAAAAGCTCATCAATCAAACTTTAACTCAAACCAGTCGTTTTTACTGTAAAGCTGCCGCCTTTGCCGGGGTTGTCGGGGAGCGGGTCTGCGCTGACCGTAGTGACCTTGATTTTGCCGGGACAAATCACTGTCTTGCTGAATGCGGAACGTTGGCGGTTCAACAGCAAAGCCGATCCATAAATCGTTTTTTGTAACACCGTAAATAGAAGTTCCGTCAAGTGGAATTTTCATTTCGAGTGATACGTATCGCCTGTCTTCATCGGTAGCAATTTCAAGGCCGTCTATTTCAAGTTGTGATTTATCGATAAAGCCATATTCGGGTCTGCCGTCGTATCGTTCTACGATCATAACCTGAGAGAATAGATCTTCAGACAATTCCGTCATCAGTTCGATGTTTCCCGGTTGTCGGCCCCACTCTTCGTCAGTTATGAAATTGTTATATGCATTTGGATATTCGCGGAGCAGATTAAACGACCCGGCCGGATATCCGATTCCCAATCTGTTGCGGTCGTCTTTAGAATTACTCAGATAAACAATCAATCCCAACTGACGAATGGCACGATCAGTATGCGGATCCCGTACATCAACAAAAACATGGAGAAAATCGTCATAAATTTTTGCAAAGTATTGAATATCATCGGATGAGTTTATCCGGGAAATATCTGTGTTCCAGGAAGAAAGACTGCCATCTACCAGCGTTGGTTCGTCAACTTGTTGAACTGTAAATTGCTCACTGCTGGAACAGGCTCCGAGAAAAATGAAAAATAGCAGCGGCATAAATGAAAAACTTCGTAAGAAATGGTTCATAATGTAATTTGAGGTTGTACAAAAATGTGCTTTCAGGGTTGCCAAAACGGATCGGGATCTCAATTATGAAACCTATCACTTTTTTTGATGATTAAAAACCACGGGCTGTACCAAATAGAAACGTTTACGACATTTTTATTGTATAGAACAGTTCACCGTTTTGAGAAAATTTCAGAACACTCAGAACAATAGCTTAAAATCATTATATTTGGGTGTAAATTTTTAAAACAAAAAGATTAGAATTATGCAATTTGGATTTGGAGTAGGACCCGATACATCCTGGATGCGCAAAGAGCTCACCAACATTGGAATTGAAGAATTGACCACTCCGGAAGAGGTTGACCGGGCAATGAAAGAGTACAGTAGAGGAACCATGCTACTGGCTATCAATTCGGTTTGTGGATGTGCCGCCGGTAATGCCCGGCCCGGCCTGGCTATCGCAATGGAAAAAGCAGAGCAGAGTCCGGATCATCTTGTAACGGTTTTTGCCGGGCAGGATAAAGCAGCCACCGCGAGAGCCCGGGAATATTTTAGTGAATATCCGCCTTCATCTCCGGCATTCGCCTTTTTTGTTGATGGTGAAATTAAAGCAATGATACCCCGCCATCGAATTGAAGGCAGAACAAAGGATGAAGTTGCCCAAGATCTTTTAATGGTTTTTGATGCATTTATCAACCAGGAAGAGGAGACAAAATAATTTTCAAACAACTTACTTGGTTAGAGGTTTGAATACTGGCCCGTAAAGTAAATTTTACGGGCTTTTTTTATATCCGGGTGGTAAGAATTCCGCCAGAGAGCCAAAGCTGAATCTGCCGGTACTGAATATTAAAATATCCCTGATTTCTTTGAAGCAGATAGTTGTCGAATGGGAAAAATTCGTTCCTCATATTTGGCCGTTCGAAAGTATAATTGTATCGCGGGTCGGTTCGGTCGTAAGAGTAAGACCATTTCATCGTGTTCAGGTACCGGTCAACATACCAGGGCGGGCCGAACAGAATATAGACCATTCCAGGGTCGGTTTTCCAGCCTTCCTTAAAGTTGGTAAACTGCTTATTGGCCTGCTCAACCCGTTCATAATAAAGTTCTATGACAGATTTGGCCTGATTCATATTTCCTACATTCGAAAGCCAAAATCGATCGATAGCTTCTTTCAGTGAGTCCGGATCCTGAATTTCCATCATTCGTTCATGGTCCCGTCTGTCCATAATGTAGATGAGAGGTTCAGCCAGTTCTTTTGGCGTAACTACAGCAGGATAGTTCTCGCTCATAATGGCAAAGTCTCTTGCCTTATAAATTCTGTCGCCATTTTCATCGATTGTCTCAGCTTCAAACCGGTAGTTTCCGCGGCCCAGATTTTCATACTTGGTTTCAATTAGAACACTTCCGGGCTGATCCAGCCTTCGGGTAATGGCATCCAGTTCTTCCGGCCTTCTCATATCTACCCCGATGTATGGAAGGGTTGATGGACTGTAATTGTTAAAATTCATTGGCCGGGCAGCAGTGGTATCGGCATTAAATTTGAGCAGCCTTGAATTGATCTCGAGTGGAGAATCCACATCATTATTAGTAACCTGGAAAACAAAGTTCAGGCTGTCCAGTCCGGATGATGCTGTGTAGGTAGTAATTGGATAAAAATCGCTCTCCGGATCATCGCCAGATTTTCCTAAAAGCCGGATTGTAGTCAGGCTGATTTCGGGGTTTTCCGGATTGGGAATTGTTGCTTCGGCCTTGCGTGTAGAGGCTTTTCCTGATGTTCGGTCGAGTACGGTAACTTCAACCTCAAAAATTCCGGGCCTGGCTTCCAGAGTTTCATCGTGGGTAAAAACATCCTGGCTCAAGTAGCTGCCTTCAAAAGCCGATTCAATGTCAAAATCGCGGCGCACAGATTTGTTAAAATCTCCGTCAACTTCGCGGACTCGTATTTCCAATGCTACTTTGGCAGCCCGAACATCATTGTGGGTCGTATAAATTAAACTTCCCAACACAATGTCTGAGGTAATGCTGATTAAAGCTTCGTCTGTTTCACTGAGGAGCCCGATGGATGACATCCTTAACTCAGGGTAGCCGTCCTGAAAATGAAATAATGAACCTCTTTCAATATCCGGATTGGCCGATCTCACACAACCTGTTGAAAATGCAACAAATAGTGCTGCGATCAATAAAAGTGTATGTTTGGTTTTCAATGCCATGGAAAAATGGTGGTTTTCGGAATGTTTCGAGAAAGTAAACTCGATTTAAAACAGCTTATTTAAAAGATGCGATATCTTCGTAAATTGTCTATCATTTATGTAATTAATAAACGAAAATTAAAAATCAGCATTATTATCAAAAGTATGGAATATGTTAACTGTTAATTTAGCTGATAATTGCTTTCTTTCGTACAATTTCTAATATCTATTTAAAAAATATATCAATAACAAAATTTATTTATGCTAAGTAGTTCCCGTAGAACAAAAATCGTTTGCACACTGGGCCCAAGCAGCAACACGTTAGAAAAAATTGAACAATTGCTGCGTGCCGGCATGAATGTAGTCAGGATAAACTTTTCGCATGGCACGCACGAAGATCACAAAAAAACGATCGATTACGTTCGGCAGGTCGCCAAAAAATATAAATATTCCATCCCGGTTTTGATGGACCTTCAGGGGCCAAAAATCAGGGTTGGCCAGATGAAAGATGGCGCTCAATTAGTTGACGAAGGTTCGCTGGTAAAAATTACTACCGAAGATGTAGAAGGAACCAGTAAAATTATTCCTATCGACTATGAAGGGCTGACTGATGATGCAAGAGCTGGAAATCAGATATTGATAGATGACGGATTGCTGGAGCTGAAGGTCATTAAAAGAGAAGAAGGTTATCTGATGGCCAAGGTGATTGTGGGAGGATTAGTGAAATCCCGGAAAGGTGTTAACCTGCCTGATATTGATATTTCCATGTCATCGCTCACAGAAAAAGATAAAAAAGACCTGGAATTTGGCCTGAGAATAGGGGTCGATTTTGTTGCAATGTCGTTTGTGCGCACGGCGCGCGACGTGCAGGATGTTATTTCAATTGTGAGAGCCAATAAAAGCAATGCCGGAATTATTGCCAAAATTGAAAAACCGGAAGCGGTTAACGTTATTGATGAAATCGTTGAAGAAGCTGACGGAATTATGGTAGCCCGTGGAGATCTTGGTATAGAAATTCCGAGCGAACAGGTTCCATTAGTTCAAAAGAAAATTATTGATCGCTGCAGGGTGATAGGCAAGCCTGTAATTACCGCTACACAAATGCTCGATTCGATGATCAACAATCCTCGTGCAACCCGTGCAGAAAGTTCGGATGTGGCAAATGCAGTTGTTGACGGAACAGATGCAGTGATGTTGTCTGGAGAAACAGCAGCCGGTAAATATCCGGTAGAGGCTGTTAAAACCATGGCCAATATTATTCGCACGGTAGAAGAAAACAGCCCGGATATTTATTACAATCTGGAATACAGAAAACCCGACTGGAAAGAAAAGCAGGTTGTAGAATCTCTGGCATTCTCGTGCGTAAATATCGCCGAAAATGTGGATGCAAGAGCAATTAGTACGATTACCCATTCAGGAAATACGGCAAAAAGAATCGCGAAATTCCGCCCAAAAGTGCCTGTTATCGCTTTTACCGAAAGTACAATTGTCCGCCGTCAGCTAAACCTGGTTTGGGGTGTCTATTCGGTTCAGCTCGATGAACTTTTTGATACAGATTTAAGTGTTAAAATGATGGAAGACTATATTGCAAACAGCGGCATCGTAAATACCGGAGACCGGGTAATTATTGCAACAGGCATTCCGGTAGCTAAACGGGGGCGAACCAACATGATTAAAGTAAGCACAATTAACTCCGACTGATACGTTGTATGGATTCCATACGTTCATAATTCGTGAAGAAAATACTGCAAATAACGCTGATTGTATTTTTACTCTCCGGTTGCAGTACTGTAAAGCAGGGCTGGAAAGATTTTACTGCTTACTATAATACCTTTTACAATACAAAACAGTTTTTTAATGACGGACTGCAAAAAAACAGGCGTCAGGTCCCGCCATTAAACCCAATGGCCCCCATTCGTATTCATCAACCGCCTTCCAATGCAGGGCACGATGATTTTCAACAGGCTATAGAACGCGGCAGTTCTATATTGTTGAATCATAATGAGTCAAAATACGTGTTGCCGGCTATTGTCATTATTGGAAAATCGTACTACTACCGCTCAGAGTATTTTGCTGCACTCGAAAAATTCAGTGAACTGCAAACCCTGGGCTCAGAAAGCGATCAGCAGATAGCCATTCTCTGGCAGGGATTAACCTATCTCGAAATGGAAAATTATGCCGAGGGAATCCGTTTTCTTGAGATTGAAACAGAACTGATCGAAGAGTGGGATCCTGAGATACGGGCAGAAATTCATGCCGTTCTTGCCCAGCTCTATACAGCCACAGGAAATGTGGAAGAGGCCATAACCAACCTTCGGCAAGCCATTTCGGGTATCGAAGACCGGGATATGCTTGCCAGGGCCCATTTTTTACTCGGTCAGGTTTTTGAATTAAACAATAGAGATAATCAGGCTCTGTTTGCTTACAGCCAGATAAGCTCCATCCGAACCAATTTTGAACTGGAATATCATGCACTCCGGAAGCAGGCCGAAGTTTCCCGCAGGATTGGAAATTTTCAGCAGGCTGAACATCTCTATAGAAACATGAGACGGGATGACAAGTTCGTGGATTACAGAAACGAACTTCAGTACGAAATTGCGCGGACCTTGCACGAACGCGGGGAAACTGATGCGGCAATCCACACTTACAATGAAGTATTGGGAGATCAGATCTATCCCCCATCAAACCTGACGAGAGCATTAACCTATTACGGCCTTGGGGAACTCTTCAGAGATCAGGTTGAAGATTATACACTTGCCGCCGCCTATTTCGATTCGGCATCAAGCCAGCGGGTGGATTCGGACTTGCTTCCCGAGCGGTTTAATGCTGCTGATCTTGCAGAATCGTTCGGCCAATATGCCGAAATTCGCCGTCAAATCAATGAAAAAGACAGTCTGTTGCATTTAGCAACATTACCGCCAGATGAGCTTGATGAATTTGTTGCCGAACTGCAGCGTATAGAGATGGAAAAGCTCGAAGATGAGTTGCAGCGCATGGAAGATGAACGAAATCAACTCATTGTTACAGAAGAGCCGGATTCCGTAATCGATGCGACCGAATCAACAGAATTCGGGTTTTTGAATATCAACAGCCAAACAATGCTGGCCGATGCCAGTCTTCAGTTTCAGGCTGTTTGGGGAGACAGGCCGCTGGCAGACAACTGGCGCCGCAGATCGGATGTTAGTGGCAGCCGTTTTGATCAGCTTGTGATTGTTGATGAAGATGAAGAAGAGATTACCCTTGCTGAGGAAACCACTGATACCGGAGTTATGCCCACTATAGACCTGAGCGCCGTGCCATTTACCGATGAAGAACAGCAGCAGATGCGATCGGAAATAACAGACCTATACTACCGGCTTGCCAATGTATTTTTCCTTTCGCTGGATATGCCGGAAAGGGCTGTACCCTATTATCAAAATGTGGTGGATAACAGTGATGAACTGCATTTAAAGACCATGGCCATTTATTCGATGGCTGAAATTGACCTGCTCAATAATGATTACAACGCTGCCATAAATAAATATGAGCAGCTTCAACAATTAAATCCCCAATCGATCTATTCACGCCGACTTGCAGGCCGGCTCAACATAGATGTGCCTGAAGACACTGAACCATCAGAAGTGGAATCGATAACTGAAGAGTATTTACAGCTGATATCTGTTTCAGATACCAGCCAGACTGCAAACCAGGCTGATGAACTTGTGCGGCTTGCAGATAATGGCACCGATGATTCTCAACGGGCAATCCTGCTTTTTGAAGCCGCCCGGGAATATATGTCCGCTGCAAAAAAAGAGGATGAAAATCACGACGAAATGGTTGATGCGTGGTTTCAGTTGCAGCAAGAATTTAACGACAGGCAAACAGAACTGGCCGAGTTAAAAGATTCTTCACAAGTAGTGCTGAGCGACACTACGCTGACTGATACCGAACGCAACTACTGGCAGGCCATAGCCGATTCAACTCTTAACAACCCCGATTTTTCTGAACATTTCCCGTTCGAGGGAGCCTATTGGGACAGTACCCGTTCTCTGCTTACCCGTATCGAAACTCAATATGCATCAAACAGCACCATCATGCCCCGGGTGAGAGTGTTAAAAGAAACGCTCCAAAAACCGGAAACTCCACCTGAAATGGTGAATATTTCCGATGAACCACCTGAAGAAATTGACAGAACCCTTGAAGATTCGGAGGCAGTTGCTGATTGTCAGGAAATTGGGATCAGAATGAATTATGATGGCGGGATGGAAGCATTTATGAATGTTATAACTTTTCCGTCGTGGACCGAAAATATTTCCATGAGGGGAGAGGTGGTCTATCGGTTTGAGATATCACCTGACGGGGAGGTGATTCAGTACGAACAGCTCAGCCGTATGGATCGCTCAGGAATTCCTCAATCTATCGAAAATGCTATCGACCGGCTTCTGGAATTTGAGCCCACCGGACGTGAAACTCCGGTTCAATGCAGCCTCACGTTTCCTATTGATCTCTGATTTTCCGGATATGATAAATGTGCTCATACCCGTTTGTCTTTAGGTACTCTGCAATCTCCTGATTGATTTTTTTTACAATTCCGGGGCCTTCATAAATCATTCCTGTATAGATCTGAATAAGATCGGCACCGGCTTTTAGCTTTTCAATGGCATCGCGCCCGCTGCTGATTCCACCCACACCAATAATTATTTTTTCCCCTTTGGTCTGAGCGTGAATGTTCGAAATAATTTCTGTACTTCGGTTTTTAATAGCACTGCCGCTGAGGCCGCCCCGCCCAATATTCTGAATTACTTTTTGGGGAGTTGCGAGTCCGTCTCTGCGTGATGAGGTATTTGTTGCCACGTATCCGTCAATGGCGTTATCTTCGCAGATGGTTATAAGCTCGGAGAGCTGGCTGTCGTCAAGATCAACCGAAAATTTTACCAGTACCGGAGGCAGGCTGGCATCTTTGTGAATTTTAAGAGCTTTTAAAAGTGATTGCAGGGTTTCAGGCTCTTCAAACGTTTTACCCTCTTCAGTATTCGGGCACGAAATGTTCAGGGTGATATAATCGGCAAAATCTTTTACCATGTCGAAGCTGGTTTTATAATCCTGAACAGCAGCTTCGCCCATAATGGCGGGGTCGTGTGTTTTTGCAATGTTAATGCCCAATGGAATATTCAGGTCCAGTTTTCTAAGGCGCCTTGAGATAGTCTGCACACCATCATTATTTAATCCCAGACGATTAATCAGTGAGAGATCCTGCGGCAGCCGGAAACTTCTCGGTTTGGGGTTGCCAATAGAGGCATTTGCCGTTATACTGCCCACCTCAATAAATCCAAACCCGATTTTTTCCATCAATGGGCAGGAAGTTCCGTTTTTATCAAAACCGGCGGCCAACCCAACCGGGTTTGGGAAATTCAGCCCGAAGATGCTCTGTTTCAGGCAGTTGTCACTGTAATTATAAATGGAATTGCTGGTTTTCAGCAGCCACTTGCTGCGGCTAACCGATGATGCAAACTTAACGGTGGCTTCGTGAGCGTAATCAGCCGGGAACCTGAACAGAAGAGGGCGTACCAGATATTTATACATAAGTAAAGTTAAGTGCCATTTGTTACAATGTAACGAGTGAATGGCTAAAATTGAAACTTGTTAAGATATCTCAATAATTCTGTATCATTAGCAGATGAAAATTGCCAGCGATCAACATAAGATAGACAACCTGCAGTGGAAATTTCAAAACGAAAACCTCATTATTCTCGAATCGCAGATGCCGGAGCATCCATCTTCGGTACAATCTTTTGTAGCAGTACGCCCCAAAAATCAGATTAAAATCAGCGATAACCGTGTTGAGTGGCAGATTGACGGTCAAAAGAAGTCGTTTTCGATGAATCCCTGGCAGGCACTTTCCGAATTCAGAAATCAAACCGGCGGCTGGCTTTTTGGGTATCTGGGGTATGATCTCAAAAATCACACAGAAAATCTGACGTCTGAAAACCGGGAGCTGCTTGCCATACCGGATCTCTATTTTATGGAACCGGAATTACTTTTCAGGATTGAGAAAGAGAACCTCGTTCAATTATCAGGGGATAACATTTCATCGGCTGAAAACCAGCAAAATTTTGATCTGAATGAAGAAATAAACCTGCAGAATTTCGAGCCATCCATTTCGTGGCAGCGTTATAAAACGAACATTTTACACATTCAGGAGTTAATCAAAAACGGAAACTTTTATGAACTGAACTATTCATTCCCGATGTGCGGACAATTTTCGGGATCTTCGTACCGGCTCTATCAGAAAATGAGGCAGATCAATCCGGTGCCATTCGGGGCCTATCTTTCGCTGGATGAATATTCTGCTGTTTGTGCATCTCCTGAACGATTTTTGAAAAAACAGGGGGCAAAAGTTATCTCCGAACCGATAAAAGGTACAGCCGCACGAAATGAAAATAAAACCCGGGATATCAGGCAAAAAGAGGAACTTTTGAATGAAAAAAACCGGGCAGAAAACCTGATGATTGTAGATCTGGTGAGGCACGACCTGTCGAAAATTGCCAAAACCGGAAGTGTAAAAGTTGCCAAACTCTATGATGTTCAAACGTTTGGCACAGTGCACCAGCTCATATCAACCATTGAAGCGGAAACGGATGACCAGGTCAATCCTGTCGAGATTTTGAAGCAATGCTTCCCGATGGGCTCCATGACCGGCGCTCCCAAAATAGAAGTGATGAAAACCATAGACCAGCTTGAAGAGTACCGGCGAGGCCTCTATTCTGGTGCCGTCGGCTACATTACACCGGAAGGGAATTTTGATTTTAATGTCGTAATCCGGACGGCTATTATTCAGGGCAATCAGCTGATTTATCCGGTTGGGGGTGCCATTACCAGTGATTCTGAACCGGAAAATGAGTGGAAAGAAGCGGAGGTAAAAGCGCGTAGTATCACGAAGGTTTTTAAAAAATCAGGAGAATAGATACGCTTGGTTTTTGGAATTTTCGGTGTTCTCTGAATGAATTTTCTGCGTTTCAAGTTATTCAGATGAAGCAAAAAAATTGAATATAAAAAATGTATGCAGCAAAAGATTAACAAACTCGGCCAGCTAAAAAAGTCCGGATGGGAATCAGGATCCATTAAAGACGAGATGAGAGCGAACCTGATCCGAAAAATGACACAGAATGAGCCGGTATTTCCGGGAATTCTGGGTTATGATAAAACTGTGATTCCGCAAATTCAAAATGCTATTCTCGCCCGCCATGACCTGATTTTACTCGGTTTGAGGGGGCAGGCTAAAACCCGGATTCTCAGAATGCTGGTGAATCTTCTCGATGAATTTATGCCTGTAATAGAGGGTTCAGAAATTAATGATGATCCCCTGATTCCGGTTTCCAAATTTGCCAAAGACCGAATTGCTGAAATGGGAGAAGAAACCCCGATTGCCTGGGTGCACCGGGATAAACGATATGGTGAAAAACTGGCTACGCCCGATACAACTGTTGCCGATCTGATTGGCGATTTGGATCCCATTAAGGCCGCATCACTGAAGCTTGCCCTGGCCAATGAGGAAGTCATCAATTACGGGCTGATTCCACGCACCAACCGGGGAATTTTTGTGATTAACGAACTGCCGGATCTACAGCCGAGGATCCAGGTGGCCCTGCTCAATATTATGCAGGAACGCGATATTCAGATCCGGGGATTTAATATTCGAATTCCACTGGACGTGTCGATGGCTTTTTCTGCAAACCCCGAAGATTACACCAACCGTGGAAATATCATCACACCACTGAAAGATCGGATTGATTCTCAAATCATCACACATTATCCAAGAAAACTGGAAACGGCCATCCAGATTACCAGGCAGGAAGCGTGGATGGAAAGGAATGGCAATGTAGCTGTGAAAATCCCCGAGATATACCACGAAATTCTCGAATCGGTGGCCTTTGAAGCCAGGAAAAGTGAATATATCGACCAAAAAAGTGGTGTTTCTACGCGGATGACCATCACTGCCATGGAACAGGCCGTTTCTGCAGCTGAGCGCCGCGCTGTTATGAACAGTGATAAAGAAACAACGCTCCGAATAACTGATCTGTATGCCATGGTACCGGCATTAACCGGCAAATTGGAACTGGTATATGAGGGAGAGCAGGAGGGAGCTGTAAATGTGGCGAAACATATTATCGGGAAAGCCATCAACAATATTTTTAAAAAATACTTTCCAGACCCTCAGAAACGCGAGAAAGAAGAGATGAATAACCAGTACTCCGATATTTTAAACTGGTTTGCGAAGGGTAATTTTCTTGAAATTCCCGAAACACTCAGCAATCAGCAATACAAATCCAAACTGGACAGTGTACCGGGATTATCGGTCACGGCAAAAAAACACACCGGCAAAGATGTTGATAATTTATATCCCATAATGGATTTAATTATTGAAGGTCTCCATCAAAACTCCAAAATCGGAAAGGATGATATAGATGATGGCCGAACCTATACCGATATGCTTGGAAGTATGCTCGGTGGCATGACCGGTTTTGATGACGATGAATTTCCGGAAGAGTAAGGGACCGTTTGATTCTGCTGGCGGATACATGTTGAACAGAGGTACAATTGCAGAATAGTTGTAATTGCAAAAAGATGTATGAACCCTTATCTTTAGAATCTATAAATTTTCCGGTGCAACACAGGAAATGAAATCAATCAATACCAGCGATCATGAAGAAAGGAATTCACCCCGATTATAAAGAAGTTACCGTAATTTTGAGTGACGGTTCTGAAATTAAAACCCGCAGTACACTCGATGCCAAAGAAGGTGTTTACAAAAGCGAGGTTGATTCGAAAAACCATCCGTTTTATAACAAGGATCAGAAAATTAAAAAGAAAGCTGATCGAATCGACAGATTTAACCGTCGCTACAAGAAAGATTAAGTTTTACTTTATTTGTATATAACAAGGGTGTGATGAGCAACATTACATCCTTTTTTTATATCTGACGCTGATGGAAATAAAAAGTTTTACTGTCGGTCCGTTTTCCGAGAACACCTACCTGCTCGAAAAGGATGGACAGGCTGTGATTATTGACCCCGGTTTTTTCGACCCAAAAGAATACAACCGCTTTAAGGAAGAACTCCGGAAAACTGAAAACGATTTGATTGCGGTTCTTCTCACCCACGCACATGTTGATCACATTTTGGGGCTCGAAAAAGTGTTGAAAGATTTTGACATTCAGGTTTATATCAATCACTCGGATCTTTATCTCTGGAATAATTTTTCCCAGCAGGCCAAAATGTTTGGCTTCAACACGGCCGGATTTGATTTTACACCCGAAGCGCTGCCGGAACAGAAAAATGTACAGATCGGAGCGTTTTCTTTTGATGTTCTCTATACGCCCGGTCATTCGCCCGATCATGTTTCACTCTACGTGGAGGCCAGTAATTTTGTGATTGCAGGAGACGCCTTATTTAAAGAAAGTATTGGCAGAACAGACTTGTATAAAGGAGATTTTGATTTGCTGGCACAATCCATCAAAGAAAAGTTATACACCTTGCCGGATGGTACGGCTGTTTATCCGGGTCATGGGCCCGCAACAACTATTGGTCATGAAAAAAAGCATAACGCTTTTGTGAAGGAGTAACCGCTAAACTCTGAATCGGGTTTTACTCTTCCCCGCTTTTCTCCTCCAGCCGTGCGATTTGCTTCCGGTAATGCTCTTCTTTAGAAGGATTTACGTCAATTAACCGGCGGTACGTGGAAATTGCAGCTTCCAGATTTTCCTGTTTTTCATGAATTACCGCAAGTGTTTCGGTTACAATATCATCCACATCCGAACTTTTTTCACTTAAATCATCCTGTCCGCCTTCATCCTTCTGATCAATACGAATTCGTTTCGATTCAATGGATGAGAGCTTTGTGATGAGGGAATCCAGGTCCTGGATCGGGTGGGCATGATCGAAATGCCGGATATCACGCCGAAACTCACTGCGATGTTTTTGCGGTTCCCACGCATCAAATGCATGCGGATGGGCCAGATAGTAGTGCAGGCGCTCCATAAACCGGCTGCCTGGGGCACGAACTTTAGCCTGCCAGGCCGCTTCGAGTGCTTTATCTTTCTCGTTGTTTTTGTAATAAAGCCAGGCAAGAAAAAAATATCCTATCGCACCCGCATTTCGTTTTTCAACGCGGTTTTCGAGGCGGGAAATTGCATGTTCCGGATCTTTATCGAACGTTTCAAGATAGCTTTGGTAAGATTTTGGGATCTGATAAGATTCTAATTCCATAGATGGAGATTACCTGGTTGATATTTACCAACTGCTCACGGCATCGTTAAACATGTTATTGGAGATCTGTTGCAGGGCAGCCTCGGCAGCTTCTATTTCACCATCAACAGGATTTTCAAGCACGTCATAGGTTGCACTTCCGCTGAAATTTTTTGACCAGAGAGGTTCATCATCACTGGCGTACTGAAAGGTGGCCTGAACTGTAATTTGAATTTCATTGAGATTGGCCTGTTGGTCACCACCGATACTGAACGGGCGGTTAGTATAAGACTGGATGGCACCTTCCACAAATGCATCAGATCCGTCCTGTTCATCGGACAGAGAAAGACGGCTTTGATTTACAAAACGATTGACCAATGCCCGGTTCAGCCTGTCACTCAAATCACCCAGGCCGCTTTGAGAACGATCCGGAAAGAAGGGGATATGTACAGTTCGTACATCTGACGGGATAGAGGTGCCGGTAAAACTGTAGCTGATGCACCCTGTGATCAGGACAGCAGCAACCAGGAACAGGATGTACTTCAGTTTACTGTAACCCATATTGATCCAGTTTTCTGTAAAGTGTTCGTTCGCTCACACCCAATGCTTGGGATGCTTTGCGGCGGTTTCCTTCAAAACGTTTCAGAGCCATTTCTATTAGAATTTTTTCTGCATCTTCGATCGAAGGGATTTCTTTATCGGCAAAAAACTTCTCGATTTCATTCTCATCCTCTTCAATTTCAGGTTGTGCACTGTTTTCTTCAGAGCTAATTCCCAGGCCGGAATCATCCATTTGTTCGCGGATATGACTGGAAATATCGTTTGGGTCAATGGTTCGGGTTATATTTGCAGGCAGGGCTTTCATCTCTTTATCGGCAAACGATGAATAAAGAAATTTGGCGAGCATTTTTTTGAGATCGGAAATATCGGTTCTCATTTCCAGCATTGCCCGGTAAATGATACTCAAGTCGGGCGATGCAGGCTCGCTGCTAAATTCATTTTCAGTTTCGCGCCGCGAGAGAACCGGCAAGTTGTCGGTTGATCCAAGATGCTGACGGCCTTTCAGATATTTTTGAAGGCGGTCTTTATCAATAAATTGAGATTTTTCCAGAACCACCAGTTGTTCGGCCACATTTCTGAGCTCTCTTACATTGCCCGGCCACCGGTAGGAGATGAGCAGCTCTTTGGCTTCATCAGAAAAACCCTGAAAGACCGAATCGTATTTGGAAGAAAATTCAGTTACAAATTTTCTGAAAATTGGAATGATATCTTCTTTACGATCGCGAAGAGGCGGCAGTTTAATTTTCACGGTATCAAGCCGGTAGTAGAGATCTTCGCGGAATGAACCCTCTTTTACGAGGTCCCACAAATCTTTATTGGTTGCTGCAACAACCCGAACATCGGCGGTGTACATTTTGCTGGATCCAACTCTGAAAAACTCACCGCTTTCAAGCACGCGAAGCAGCTTTACCTGAATGTTTTTTGGAGTATCTCCAATTTCATCCAGAAAAATAGTACCGCCGTCGGCTTTTTCGAAGTATCCTTTCCGGGATTCGTGCGCACCGGTGAAAGAGCCTTTTTCGTGGCCAAAAAGTTCACTTTCAATAATACCCTCGGGGATGGCCCCACAATTTACAATGACAAGATTATTGTGTTTTCGTTTGCTTGTTGAGTGGATGGCACGTGCCGTTACATCTTTTCCAACTCCGCTTTCTCCCTGAAGCAGTACGGTAATGTCGGTACCGGAAATCTGCATGATTTTGTCTACCACCTGTTTGATGGCATCAGATTCTCCGGTTAACCCAAATTTTTCCTGAAATACTTGTCTGTCCATAAATTCTATTTTTTTCCAAACCTAAAGTTAAGAAAGATCTGAATCTTGCCATAAAATGGTTATCAATTTTTTTCCCTGATAAATGAATTCTTTACCCATAAAGCTCTTTACATTTAACAGAAAACATTGTTTGTTAAGTAGGTTGAAATAAAAAAAGAAAAGCAACTCAATAAGCAGTTAAACAGCATCTATGGACGATTCAAGATTTTGTGATGGTACTCTTGACAGACTCAGAAAACATTTTAAAATCATTTATGGTGAAAATAAGGTTGACGAATGCATCAGGCGGATAAAACTTCATGCCAGCAAATATAATTTATGGCCGTCTGAAGAAATTTCATTTCATGATGTGTGGACTCACGAAGATCATATTCTGATTACCTATGGTGATATGGTTCAGCCAAAAATGGGTGAACCGGTGTCCAAACTCAGAAAACAGCACAATTTTTTAAAATCCCATTTGAAGGACACAATCAATACGGTTCATATTTTACCATTTTTCCCGAGCTCCTCAGATGACGGTTTTTCGGTGATAGATTACCGCAGGGTGGATGAGCAGCTTGGCGGATGGGACGACATTCGAGAGATGAGTAAAGATTTTCGGCTGATGGGAGACCTGGTAATTAACCATATTTCGCGATACAGCGGCTGGTTTAAAAAATATCTGGATAAGCGGGATCCTTATAAAGATTTCTTTATTGAGGTTGACCCCGAATCAAATTTGTCGGACGTAACTCGGCCGCGAAGCACACCGTTGCTCACGCCGGTACATACGAGCGAGGGCGAAAAGTTTGTGTGGTCTACTTTTAGTGACGATCAAATTGATGTGAACTTTGCCAACCCGGATGTACTCTTCGAATATCTCGATATATTTTTCTTTTATCTAAGCAAAGGTCTGTCTGTAATCCGGCTCGATGCCGTGGCGTTTTTGTGGAAAGAATTGGGCACCAAGTGTATTCATCTTGAACAAACCCACGAAATAGTGAAATTAATCCGGACCCTGACAAACTGTTTTGTGCCCGACGCCACCATCATCACAGAAACCAATGTGCCGCACAAAGAGAATATCAGCTATTTCGGTGATGGGGATGAAACGCACATGGTGTACCAGTTCAGTTTGCCGCCACTGCTGTTGCATGCCATTTTAACCGAAAATGCAGAGTATATGACGGAGTGGGTGAAATCACTCGACAGGCTGCCAGAGAATTGTACATATTTCAATTTTACGGCATCTCACGATGGTATCGGGGTCAGGCCGCTTGAAGGGCTTGTACCGCAGGAGGAGTTTGATGGCCTGGTTGATGATATCCGGAAAAAAGGAGGGTTTGTGTCAGAGAAAAAAAACAAAGACGGCACGCTAAGCCCATACGAGCTCAATATCACTTATTTTGATGCCTTTGGCGGAATTAATGGTTCACAAGCATTGCAGGAGAAACGCTTTATCTGCTCTCAAATCATGTCATTCAGCCTGAAGGGAGTACCCGGCATCTATTTCCACAATTTTACTGCAACAAGGAATAACCTCCAGGGCGTGTCTGTAACGGGCAGGTACCGAACAATAAATCGGAAAAAATGGGATTATGAAGAGCTGACCGGCGAACTGAATGACCCGGATACCACAACACACCGTATCTTCAACAAAATGAAAGAGGTGATTGCCTGCAGAAAGAAACATCCGGCTTTTCATCCTTTTGGGCGACAGGAAGTTTTTGATGTGGACCCGGAGCTGTTCTGCCTGCTCAGATGGGATCCGGAAAAAACCGAAGAGGTGCTCGTTATTGCAAATGTGACAAATAAAGAAAAAGTTGTGGATGCATCTGCCAAAAATCTGCCGATCAAGAAAAATAAAGGCTACAACGATATATTATCGGGCAGAAAATTCTTCAACAACGGCCGAACATCATTGCAGCCTTATGAGGTGATCTGGATAAAAATTTAACTACAGGCGAATCTTTTTTGAAAAGAAGGAAAAGTCTGTGCATTCAGAAACTAATGCACTGTCTAAGCTGACTGAGCTGAGTGATGACCAGATCGGGTTCCAGGTTTTTGCATCTTTCATCCTCCCGGCGCCATTTTAGCGATCGTTTATCACCGGCAAAAAGAGCCGTTTTCATGCCAACTTCGTGGGCGGGATACACATCTTTCAGCATGTCATTTCCGATATAGAGAACTTCTCCGGGCAATACAGATTCATCAAAAGTGTGAAGCTTTTGAAGGAAATTTTGATAGAAGGTCAGCCCTGGTTTTTTCATCTGTTCCTCAAACGACCAATGTAGAAGGCCTTGATCAAATCCGAGTTCACTGAGCGAAAATCCACTGAGGGCTTCGAGCACAATCGGTGTGTAAAACTGCGAATTTGAGATGATTCCCTGGGGAAGTTCGGCGTCCTTGAAATAATGAAGAGTCTGTACAACATCAGGCATAGGCCAAACAGGATTCATCCGGGCTTCAAATTCAACAGAAATACGGTCAAAAAGCTCTTTATCTGGTGTGAAGGAAATCAAACTTCGGGATTTCATTTTTTTCAAAACCTGTTCCCAGATTGTGCGAATATCAGGTTCCGGAAATTCTATACCTTTGCGGCTCAGCATTTCAATCTGTTCTTCAACAACTTTGTTGTAGAGCTTGAATGCCTGTTCGCCGGCCATTTCTTTGTTTACGGACACACCCGCATCATTCAGAACATCCAGCAGTATCTGAGCATCAAAATCTCCGTCATCAACACCAATATCACCTACTCCGGAAATAAACAGGGTGCCGTAAAAATCATACGCCAAAACTTTGATGCGGTCCAGTTTCTTCAGTTTGGGCTCGGTTTTAGTAGGAACCGGTTGAAGAGTTTTCGAAATTTTCTGAAATCGTTTATGAAGAGAAGTTTCTTGCATGGTATTTGATTAGATCAACCAAAATGATGGATTGAAAAGAATGAAAGCAGCCACTCAAATGAAGTTGAACAACTGCTTTCAGTAAGATAATGAGCAGTTATTTTTTGAATTTTTTCCTGTACTCATCAATTTCAATCATGGGCGGGCGTTCTTCCTCAATAATCTCGATCAGGTTTTGTTCGTACTGATCCTTTTTTGCCTGAAACTGTCTCAGAATGGTTGTGTGGTCGGCTCCATCAATCACACCGAGTGCTTTTGCTCGTTTGATGAAGGTCTGAAGAATTCCGAACGACATTTTGCCCAGGTCGATGGTGGGTTTGTTTTCATGAACACGCTTGTCGAGATCGGTCTGCGCAAAAGCTTCCATGCCATATTTGTGATACACATCAATAAGGTGCGAGGTTTCCACACCGTAACCGATCGGGAATGCAATTTCCTCAAGAACTTTGCGTCGTACAGCATATTCTCCGGAAAGCGGCTGAATGATAGCCGTCAGTTCGGGGAAAAAGAGTGAAAACAGCGGTCGTACCAGAATTTCAGTAACACGGCCTCCACCGGATGCCCGAACGTTCCCGGAAAAAGAGAGGGGACGATCATAGAATGCTTTCACATATTTCACCTTATCACGATAGATGAGCGGCGCCACCAGCCCATACACAAACCGGGGGTGAATATTGCTGATGTCGGCATCCACGTAAACGATAATATCACCTTTCAACTGATAAATTGCTTTCCATAGATTTTCGCCTTTTCCTCGTTTAGGCTCCAAATCGGGCAGAATATTGGAAGCGAGATAGGTGTCTGCACCGAAATTTTTTGCCACTTCAAGTGTATTATCTTCTGATCCGGAATCGATGACGGCGATTTCGTCAATCAGCGGGTAGCGCTCCACAAGTTCGGATTTAAAGATAATGATTTCTTTTCCGATAGTTTTCTCCTCATTAAGCGTAGGCAGGCATAATGAGATAGTCAGTCCTTTTTTTTCTTTGATCTCAATAAGCTTTTTGAGATCCCAAAATTCGGAATGATGGTATGTATTTTTTTTAATCCAGGGTTGAAGATTACTCACAATATCCTCCGTCTACAGCTATAATTGTACCGATTATTTGAGCCAATCCTTTATAAATCGGTTCGATTTGAATGGTTTCGTTTGTTTTAAAAGCTCGCTCACCCACGGTAATTCCAAGGGTCAGAGCCGGGATATTTTTATCAATCAGGGCAGAAAGTTCAGAAATACTGGGTGCCAGTCTTGGTTCAATATCGAGGCTTTCCATCACCGATCTCGCACAACTGGTTAGTGGATGGGCATAGGGAATGCCACCCGGTGTGCGCCTTGCAAAAATATCGAGTTCAATCTGATCGCCGGTTTTCGATGAAACTTCCATTACGATGTCCTGAATGGTTTCGGCCGCTTTTTCCACAACTTCCTGAGATTCAGAGCGTACTTCAAACCCGAGTGTGGCATCTCTGGCGATGGTATTGAAGGATGTTCCGCCCACAATAGTGCCCATTACAATGCTTGTTCTTGGGCGCCGCGGTAGCCTCATGTCATTTATTTTGTTGATTACTTCGTTCAGCGTAAGAATCGCACTTGCATCGCCGAATCGCGACCAGTCATATCCCTCAGGAACCCGGCAGGTGATTTCACCACGAAACATTCCGATGGATGAATAACTGAGCCGGCCAAGCTGAATACCCTCAAGGCAGATGGCGTTGTGAATTTCATATGGATTATTCTCCAAAAAAGAGGTGATTCCCTCGAGGTTGCCGCGCCCAAGGCTTTTAGCCCCTGCAAGTAGTATCAGATTATTTTTCAATTCAATGTTAAGATCCTCGAGAATATAGGGCAGCGTAACAAGGGCAGCCAGGCCCAGGCTGTTGTCGGCTACGCCCGGCCCGGTGATGCTGTCACTCGAAATCTGCATGGTATGGTCGGTTTTGGCGGAGAAAATGGTATCGGCATGGGCATTTACTAAAATAGCCCGTTTCTCTTCTTTATCTTCTTTGCTTGCCAGAACCCCAACACCATTGCCACTGTCATCAATGGTTGAATCTGTGAGTCCGGCTTCATCAAACCGATTCAGAATAAATTTGATTCTGCGCTCTTCATCAAATGTAGGGGCAGGAGTTTCACCGATCATCACAAGGTTTGCAAGAAGCAATTCCCTGTACTTTTTAAGGTTTTCTTCTAAATCGGGTAAAAATTCTTTGAGAGATTTAATGTTTTTCATGATTAATTAGAAAATATCTGAATTTTTTGAATACTGTAAGATGAGAAAAATTGTGATGGAATTCATCTTATTTGCTAATTAAAAGAATCAGGTTACAGTAATTTAACATTAAAGTAACACGGCCATGCTAACCTTTTTTTATGATTTAGCCTGGTCTGTTTTCTCAGAAGATTTTTGAAAAGATATCAGGCGAAGGCCGGCTCGGCAGAAAATTCAACAATGCTGCATTTCCGGACAGGCTTGCCAATAAGTGTAGCGGATGTGCAATCGGTAATTTCCACTTCCACGTAATCTCCTTTTTGATAGTTCTTGCGGTCAAACACCACCATTTTGTTGGTGTCGGTACGGCCGGAGAGTTGCTCGTCCGATCGTTTGCTGGTGCCTTCAACCAGAACAAGATGGCGCCTGCCGATCTCTTTCTTGTTATTTTTTTTCTGGATGGCCATCTGCTGTTCGATGATTTCCGTGAGGCGCCGCTTTTTCACATCCTCGGGAACATTATCCTCATATTTACGATGGGCAAGTGTTCGCTCTCGTTCCGAATAGGCGA
>SKYV01000032.1 GCA_007127745.1 Balneolaceae bacterium
AGGCTTTTGTCCAGACCAGGCGGCTGTTCAGATAAAACGGCCCGGGGCCGTACAGAAAATTCAGCCCCACATTCAGATCAACCCGGTGACGGAAGTAATCACCAAATTCAGTGGGTGAGAGCGAAGCAGAACCTTCACGGAAATGGAAATTGTCGTTATCCACCACGCGCTGGACAAAAAAGCCAAATTTGTAATCACTTTGATATGCATCCAGTCCAAAAAACTGGCTGTTTGATCCCGGACCGATAGCAGCTCCCAGAATTTGTCCGCGATTGGTATGGCCCTGGCGGATTCGGGAGTGGGTGTAGAAGAAGGTTTGATGACGTACCTGCCGCAATTGAGAGGTTGTAAGATTCGTAATCTCAAGATTGGTTTTAATAAACTCTACCAGTGGTACGTAAGAAATTTTTTGAAAACCAAAAGCGTAACCGCTATTGTGGTGAGGTTGATTGATAAAGTCCCGGAAATCATAACTATGATCTTCTCTGTAATACTCTGCGTAGATTTCCGCGTTTGCTTCAGGTAATTGCAGATGGAAATAGGCGGAAGCTGTTTGATTTCTGTCCTGCCTGATTTCATCATCACCCTGAGTCCTGACAACACGTGACCGGCTGAAGGGGTCAAACATTCGGGTTACATTACTAAAATGAAATCCGTCCTCTTCGTAAAGATGAAAAACCCTTGTCAATCCAATCGTTAAATTCGGAAAAATTACAGGGCTGTAAGCAAAATTTAACGCATTGGTGAAGCGTGTTTCTCCTGCTCCGGCTCCGTCATAGTAATCAGATTCCCTGGGATATCCCATGATCCACTGCATTTGTATATGACCAAGATAAGGTATGGATACCGGGTTTCTGGTTCCTATAAATGCATGTGGAATACCCGGTGCATTATTACTCATAATCAATGGGTAACGGTTTACAGGCCCCCACCATAACGGTTCTGTTGATATACCTGTTTCAAAATCTTTATAATGAAATCTTATCGAAGAGTACCCGAGATCGAAGGTTGAAAAAGAATCGGGTCCAAACCGGAAAGGATTGTCGAATGCAGGGCCGAGATTTTCCGGTTCATACAGAGGATTGCCATCACTGTCTCTCCGAATAAATCGGGAACGTAAAAAGTCCTGATTCTGAACATAAACAAACTTCGGATTAAGATGGATTGTAAAATAATCGGAGGTTACGTACACCCCTCCACTCAACTCCGTAGTATTTCCTCTCCCGTACCAAGCTGCTTCGTTATTTTCTCCGTAGGGTAGTCGGGTGTTCAATGTATTTTGCAAGGTAACAGGCTGCAAACCTATTCTGATATCATCAGTCACTGTTAACTGGCTGTTTAATAGCGGCCTCGACCACCAGCTGTTTGATGTTATAGTTTGGTTATTAGCGGACTCAAAACTATTGAGGTAATTTTGATAAGAGTAGGGTCGGTTGATCAGGGCATACCGAAGTGAATCGTCAAGCAATGAATGAATCTTAAATTGTTCTTCCTGGATTTGGTGAATAGGTAAACTCTGTGACTTTGTTTGAGCCACCCCCAGAAGGAATACCATCATATAAAGCGAAATGAACTTGATGACAGATAACTTCATGTGTTTATGATGCCAAAAAATGTGAATCAGAATTTATTAATGAGGTTATTTTATAGAATTTCAGTCAATAGTGGAAGGGAATCTCAGAAAATCAAAGATAGAAGATAGATAAATTGTGTGTAAATTGTATAGAATGGTCTTAAGTACTTGGAAGAAAAATGTTTATTTATTGTTGAGTGAATAGGTATAATTCTAAGTTATTGGAATAAATACAAATTATAGCAAGTAAATACTGATTAAATTAACGTGTAAAATCTTTATCAATATTCTTATTTTCAATTACATCAGTCATCCCGCTATTATATGACTACGCACCAAGATCAGAAAAGTATTGGATTGGTCATTGAAATTACAAATAGTTCTGATAATCAGCATGCATATACTAAAAAATAAAGAGTTTATGAAGTGATTAGAACTGAAGTATTTCTTATTTGTAAATAATAAGTCGATACAATTTTTCGTATCTTGCCATGTTGTGATCCTAAATAAGTTAATCTAAAATCTTTAATACCGTTATTCAGAAATAAATGAATGAAGTTTCTAAGGCATCTAAATCAGATTCGAATGAACTAAATCAGCAAGAAGGTCTGATTGAAAATCAGGTATTTGAAATCGATTTGGCAGACAAGGTAAAAGAGCTGTGGAATGAAAAGAAACTCATTCTCATAATTACCGCTTTTTTTACAGCAATTGGTGTATTTCACTATGTAACAGTTCCAGACGAGTATGAATCTACAGCAACTTTAATTCAAGAAGTTGAAAGTAGTGGTGCATCAGATGGAGGAAGTGCATTATTACGATCACTTACAGGAATTAATTTACCCTCAGGAGCTGGAGGAGGTAATCTTTCAGCTGCAGCTCGCGGACGCGCTCCACTTCCGGTTAATTTGTACCCACTAATTATTAGCAGCACTGATTTTCAGAAAGACCTTATATACCATGAAATTGAGTTCAGCACATTAGATACCACAATGACTTTGTACGACTATTTTGCTCATCATTATGAGCCGCCGGTCCGGGGTAGAGTTTATGGTCACGTGCAAGATATGACGCTTTACCTGCCTTTTACTGTTTTTGACTACATTAGAGGGTCTTTTCGAAATGTTCAGAATGCATTTGCAAATAGCGGAAGCAATGATGGTGGTGAGGAGAGCCAAATAGTTCGGGAAGGGACTCCGGTTGAGGAGATTGAAATAGTGGAGGTTGATGACAGGTTGCTTAGAATAACCTCAAGAGAACGTTCTTTAATAGAAGACATGAGACAGAGAATTGAAGTTTCCATGGGAGGTGGGGTAACTGAAATAATTACAAGATTGCCGGATCCAAAAGCAGCAGCATTGGTCAATGTTCTGGTTGTTGAAAGAATTCAAGAGTATATGACCGAATACCGAATTGAAAAAGCCCGTCAAAATTTTGAAAATGTAACGCAGCAGTATGAAGAAGCTCGTGCAAGATATGAAGAAGCACAGCTTGAATATGCAGAATACCAGGACGCCAATCTGAATGTCAGAAGCAGAGTTGTAGCAACTCAGGAAGAATATTTAAGGGATCAGAGAAATCTACGCTTTAATGTGTATAATTCTCTTGCACAAGAAGTTGAGCAGGCCAGATTAGTTATGCAGCAGGAGATCCCTGTGTTTAATGTTCTGGAAAAACCAAATATTCCGACATCCTCCTCTACAGGTTCATCAGATTTAATATTGGTTTTTTCTATTGTACTTGGATTTGTCTCCGGCTCTTTTTGGATATTAATCAGAAATTTCTTTAGAAAAGGATAGTTCATACTCAATGATAGAGTCTCTAAAAAGAACCTTCAGTTTACTACCCAAAAAAGATCATTTTAAGTTTTTTGTGATCTTCTTAATGATGATTTTCGCATCATTTGTAGAAGTTATTGGAATTGGTATGATACCGGCATTCGTAGTGATGATAGCCGAGCCAGATAAAGTTCTCTCACTTCAGGTCGTAGGTCCAATTCTTGGCCAACTTGGAATTACATCTTCACAGAGCCTTGCATTATTTGGAGCTGTTATACTAATTGCTTTGTATATGTTTAAAAACGTATATCTTACTTTCTACAAGTACATCAAAATGAAGTTCGTTTACAATAGAAAAGTATATTTGCAGAACAGATTGTTTAAAGCATATATGACAGCTCCATATACTTTTTTCATGAATCGCAATTCGGCAGAATTGTTAAGGAATGTTACTTCCGAGGTTTCAAAAATGATTACCGGCACAGTGATGCCATTTTTAGAAATTTCTCTGAAAGTAATCATGTTTATATTGATCATCAGCGGTTTGGTTTATCTTGAACCATTGATTACTCTCATTACTATTTTAATGATGGGAGGTACTGGATATCTTTTCCTTAAATTAACTCAAGAGAGAACAAGGGAATCAGGTAGAATCAGCCGTGTTGCTTTAGGTGACATTAACAGAGTAATACTACAAGCACTTGGAGGGTTTAAAGATGCAAGAGTTTTAAACCGTGAAAAATCCTTTTTAAGTCAATATGACAAACATGCAAGAATTCATGTTAAAACAGGTATATATCAATCTATTGTTAAGGAGCTTCCTAAACCCATTATAGAATCCTTAATGGTTACAGGTATATTGACGATAACCTTAATAATGGTGTATGAGGGAAGAGCCTTTTCAGAAATCATTCCCATTCTTACACTGTTTGGGGTTGCCGCAGTAAAATTAATGCCGGTCTTTAACAGTGTAATTCAGCAAGTCACCAAAATAGGTTATAGTGAAGATTCTGTTAATGTAATTTTTGATGATCTTTATACCTTGGAAAATGAGTATGTAGGTTTTAGGAATAAAATTCTTGCTGATACGGAAAAACTGAAGCTTCAAAATTCAATTGAGTTAAAAAACATTTCATTCAAATATCCTAATTCTGATGAATATGCAGTTAAAAATATTAATCTGACAATAAAGAATGGTAGTGTAGTAGGGTTTGTTGGGGCTTCAGGAGCAGGTAAAACGACTCTTGTTGATATTATTTTAGGACTTCTTGAACCTGAAGATGGAATTATTACAGTTGACGGTGTTGATATAAGAGATAATATCAGGGGCTGGATGAAAAATATTGGTTATATCCAACAGTCCAACTATTTGATGGATCAAAAAATATTTAGAAATATTGCTTTTGGTGTACCCAAAAAAGAAATTGATGAAGAAAAATTAAATGCAGCCATAAAAGCTGCTCAACTTGAAGAAACAATTGCAAGACTTCCCAGAGGATTAAAAACAAGAACCGGAGAAAGAGGGACACGATTATCCGGAGGTCAACAGCAACGTATTGGAATTGCCAGAGCACTCTATAACAATCCGCAAGTATTAATTATGGATGAGGCAACATCTGCACTGGATAATATCACAGAGAAGTATGTGATTGAGGCTATTGAACGTTTAAGAGGGGATAGAACGATTATCATGATTGCTCACCGATTAACGACTGTCCAAAATTGCGACCGGATTTATCTGTTGGATGACGGTGAAATTATTGACAGTGGTACGTATGAGGAGTTATTAGTGAAGAGTCCCAAATTCAGGGAAATGAGTTTGGTTGATGATTTAGACGATTAAATAAAGAAAATTTTTTAATGAATTTGAACAACAAGTCTATCCTGATTACAGGTGGAACAGGATCATTTGGCCGTGCATTTGTTAAAAGAGTTTTAACGGAATGGCCCGGGATTGAGCGCCTTGTCATTTATTCAAGGGATGAGCAGAAACAGTTTGAGATGGCACAGCACTATCCTCAATCCAGATACCCCATGATACGGTATTTTATCGGGGATGTGCGTGATTATAACCGGTTAAAAAGGGCACTCAACGGTATTGATTTTGTTATTCATGCAGCTGCTATGAAGCATGTGCATATTGCCGAATATAATCCCGATGAATGCGTGAAAACCAATATCGGAGGGGCAGAAAATCTTGTGCGTGCCTGTCTTGCGAACGGAGTGAAAAAAGTGGTTGCCTTGTCAACCGATAAGGCAGCAGCTCCCATTAACCTGTATGGGGCAACCAAACTTGTGTCGGATAAATTGTTTATCGCTGCAAACAACATCCGCGGGAAAAATCCGATAACTTTTTCAGTGGTCCGATACGGCAATGTAATGGGGTCAAACGGATCGGTAATTCCGTTCTTTCTGAAGAAACGAAAAGAAGGAGTCCTGCCCATCACCAATAAGAAAATGACCCGGTTTACTATTACCTTAAATGACGGGGTTAACATGGTGTTGCATGCTTTAGAAAATGCCTGGGGAGGAGAACTTTTTGTACCCAAAATTCCGTCATACCGGATCATGGATGTTGCCGAGGCAATCGGGCCGGATTGTGAAAAGAAAGTAATAGGGCTGCGCCCGGGCGAGAAAATTCACGAGGAGATGATCACGTCTTCCGACTCCTTTTATACCTATGATCTCGGAAAGTACTATACCATTTTACCATCACAACACCGGTGGGACCTCGACGATTATATTGACCACTTTAACGCCAAGAAAGTGAAAATGGATTTTCGTTACAACTCCGGTGAAAATACTGAGTGGGTAACTGTTGAGGATCTTCGAACTCTCATCAAAAATCATATTGATCCGAATTTTTCCGCATAACCGGATAATTTTTTTAATTATTAATAATGAATTCAAAGGTGCCCGAAAAGAGTACAAATACTCCCATTCCTTACGGCAGACAAACGATTACGGATGAAGATGTTGAAGCAGTTACCAGTGTACTTCAATCTGATTATTTGACCCAGGGCCCCAAAATTGCACAATTTGAAGAAGCGTTTGCCGAATATATTGGAAGTAAATATGCAGTGGCTGTATCGAATGGTACGGCAGCTCTGCATCTGTGTGCACTTGCTTTAAATGTGGACAGCAATTCTAAAGTCATCACCACGCCCATCACTTTTGCAGCTTCGGCAAATTGTGTGAAGTATTGCGGAGGAGAAGTGGTTTTTGCAGATATCGATCCCGATACCTGGCTGATTGATGTTGAGAAAGTTAAAGCACTTCTGAACTCTTCACCTGAGGGCACTTACAGCGGCATCATTCCGGTGGATTTTGCCGGCCGGGCAGTGAACCTGGAGCCATTCCGGGAACTGGCGGATGAATACAGCCTTTGGATGATTGAAGATGCCTGCCATGCACCCGGAGGATATTTTACGGACAAATCGGGGATAAAACAGAAATGCGGAAATGGAAAATTTGCTGAACTTGCCATTTTCTCCTTCCATCCGGTGAAGCATATTGCCGCCGG
>SKYV01000149.1 GCA_007127745.1 Balneolaceae bacterium
TAAGCCCCCAATACCCTTTAGAAGGTTCGCGAACTCTTTTATTCCGATCCACTGCTTTTTCAATAACAGGAGGTACGATAATTTTTTTTCCTGCCGGTTCTTCTTGTGATTTTTCCGGTGCCTTTTGCTCTTTTGTCTGGCGCTTCTCTTTCGGGGCCTGTTTGGGTTTTTTAGCTTTGGCAGACTGTTCACGTCTCTTCTCCGGCCTCCCTTTTTTATCCCTCTGTTTGGGTTTTTGCTTCTGTTGGTGAGTTACTTTCTCTTCCTTTTGATCTTTCTCATCATCTTTCTGAGTGGCCTGCTTCTTTTTCTGAGGTGTCTGCTTCTTCTCCTCAACCTTTTGACTTTTCTTAACCGAAAAATGCTGTTCCCAAGAAAATTCATCATCACTTTTAAAATCGGAAGGAACATCAATTGTTTTGATGGTATTTCCTTTGATATTTAAAATATCTTTGAAGTTTCGCCGGTCGCGTTTTGTGATGAACGTAATGGCAATACCGGATTTGTCGTAACGGCCGGTACGTCCAATTCTGTGCACATAGTCATCGGTGTTATTGGGCACATCATAGTTGATGATGATGGAAACGCCTTTAATGTCAATTCCACGGGCAAGTACATCTGTTGCCACAATAACAGGCACCTGTCCGTTTTTAAAGGCATTCAGTGCTTTATTCCGTTCATCCTGAGATCGGTCACCATGGATGCTTGCCGCCTTAATTCCCTCCTTCTTTAGAAGCCTCTGCAGTTCATCCGTACCTTTTTTGGTTGATGTAAAAATGATGCACGAATCCCAATCAAGATCATCAAATATTCCTTTAACCAGCGGAACTTTTTGGTTGCTTCGCAGATAATAGGCACGCTGTTCCACCTGTTTGGGAGGTTTGGAACGCTCAATATCTACCGATTCCGGTGATTCCATAATGGTTGAAGCCAGTTTCTGAATTTCCTTCGGCATGGTTGCAGAAAAAAGTAGAGACTGCCGTTTTTTGGGCAGCCAGGAAATAATTTGCCGGATATCGGGTAAAAATCCCATATCAAGCATACGGTCGGCTTCATCCAGCACCAGAAATTCCAGTTTGGAAAATTCGATACCAATAACTTTGTTCTGATCCATCAGGCGTCCCGGGGTAGCCACGATAATATCAACTCCCGCTTTAATGGCTTTCACCTGCTCGGAAAAATCACTGCCACCAATCACTGTTGCAGAGGTAATGCCCGAATGGTAACCGATTGCAAAAATTTCCTGGTCAATTTGCGTGGCAAGTTCGCGGGTTGGAGATAAAATCAAAGCTTTTACTCCCTCTCTGTCACTCTGCAATATTTTTTCCATCAACGGAATGACAAACGCACCGGTTTTACCTGTACCTGTTTGAGCCGTTGCGATCAGGTCTTTTCCCTCTAATATGATTGGAATAGATTGTTCTTGTATAGGAGTTGGCTCTTGAAAGTTTACATCTCTGAGGCCGGCCAACAGCTGCTCTGATAACTTAAAATCGGTGAATTTCAAACGCTATAAATGATTTTATTGAAAATGTGTCTAATTTAATACAGACACGTAATATAAGAAGTTAATATCAGATTCGTATGGATAAATCCATATTATGAAAAACAAGTTCAATCAAACGGTTTTCTTAAGCCTTAAAAAAGGTTACCTTTCTGACTTATCAACCATAAATGAACAAAAACTTCATATGAAATATTTGATTTATCCGGTTACTATTTTGATGGGATTTTTTATGATCCTGTCCGGTTGTGGTGGTGATTTTGAGTCAACCACAACAGATTTATCCAGTAAAGAAGACTCCTTAAGTTACAGTTTTGGCTATTTACAGGGAAGCAGCCTGATGAACGAAGGCATCGAAGACGTTGACGTTCGAAAATACGTTGCAGGGTTGAATACTGCCCTGGAGGAAGAAGATTCCCAAATTGAACAGATGGCCATGCAAAACCTGATTCAAACCTATCTGCAGGATGTGCAAATGCAGCAGATGGAACGTCAGGCAGCCGAAGCAGATGATAACATCCAACAGGGACAGGCTTTTCTGGAAGAAAATTTACAAAGTTCAGATGTTAATGAAACCGATTCAGGATTACAGTATCGAGTTCTTGAAGAGGGCGACAGCGACCTGCGTCCATCCTCATCTGATGAAGTTGAAGTGCACTATCGCGGTACTCTCATCAATGATGAAGTTTTCGACAGCTCATTTGATCGTGGCGAACCGGTTACATTCCCTCTGAACCGGGTAATTCCGGGTTGGACAGAAGGCTTGCAATTAATGACGGTAGGCTCCAAATATCAGTTTTTTATTCCTTCCGAGCTTGGGTATGGTAACAATCCGCCTCCTGGAAGCAATATTCCTCCGGGCGCCGTTCTCATTTTTGAAGTAGAACTTCTCGATATCAAATAATTATTTCATCGGATGAGCATATTGCATGCCGAAATGTATAAGCAGCATCACTCATCCGATGAATTTCCCTTTCTTTCTGCCTTGTCCATCCAATATTTGATACCTTAATGGCATGGATACACTCACAACCACATTAAAAGTTCGCCAAAAAGCCCTGGAGTTGGGTTTTGATCGCTGTGGATTTGCCCGTGCCGAACCTCTTGACAAAGAAGCATTTCGGCTTGAAGAATGGCTCAACCAAAACCTGCACGGCACCATGGGCTGGATGGAAAACTATTTCGATAAACGCACCGACCCGACCAGGCTGGTACCCGGTGCAAAGAGTGTGGTAAGTGTATTGGCCGGATACCGATTCAGAGAAAATGAATTATATGATCAGCAACAGGGTGTGCCAAAAATTGCCAAATATGCACGCGGGCGCGATTATCATAAAGTTTTTAAAAACCGGCTTAAAAAACTGTTCTTTTACACAAAAGAACTTGTCGGAGAGATTGAAGGACGATTTTTTGTAGACTCTGCACCGGTGATGGATAAAGCCTGGGCCAAACGTGCAGGGCTTGGCTGGATTGGCAAAAACAGTAACCTGCTTAATAAAGAATTTGGCTCCTGGTTTTTGATCGGAGAGATGATTATTGATGTTCCTTTTGTGTATGATGGGCCCGAAACCGATCACTGCGGATCTTGCACCCGATGTATCGACGCCTGCCCTACTGATGCCATCCATGAACCGTATCGGGTTGATTCCAACCGATGTATCTCTCACCTCACGATTGAACTGAAAGAAGCCATGAGTGAAGAGTTTGATGAGAAAATCGGTGAATGGATTTTCGGCTGCGACATTTGCCAGGATGTGTGCCCCTGGAACCGAAATGCCCGCTATGGAAAAATTGATGATCTTCGGCCCCGGCAGCAAGTTCTGCAGCCGCCGGTAAAATCGTGGAGTTCCATTGAGGAAGAGAAGTTTCACTCCATCTTTGAGGGCAGTACAGTTCGGCGGGCAAGTTATCCACTGTTCCGGCATAATGCCCGGATTGCAGAGGAAAATCTTTCGCAAATATCTGATTAAAAATATTGATAGTAGATAATAAGAGCTAAAACGAACAGCAACGACAGCCAGATAATAATGGCATATCGGCTCAGTTCTTCTCCCTCTCTGCGCTGTCTGAAACTCTGTGGTTTAATTCCCTGCAGTAAAAAAGTGACCACCCCGGCAAGGTTCACACAAATAATGTAAGTAACCGTCAGCAGTGCAGCACCCAGGGCCATTTCATACATTCCACTTCCAAGTAGCAGTCCGGTGGCAACCATCGGCGGAAGAAGGGCTACAGCTACCATCACCCCGATGACCGCAGCAGAAATACCCCTCGTAAAAGAAAGGCAACCGGCCACACCGGCGGCAAGCCCAAGGGCTATATCTGCAAAACTTACAGTGGTTCTTGAGTTGATTTCATAAACATCGGGATTGATCTGCAGAAAAATTCCCATCACGATTGAGAGTACCATCCCGAGAGAAAATCCGTAAATAATGGATCTGATTGAGCGTTTTAACAGCCATTTGTCACCCAGCGTTGTGGCAAGTGCCAGCCCAACATTGGGCCCCAGGATTGGCGCGATGACCATGGCTCCAATCACCATTGCAGCACTATCCCGAATCAGTCCGTTAGCTGCCACTACACATGATAATGCGATTAACACAAAATAGACCCAGGAAAAATCAACTACCTCTTTGATATCCTCGTATAACTCTTCCCTGGAAATTCTTTTAACCCTGTTCTCTTCCTGATTATCTTCGGCAGCGATTTGATTTTCTTCTTCCTCTTCTTCGGAGCGCTGTGGCGGCAATGTAGCCTCAACCGGAAATAATACGATCCTGTAGTCATCAGAACTTGAAAATTTTGATTCGAAATCCTGTAAAATTTTTTCAGTCAGCTCAACATCAGCCAGCACATGTATTGATTTCCTTCCCTCATTAATCTCAATCCAGTGATCAACAACATCTTCTTCATTGATAATTTGATCACGATATGTAAAATTTCGGGGAGGTAAGATTTTAATCAGCCGAAGTGCCATTTCTAAATATCTGCTAATTAAACATCTATTTCAATAGATAAACCTGGGAAATATGACTGAATCTGATCTAAAATACTGATTCGAAATCACACTGGAATCGGTTGATAAAACACCTGCATTCAGTTCATTGAAACAAAATTGAATAAAATTCAAGAAAAAGTATTAGATTAAAAATGTAGTTGAATGAAAAAGTCGGTTTCATTCAGCACAGGAGGTGTAAACAAAAAAGCCCGGCTATCAACCGGACTTTCCTAACTACGTTGGCTTTTTCGGGGTACAACAAGTAATATCTGATTTGGATATTACTTGTTAGTATACTCGCCTGCTTTCATCTTGTTCCCAGCCATTTGTATTTATCTGACAAGATATTAAAAAATACTAATAAAAGAACGTAAATTTTTATTAGATTTTTTTAATTATCGTTTCATGTATTTTTCAGCTCGGAAAGCTCCCTATTCTTATGAACGTAAGTTTTTACATGGAGGGCACTCTTCCATTCTGTGGCTGAATAGTCATTTCTTCAACGGTTGAACGAACGGATAAGTTGGAAATAGAGACAATCAGGGATGCAACATCTGTTGGATTAATGAGACGGTCCGGACTAATCTCAGACTGATTCCATGATGGTGAATGAGTTTGTCCGAGATTTATCGCCGTGACAGCAACATTGGTTTCTTTCAGCTCTTCTCGCAATGATCGGGAATATCCAAGAAGTGCATGTTTTGATGCTGCGTAAGCACCACTATCATCTAATCCCCGTAGTGATGCTACTGAACAGATATTCACAATCAATGCTTGATCCAACTGTTTCAACTCAGTCAGAAAACGGTTTACAATATTTACTGCAGTGAACAGATTGGTGTCAACCTGCATTCGGAATTCTTTGTCGGTTGTATCGGCAAGTGGTTTATAAAGATAGCTTCCGGCATTATTTACAATAATTCCGGGATTCGGAATGCCATCCGGGATTCTCAGCTTTTTCAGTTCATAGGCCGAAGTGGCATCGCACCGTAAAATTTTAACAGTAGTTGATCCGGCTTCGATACAGAGTTTTCTGGTCACTTCCAGATTTCGCTTGTTTCGGGCAAGCAGCAAAAGCGGACGGTCCGTAAGTGATGCAAATGTGATGGCAATACTTCGCCCAATCCCCTGACTTGCTCCCGTTATTAATACTGATGAATTTTTATAATTCTTCATTCAAAAATTTCCGCCTGATCCGCTGTTCAGTTGAATTTTTCACCGTAATCTATTTAGCGGACATTCATAAATTTATGCGTCTGAAGACTTATCCCCCATTCAGGATGTCGTTTAACATAATCCACAATGAGCCCAATGGAGGAAGGAGTTTCCCATTCAGGTTGTAGAAGTAATGTTGCCTCATCCGGACATTTTTTTGCATTTTCCTCAGCCCATTCCAGGTCCTTGTTTTTGAGTACAACCACTTTAAGCTCATCAACATAAGGGAACACTTCGTCTAACGGTTTTTTGAACCGTTTTGGTGAGAGTGTGATCCAATCCAGGTGCCCAGACAGCGGGGAGGAACCACTTGTTTCAATGTGAACTTTTAATCCCTCTTCTCTTAGCCTGATGCTTAGAGCCTCAAGATTATGAAGCAGCGGTTCACCACCGGTAATCACGGCTATTTTGGCCCCACTTTGTGCAGCGCGCTGTACGATGTCTCCGGTTTTCACTTTCGGGTGAATCGATTCATCCCAGCTCTCTTTTACATCACACCACCAACACTGCACGTCACACCCGGCAAGACGGATAAAATAGGCCGGTTTTCCGGAGTGCATGCCCTCTCCCTGGATGGTATAAAAATCTTCCATCAGGGGATAACTTACATCATCCAAAAACGCAGATGATTGGTTTTCTAACATTATTTTTTCACGGTTATACATCTTCGTCGGTGTATTCAACCCAGCTTGTTTCCGTTTCCCAGACAGTTACTTTTAACTGAATGTTGTCCGGAATACGTGCCTGGGTTTCTTTGTGAATGTATTCTGCAATTCGTTCGGCAGTGGTGGGAACCGGTACCGATTCATTCAAAATCGTATGATCCAGCCCCCCTTTATTACCGTCGGCAGCAGCCCATTTCAATTCTTTGAAATCACAGACCATATCCGGGGTTTTCAGATATTTTGACGGATTGAGTGTATGAGATTTCGCAGATATGTGAACTTTATAGGTGTGCCCGTGCATTCGCCCGCACTTTCCATTGTAATCTTCGATAAAGTGGGCGGCATCAAATTTAAATTCTGTATGTAATTTCCAGGTTGGCATAAAAACAGCCTTTTCAATTCATGTAAAGCTTAATAATATACGAAAATTTACATTGTTATGCATTGAGGCAAACGATCATAAAAATCAA
>SKYV01000277.1 GCA_007127745.1 Balneolaceae bacterium
AAGTGCGACAGATTCAGGATGCCATCACGTGGTCAGAACAAGAGGAGGTGGATTTGATTATCCTGGGAGGCCGGGATTCGCATCTTGTTGCAGATCATCTGAAACGCAAAGAGATTCCGGTTCTCATCACAACGGTACTCGCTTCACCCAACCGAGACTGGGAGAGTTATGATGCACACTACACTCTGCCGGCAAAACTGTATCAGAATGGTGTTGAATTTGCAATTGCAGGAACGTCGAGTGCGCCTAACGCAAACAGGCTTCCTTTCGAAGCAGGAGCCGCTGCAGCTTTCGGGCTGCCGGTTGATGAAGCACTTAAAGCGTTGACTCTCTATCCGGCAAAAATATTGGGAATCGACGACCGAGTCGGCTCACTCGAAACCGGAAAGGATGCTACCCTGATAATTACTACGGGGAATCCGCTTGAATACGGCACTCAAATCGAGCAGGTCTACGTTCAGGGACGAAAAAGTGACATGATGGATATGCATCGGCAGTTTTATGAAAAATACCGTGAAAGAGAGGCGTTGAAAATAAAGACAAGTAGTGTGAAGTAACCGATTTTTTCTCAAAGGGAGGCCTTTGGCCCGGGAAAATTGGCAATTGTTGGAAAATTGTTTGTAATTAAACGATGATCTTAAAAATTGATAAATGTTTGCTTCATGCTATTGCGATGGTGTGAATACTTTAACCGTGTTATTCGCAGGGGGGAGGGTTTGCAGATAGTCGTAAATCGCTTCCAGGTCCTCGCGCTTCATATCTGCGTACATCAGCCACGGCATAATGGTTTGAAAATCTCCCGGCTCAACTTGATGGGGAGTAAATAAGGAATCAGTATACGCTTTGAACCGTTGTACAAACAGCTCTTTACTCCAGCTTCCGATTCCGGTTTCGTGCGGTGTTATATTTGCAGAACGAACCACAGAACCGTCCGGCATCGGATATTCATTTCCACCTGCAAACGGTTCACCAACAAAAGATCCCTGCTCCATTTTTGTGTGGCAATCGGTGCATGCTGCAGCCGTCACCAGATATTTCCCGTAACGGATCCCCTCATCCTCTGAAGGCCTTTTCTGAGAGTTTGACTTAACCGGCATCGTATTAATAAGGAAATTCACCGGAAAGTTCGGTTTTGCGGCAGGCACTTCATGTTCAATGGGTTCAAGAGATCGTAAATAAGCGATCACTGCATAAATATCTTCTTCATCCAGCTGTGAGTAGTGAGGGTATGGCATGACCGGGAAAAGTGCCGTGCCATCTCTGGATACTCCTGATGTAATCGCCCTGAAAATTTCCCCGTCTGTCCAGTCACCAAGAACTGCCGGGGTTATATTTTTCGACACAAACTGTCCGGGAACTCCCATTTTTTCGTCAAACAATTTTCCTCCGGCGCCTTCTGTTCCGGCTTTAGGCGGTCCGGCAAAGAGGTTAAAATCCCTTTTGGCGTGGCAATCCATACAGAGCATCACATGGTTTGCGAGGTACCTACCGCGCTCTATTTTCTCTGCTGTTAATTCAACTGTAATATCTGGTGCCGGCCCCACATTTGGCAGGAAAGCTTTGATATATCCCGCAGCCATCACGATCATAAAGATCAAAATTCCTGATAAAATTGCTAACACTTTGAGAATCTTTTTTCCCATAACCCGGTAGTTTTGTAGTTGATGTAAAATGGACTGAAATGAAGCTGAATGAATAAAATCTGCTTCTGTTGCCTACGCTAATTCAGGCCTGTTTTTAATTTGTATCGGTATATCCGGTACCCTCAGAGATGAAGATGGGTGTAAGAATCGGGTTATACCATGCAAAAATGGAAGAAAAACATATAAAAAGGTCAGGTATATCTGAATTCAGTGGGCGAAACCCCAAACTCTTTCTTAAAAAAATTACTGAAGTGAAACGGCTCAGAAAATCCTAAACCGAAAGCGATCTCTTTTACGCTTTGATTTGAAAACTTAAGGTCATGGCGAGCTTTGATCATCAGCTGTTCAACAATAACGGACTTTGCAGTTACACCTAAAATTTCGCTGACAACCTGACTGAGATATTTTGGTGAAATATTCATCATGGTAGCAAATTCATTCACCTGGTGAACAGTGGTAAAATGTTTGGCAACAAGTTCTTTGTAAGTGGTAACCAGGCGTATTTTGTTCCGGTTTGTATGTCCGTTTAAACGAATATTGCATTTACTGTCACAATAGATCAGAAGGGTTTTTAGCAAAGAGGCAACTGCAGCTTCTTTGTTCGGTATCTCTGAACCACACAGTTCATCAATCATTTCAGCGATTTCATGAACCCGGTCGCCAATTTTGGGACTTAAAATAATTTTAGGAATCTGGCCGGATACAGACAACAGAGCGGCTTCTTTTATATTCATATCCTCCCGAATCAATTCCTGAAAGAAGCTTTTTGAAAAACGTAGTATAAAGCCTGTTGCTTTCGAAGAAAATGATATGATTACGGATCGGTCCGGAGATAAAAAACAGATGGTATTTGGTGTGGCTTCAAATTCTTCCAAATCTATTACAACAAAAATAAATCCATGCTTCAGCCACAGAACCTGGTAATAATCCGGGTCGGAATAATCAACCTTTGACGAGTCAAAAGGCTGTATGGAAATATTCTCTTTTCTGTTCATCCGGGATGTATTGGTTTTTAAGTAAATGAACTACTAAAAAAAGACACTCCCCTCTTTTACTTATTGATCTGAATATAACATATAGAAAGAAATAATGCGACTCAATAAACAAGGAGAGCAGAGGACTTACCTTTTTTTTAAACAACTCCCTTCACTATTCCATGACAACAAGTATTGATACGAACAGAAAACGCTATTAGTGGAACTTCCCGGCTGTGTTATTTGCCCAATAAATTGCACGTTTAAATTGAAATGAAGAATAAAAAAACAATGTGAAATAACTTCACACCGTTTTTTTCGTGCGCCCGGCATGGCGCAGGTGAAAGTCCCGAACACGCCCTGATAATGGGAAGTGTTAGCCAATGGCAAGGATGTCCACCGCGAGGAGGAATCTGAAGGAAGCCTGTGGTAACGCTCTGATCCGACGAACATGAGCCGCAAACGAAGGCGATGCAGGAGGATAAGTCCGCAAAACAAGGCAAAGACACAGATTCTGGGAGGTGGATCAGAGATCGGAATAGCGGCAATAGCCTCATTGATTTCAAAACGTTAAAAATTGCCGGAACCGGAGGGGTAAAATTGTAACATTTGAATCACATTTATTGAAATTGGATAAGTGTGTTTGATTATTGGCGTTTTATAGTCAAAAATTCCAAAAAATCATTCTCCCCATGAAAACTATACTCTTGTTACCGGTTACTGTATTATTTGCCTTCTCTACGCTTGAATTGATGAATAGCCCCTCGTTGAATGATGATGCTGAGATCAACTGGCTGTCAGTTGAAGAGGCTCAAGCTCAAGCCGGTGAAGACGGCAAGCCGCTTTTTGTTTTTGTTGAGGCGGAGTGGTGCGGAACATGCAAACAGATGTTGAACACCGTGTTTCCGGACCCTGAAATATCGACACTTGTGTCTGAAAACTATCATCCTGTTGTTATTGATCTTGATTCGAAAAAGAAGGTTCTTTTTAACGGCAAGGTGAAAACGGAACGAAGTTTTGTCCGCACCATGCAAGTGCAGCAAACTCCCACCATGATTTTTATCAGCAGCAGCGGAGAGGTAATGGGACGCCAGCCCGGCTTTATGGACCGCAGCGAACTTAAACAATTGCTGCATTATGTACTTTCAGATCAATTTGGTGAAGTGCCCGTTTCTGAATTTCAAATTGATTAATATCGAGTCATATTTAATATCTGGGAAAAACCCGCAATGTTGTGCTCCCATCCTGGCGCAAGCGTCTCGCCTGTCCCCGTGGGGCTTGTGCCCCTTGCTATCAGAAAAGAACTCACTAATCTTAATAAAAACATGAGGTCGTTGTATTCAGGAACACATGCACAATCCCTTCGTTTCTGCCGATTATTTTTCCCAATTGCCTTGAATCGGGATTTTTTAAGAGCATTGCTTATTCCCGTCCTTTTCGAGGGCAAACGCCGGGGCGTTTTCATCCCATCCTTGCCCGGGATTGCATCAGAGAAAAACCCCGAGGCAATAATTCCGCCATGATCCGGAAAATGATTCGAGGGATTGATGGGATAGATTCTGGTTGAATCTGTACATGTTTTTATTTCATTACCGTTCTGTCCACTGGTTTGCGTATAGCAATCTTACAAGCAAGGAGATGGCACAAGCGAGACGCTTGCGCCAGGCTAGTATCAAAGGCACAAGCGGACGCTTGCGCCAGGTAAGGACTTTAATACCAACGATGGCAATTGACTTGTCACTAAACAGTCTGGACTGGTATCAATTCTCTCCATAGAGTTCAATATCCGGATAAAAATCGGCAAGTGCATACCAGTAGCCTGTATAGGAACGGGCTTCGGTAAGCTGCTCACCCGCATTCGGCCCGCTGACGGCATATCCGAAAATATCCCACAAGTTGCCGTGCTGATCTTTCATTACGGCCGGTAATTGGGCTTCTTCCAGAGTTTCAAACTCAAGGCTTTTTTCAAACTGTGACACAAGATTGAATGCATTAACCAAATCGAGGCGGGAATTTCCCACAAGCAAATAATCATCAGACATATAATGATCACGGATAATTATGGTATTGCCGCCAAACTCCTGAATGGGATAGGCTCTTGTAACTGAGTTCTCATCGGCATTGGGAGGAATAAGAGCATGAACCCGGACTTTGCGGTTTAATCTCTGATCTTCATTTCTTATCGGGAAGAGGATGCTGTTGTGGTTTGTCGTGTAATCGGAACCATACACAAAAAGATCATAATTTCGATTATATCCTGTATTTGTATTTAAAACTTTTGAGTCCGGATACATAGTTTTCCAGGTGGCCCAGCTTGTTTCGATCAGCTGAACGACCTCGGCATCGTTCCCGCCGAGGCTGCCGCCGATACTCCGGAGCTGCATTTGCGACCACAAACTGTTTGTAGAACGGTCATACATAATCAGGTTATTTCTGAAAAGAAGCCCCGACACTCCAAACTCAGCATTGTTTCCATTCAGGATTCTGTTTACCCCAATGGATGTGCCGGTGAGCGGACAAAAGGTGACGGCAACCGACTTGCCATCAAAAGAATCGTTCACAATTTCGTGCTGATCCAGAATTTGATGGGCATAAGCTCTTACATCGTCGCCGATTCTGATGCCGGTTACTCTGCGCGAAATGTCTAAAAAATCTACTTCGGAAGCGATCGTAAAATTGGGATTGTCAATGGATGGAATACCGTCAATACCGGGGCCGCCATCCACCACTTCATTCGGGTTTACAAGCCAGTCAATCGGTTCCCCTCCTCCTAAAAGTGTGTTGTTATTAGAACTGGTGGTATCACAAGCTGTAGCTATGACCAAAATTGCCAGTGCTAAACCTGTGAGATGAAAAGTTAAATTCTGTTTTTTAGAGTCAGAGTCCATGGATAAAACTGTTTTCATTGCGGTTGAAGTTAATAAAAAGGGATGCTGATAGTGTGTAGGTTGTTGTAGGCTGGAGGCCGCGAAGATCCTGATAAACAGGAATTTGCCCGGATAGTTTTACAGACAGGCTTTCCGAAAGGCCGACAAAAAGATCGGGGATAATACTTAGCCACATGCCGCCGGTATTCGGCATTTTTTCTTCATTTCGCTGATCAGGGGTGGTTGATCTGTATCGCAGATTGAGCGCATAAGAAACCCGGTCGTTTATAGAATTGCTTGCAGAGAGGTTCGAAATAAATTCATTCCCAAAGCGGTAATCATCATTCTCGGTGAATCTCTCGTTGGTTCCCGTCAAGCGATAGCTGTTAATCCAAGACACATTTATGGTGCTTCTCGGAAGCAGAGAGATAGCGGTCTGGCTCCAGAAAACACCGTCCCATGCTCCGGTTCCGGGCTGCATATCTGCATTAAAAAGCACTCCGTTCGGATCACGGTCGGATGTGCTTCCAAACGGTGCTTTTGTACCGGCGCCCAGGGCAAGGTGATACCTGTTCCACAGGCTTTGTTGGGAAAGCACATATCTGGCCAGCAACACCCCGTCGCCAATGCCATTGGTAGCAGAGGTTCGAGTGCCGCCCGGGTTGCCTAATCCGCTTTCCCTGTATTTTTGCACAAAAGAGAACGTTCCTGATAAAGAGAAACGATCGGTAATGCCATAATTGATTTCGAGCAGTGCAGACTGGGTGTTTCGCTCAACAGTGTTATTAGATAGTTTTGTGCTGCCGGTGTACAGATTTGTGATCTGGTTAAATTCGTAAGTCAGTCCGATCAATAGATTTCCCTCACCACTTGCGCCGGTACTTTGAGTGCCAAGGAGCGGAGCCCCGGCACAACTGCATGTTTGAGCCTGCACAGCAGCCGGAATGTACATGAAGAGAATCAAAAAAAATGATAAGGAGATTATAAATTTCATAATTCGGCTAAATTAATTTGTGAATCTGGCTTCTGCTTTTTTGGAAGGAACGAAATAGTTTGTTAAGCTGATACGCCAGTTACAGAAATGTTATGATTGTTAGAGCAATGTTAAAATTAACCTTTTCAGGCAGATCCGGGTTTGACAGTTTCGAGCAGGTCTGCTGAGAAAACTCACCCTTTTGTTACTCTTATGTGATGAATGGGAATGATTTCTTACTCATTTTCGAATCAAAAATTTGATTTCCGAATCATGACCCAATCAGGCAATTCCATCTTACTTGTTGAAGACAATCAGGATCTACTGAATCTTGTGAATATTAATCTTTCAGACCAGGGC
>SKYV01000033.1 GCA_007127745.1 Balneolaceae bacterium
AGGCTATATCTCGACTCATCTATGCACCAACCGGTACAGTAAGTGCAAGCGGTAATGTAAAAATCAAAGGAGCTGTTATTTCACACAAATTTATTGGTTCAGGTAATACAAGCCTTATCTACGATCCCGAATTCGATGCTGTTCCACCACCATTTTCCGGAACCAAATTACAGATAGTAATGTGGAATTAGATCGGGTACTCAGTGGTGTTTTTTTACACACCTATATAAGTTATGTGAGAAATACATTGATGATACCCGAGTCAGTGTTTACACATCAGATAGGTTTCGGGGCCTTTATATAATGTTGTGAGTTAATTCTTCGATCACCGTTGAATTTCGTGCATCTCCTGCATTTCCTGTTGAAATAGCTGGCGCCGTTCATCAAGCAGTTCCGGTATAGATCGCTGAGTATCCTGCAATCGCTCTTCAAGGCTTGGAACGATGGTTGCTTTGATCAGCACAACAAGTTCCTGAACCACGTTTTCTGTTGATTCATATCCAAACAGATATTTAAGGCCGAAAAACCAGCCGGGCAAATCTTTCAGAATCGGAATTCCTCTGCGGGTATGCTGAACTTCCGTTTCGTACAAACCGGCGATGACTGTGCTTTCGCCGCTCAGCAACAACAGGTCGGTTGTGGCATCCTGTTTGTTCACGATGGTGCTAATCGGGTCGGGCTGAGCCGTACTTCGCTCTGCATTTACGCGCATGTATATAAAGGGCTCGCCATCGTGATAGAGTACCCGTGGTTCAACCCTTAAAATTGTTCCTGTACTAAAGAAGCGGTCGGTAATGTTGCCGGCAAAGTCTCTTTGTTTAATCGAAAAGTCCTGGCCAACCTGGATAGAACCAGTTTCGCCATCCAGCACTTTGATGGTTGGAGAGGAGAGTATTTCACCTTTATCGCTGGTTTCGAAGGTGCTAAAAAGCGCATTAATATCCCATCCCGAATTAAATATATCTGTCCAGTTCATTTCAACCTCAAAAACGTCTTGGCCCACACTTGCTGCGCCAAAATTATCAACCCTTACTCTATCGTTATAGAGGCTCGACCAGTCGATGCCCAGTTCCCGAATCAGCCGCCGGTCTCCCTGGAAAAAGGTGGCAGAAATCTCAATTTCCCGGGTTTGAAATGTGATGGGTTCCTCTTCGCGTTCAGCAGCGGGCCTGTCTTCTTCCGGAAGTTCATCTTCAGGGATGTCCCGAATTTCAAAGTATCTGGGAAACTCGGAGACATACAGATTGTTATGAGCCGTTATTTGATTCAGGGCATCTTCCCAGTGCATGGGAGGAATCTCGATACCGATTGGCCCTTCGAATGTGGACTGATTGATGAAAATTTTATCCTGGAATTCAACGGACAGCTCTTCGATAATGGCCAGTGCATCAGAAAAAGAAACATCTTCGGAGAGCATGATCACTTCTTCGGGGTTAGTATATTCTCTTTCCGGAAGCCGGTCTTGCGAAAAGACATCTTGCACCGAAATGAAAAGAATTAGAATCATGAATTTGGTTGCATATTTCATATCAGTTCCTCTGTGGATTTTCTTGTTCGACTGTAAGCACTACTCTGTCTCTGATTCCTCCTCGGTTTAGCTGAAATACAGCTTCCCCCCGCTGAAGATTGATGGCCGTGAGCCTGCCCAGATATACGCGGTCTCCGATATTGAGCCGCTGAAGCGTACCGGTTTGGTCAATGATGTGCGCACGGCTGCCGGTAAGTACAACCAGTCTGCTCTGATCTACATTAGGCAGATTTTCTACATTTGGTGGCACCTCGTGGATCAGCGGATAGTAGGGATTGTGCAAAATACTACCAAGCGGCCCGGAAGGCTCCAATTCAGCCAGATAATTGGTCCAGTTCCCACGGCGGTAATAGGCGCCCAAAGATATTTGGAAATTAACATTTTCGAGCCGTTCAAGATCAGTAATATTATCGAGCTGTACTGTGTTTACCTGTATTAAAGGACGGCTGTATTCGAGCCTGTAAATAAAATTGGCGAGATTTTCGTATCGCCCCTCACCCTGAATGGTTACGTTTATAATTCCGTGATCTTCCTGTAAGGTAGAATCACTCAATGAATAATTAAGTCCGGTAAAAGACAGGTCTCTGTTTAAAGTCTGCAAATAGTTATACAAATTGCTTGAACTGTGATTCAGAAAAAGTTCTTTGGGATGGTTAAGTCTTACGTAGAGTGCTTCGTTATAATTTGCCTGCGCCTGGGCAAACATCTCTGCTGAATTCTGCACCTCCTGCAATTCAGTATTCAGTTCAAGAATTTGTTCTTCGGTTTCCTGAATATCAGAAACAAACCTGTTTTGAATGTACAGCCAGCCACCGCCCACCATCAGCACGAGGGTAAGTATGAGGATAATCGTATTTCGTATGCTGTATTTCATTTCTGTTTTTCTGTTTGTTTACCTGATACGGATAATAAAATGATCAGATCTGTAAGGTTCAGGTAGTTCATCGGCAGCAGACACGGCATCATCAATGGTTTCAAACTGTCCGACACCTATCCGCCAGTTCATCTGATCCCGGTTGATTTCAGCCGGCCACAACGTTGTTTTGTATCCATCCTGTTGTAGTTGTAATTCTACTTCTTCAGCTCTTCCGGCATCGGCTAAGGAATGCAAAACAATGGTGTAGGCACCGTATAGTAACTGATCTTCATGTCCTGTCAATCCATATGACGATGAAGAATGTTCATTTTCCGAAGCAGAAAGTTCATTTTCATCCGGTCCGGGATTTTGTTGATCTGAATTACCGTCATCATTGCTTTGTACAGAACTTTCAATAGGTTCGGCATTTAAAGATTCCGTTTGCTGAGGTGTTTCAGGTTCGCTGTCAGCAACGGATTCTGATGATCTGTTTTCAGCAATATTTGCCGTTAATTCAGCCGGTTCATTATCCGATAAAACAGCTTCAGGCATGTCGGAATAGCTGATTTCAAAACCCTCCTGGATTTCTGAATTATAATCGTATGAAGGCATCTCAATCAAAAATTCATCAATATCCTGCCGGAAATTATTGGCCTGCATTGAAAAACTGTAAACAGGCTGGGTTCTGATCTCTGTTTCGGATACTTGCTGGATGTGAGCATCAGAAAACAGGTTGGCCAGCCTGGGAATTTCTTCACGCGTCAGAGAGATGCCGGTAAGCGTAACATTCTGATCGGCAGTCCGGAGTGATGTGATCCAAATATTTGGGATTTGATAGATTCCGCTGTTCATCATTCTGATCATTTCTGACCACTTTTGACTGTACGCTGCCAATTCAAGCAATCGTTCATTTTCGTTTTGAATCAACTGAAGATCTCCGATCAGATCTTCGGTCATAATGGCTATAGGCCGGAGATCCTCGATCTGCGTTTCGAGCGATTGAACTTCTTGTTCAAGCAGCCTCAACTCATCTGCTTTTTCATTATACATATTGTTGAGGTACAATGGTGTCAAAGCAATTAATATCAGAATTGCAATTCCGTGCCACTCAAGTTTCAGAACTCGCTGCCTTTCAAGTATATATTCGGGCAGTGTAGAAAATTTTGAAAATTCTTTTTCATCGATCTTGCTGGCTGCCCAGGCTGCACCAATCGCCGAAAGATAAGGCTGCAGATAAATGGACGAATCGAGAATTTCATCAGCATAAGATACTTTTTCCGGGTTGAGGGTTAAAAAATCTACCTCAACATCATCAAACTGTTTGTCTAAATATTCTTTTGCCTTTTCGCTCACTTTGGCTGAACGGGTGATGAGCAGCCGGGTAATCTTGGGCAAATCTCCCTTATCTATTTCAAACAGAATTTTACTGAAAATGGTGTTCAGTATTCTGTCTGATGATTCTCCTTCCGTAATGATGGGAAGAATACTGATGATTTCATTCCCCTTCATAAATAAAATACGGCTGGCAGATTCTCCGATTGCAATCAGTCCGGTGATGTCATCTTCTTTTAAATCGTAATTAGTGGCAACCAAAGCTGACCATATGCCCTCATCAGGCAACCGTTCGTTGATGAGTAATTTGCCGTTGAAGTAGGTTTCTGCTACTTCAATTAAATTTATGAGCTGCCGCTCGTTGGGTGTGTATCCCACCAGGCAATCATTTTCGCCAATTTTTACCCAGGCATAATCTTCTTCCAGTACCTCTTTGTTGTGGATGGGCCCCAGTTTTTCCTCGAAAAATTCAATCCGGTCTTTCTTCTTCATGGATCCCGGATTGGTATTTTTAAAGTACTGGAAAGTCGTTTTTCCGAATGGAATGTGAGTGCCAATCCGTAATTTTTTGGCTCCGAAACTTTTCAGATAATCGGCAACTACCTGTTCGTTTTCAGAAGCTAAATCTTCTTCTTCGCCGGTGCGGGTCATGTCAAAACTCTCTTCCAGTGAAGTGGTTCCACTGTCCTCGGAGCTTTCTTCGGACGGGGAATCCATAAAATCTCCCAGGCCGGCAGTACCTTCACCGCTATCCTCTTCGTCAAAAAGATCACCAAGATCGTCATCGAGCTCAAAAGCACCAAATTCCGAATCAGAACTTTGCACTATAGGTTGCGGCAAATGGATCGTATCCACTTCGAGTAACTCGATTCTGCTTTTGTTAGCCCGAATCCGTGCTACCCGAATCCTGTCGGTATCGTAAGAAAGTCCGATAAATTCTTTTTTTACCACGATTAACCGCTTTTATTTAAGGAGTTGTTTGATCCGTGTTTTGTTATTTGCCTGATTGATGGCTTCTTCCGGGCTGATAATACGCTGGCGAACAAGACGCGTCAGATCTTGTTCAAGCGTGTGCATGCCGTACTGACTGCCTTCATTCAGCATTTGGTAAATTTCCGAGACGTTATCGTTCCTGATGGCTGCCCGAATGGGGGGAGTAGCAATCAATACCTCTTTGGCCAAAACCCGTGTACCTTCCATGGTATTTATAAGCTTCTGGCTGATGACACAGGTCAGAACATCGGCCAATCGAATACGAACCCGTTCTTGTTCTTCAAGTTTGGTTTCTCCGATGATCCTGTCGATACTTTCCATGGCAGATGCCGTGTGAAGGGTCGAAAATACTTTATGCCCGGAGTCTGTAACCTCTAATGCATTTCGGATTGCTTCATCATCGCGAAGCTCTCCAATTACCACGATGTCGGGATCCTGACGCATAGCCTGCACAATTCCGTCTCGAAACGAGGGTACATCGGTTCCCACTTCTCTGTGGCGGATAATACATTTATGCGGATTATGAACCAGCTCGATCGGAGAGGCGATGATAACGACATGGCCGTTTACCGAGCGGTTATTGGCATCAATGATGGTATCGAGCGTTGTAGATTTACCCGATCCGGTAATTCCGGTCACGAGTGTAAGCCCGTATTTTAGATATTTAAGACTCAGATGCTTGGCAACCTCAGGGTGTAAATTCAAGCCTTTAAATGGACGAATTTCATTATTGATCTGGCGCATATTCATGGCCAGGTTGTCCATATCAAAATAAATGGTAGCCCGGTAACGTCGGTTCCGGTCTGTTGACAGGGCGTAGGATAAATCCACACTTCGTTTGGCAATCAGATAATCCATTTGCTGTTCACTCAAAAGATTGAGAATTAAAAAATTGGATTCATCAAACGAATAAGTGGGACTATTTTCCCAGGGCATTTTTGTGCCGTGTACCCGATACCAAACCTTTCCGACGCATCCGTCTCCGCCAAGATCGATGTCTGAGGCTTCAAGATCCTTCATCCGGTCTAAATATTTTTCAATATAAAGCCTGAAGGCTCTTCGTTCCTCTTCGCTGAGTTCGTATAAAATATTCAGAATAAATTGTACACGGTCTATTCCTCTTAATTCATCGGGAATATTTTCCAGATAGGCTTGTATCCGTTCTTTAATATTTTCTGTAACTGCAATTGCCATCCCAAATATATTCTTTATTCCAAAGTTAGATTCAAGCTTTTGTTTGTACAGAACTAATTTCTATATATTCTGTAAATAATGTGAAGTGGAGCCAATAATTAAGTGTCTACTAATTTTTTGTAACGAGTGGTCATAGCCTGCTGTTGAGTGATTATTAACCCTAGTCACAATTCATTTCTGCTTGTTTTAAAATCAAGCCATAATTGGAGTTAAATGGTTAAATATTATTTATTAATGTATTAACAATCTACTCGAAGCTGACACCTGTGTCAAAGCCATCTGTAAATACACCCGAATAAAAATTAAAAAATTTTAATGTTTAATGCTTAAAATGTTTTCTTTCCACTATTTTGCAAGATATATGATTTCAGGTAAATAATATTCTTTTATCACATAAATCAATATAATCTAAATAATTACTTTCTATTTTCATATAAACGACCTGTGAAAGTTTGTTTGTCAATTTTCTCAATGTTTATCTATAAAAAGTCTTTATAAAAGTGTCCTTCCGAGTGCTGATTTTGTGATCCGCTGACCTAAACACATGTTTAAAGCACTCATCGGGCAGTAAAGCCAACCGGGTTCAGTATTTATTACCGGGAAAAACAGTAAAAGTGGTCAACTATTGAAGTGAGTGACTGAGTAAGATGGTGAGTATCATCTTCAGGGCTTTTTTGTGAGTAAATTGAAATTCGAACAAAAGATTTATTTTGGTTCAATCTACATTGACCTTGGATACAAATCATGTTCATTGCTGAACATATTTAAGAATAAATTTCGAATTTGCCAGAACTGTTCAAACATTGATAATTCCGGTTTTACTGATCTTCAAGCGTAATGGCTATGACTTCTTCCATTGTGGTCATGCCATTTTTAATTCTCAGCCGGCCTGAGGCCCGCAGTGTCAGCATTC
>SKYV01000085.1 GCA_007127745.1 Balneolaceae bacterium
CGCATCTACAGATTCACTGTTTCGCCAATTTATTCAAGGCCGAATTGTTTGCAAAGTAAACATCATTTTCAATACCAATTATTTATGGGTAATGTCAGGGGCTGGGGTGGGTCCGAAAAGGGATGGGAACTCATCTGTCATTGGTAGTCTAATCCGTGATTTTACATCCCGGTTAAAACAATTTTTCCGGCATTCAGGTTGTTTTCCATTCTTGTGTGGGCTTCTTCAACATCGTTCCAGTCGTACACTGAATCGATGACCGGTTTCAGCTTTTTGCCTTTGAATAGCTTCCCGGTTTCTTTCACAAAGTTCCTGGTCAGTTCAATTTTGTATTGAAGGCTTCGGTTCCTCAGTGTAGTGCCTTTTATGGTGAGGCGTTTTCTGAGAATCGGAACCAGGCTCATCTTCTCAACAGTGGCACCACCCAGCATGGCCAGGTAGATCAAGCGCCCGTCCATTGCCAAAATCTGCATATTCTTTTCCCAGTAAGGTGAGCCGATGAAATCCAGAATCAGGTTTACACAATTTTTGCCAAACGTCTCTTCGAGCGATTCTGCAAAATTTTCTTCTTTATAATTCATGCAGAGATCACTGCCCAGCGAGGCCGTTAATGAGCATTTTTCAGAGCTGCCTGCAGTGGTGATTACCCGTGCCCTCCTCAGCAATTTAGCAAGCTGCACAGCGGCTGTACCCACACCGCTTGCACCGGCATGGATCAGAACTGTTTCGTTTTCTTTAAGCCTGCCCAGCCAAATTAGTGCCTGGTAGGCGGTTAAAAAAACTTCGGGTATAGCGGCTGCTTCTTCAAATGAAACATCATCGGAGATGGGAATGGCAAGCTCTTCGTGTATCGTGCAATATTCGGCATATCCCCCGCCCGATAATAACCCGCACACTCGATCTCCTTTTTGAAACGAAGTAACTCCGTTGCCAACCTCTTCCACAATGCCGGCCATCTCGAGCCCGAGAATGGGTGATGCACCTTTAGGCGGCGGATATTTTCCAGCTTTCTGCATCAGGTCGGCGCGGTTCAGTGCCGTTGCCCTTATTTTTACCAACAATTCTTTTTCTCCCGGTTCCGGTGTGGGGTGTTCTCCCGGTTTCATGACCGGCTTGTCCGGGCTTTCATCAATTAAAAGTGCTTTCATAATACTCCTGAATGGTTCCGGTTATGAAAAATCTCCCTTCAATGAATATAAATGGTTCTGTTTCAATTTCTATGAAATTTTAATTTGAGATTTTTTTTAAAAAGATTTGAGAGCCATTTTTGAAGTAAATCCATTTCTGGTTCACCCGGAATCTTTCCCGGTAACCCCTCGAATGAATTTTCGGTTTTTGGCAACATGGCCATCTCGGGGTTTTGGTATTAGGCTTTGCTTTACCCCGGGTTGCACTCCATCATTCTTGCTACGCAATTCTGATAACCGCTTCACCCGGGGTTATCAGATCGGCCATCCCTGCCGGAATTTTCTGGATGCCTGTACCTAACGGCCTTTAGATTTAAGTCACCTATCCAAACTCCCACTCGAACTCGCCGTAAGGCCAAAACAAAACCGCGAATTCACGTGAAGGTTGCAGATGAGGGCAACATTCAGCTCCGATTAGGAGCGACCGATATTATAGCCCCGGATAAGTGAGGGATGAAAAACGCCTATGCGTTTGAACCCGAATGCAGTCCGGGGATTAGCGAAGCAACCAAAAATCCCGAGGCAGGTTATGTAGAAAAAGCTATAAACAGCATCGAAGGGATTGAGCATGGTTTGCTGAATGCAGAACTCCCAAAACTGTTATCCGGTTCAGAGAACTGTCGATTTTAGCTCATACAATGCACAAAACTGGAACATACCGTTTTATCCATCAGTTAGATCGTTTACAGCCACCGGAAGCCAGAAATAAAGATTTAAACACTTGAAAAATTGTGTTATTTGTTATCCGGTCCGGATAAAAACCCCTTTAAAACCCACAACCGGAATTGTAACAGAAATCCGGCAGCTTTGGCCCTGCCTTGCATCAAATACCAAACCGATAAAAACAGGCTGCCTGCCAGTTTGAACAACTCGCTACCGAATTTTTTCAGGAGGTTTTCATAATCTCCCTTTAGCCGCAGCCTCTCACTGCGGCCAATACCTTCCGATTGTTTTGCGAGGTACTCTTTTTCCAGCCGCGCTGCCCCGATTCGGTGTATAAGGCTGAGATCTGCCCAGTAATGCAGGTCCACCCCATTTCGGCGGATTTTTTCAAAAAAATCTTTTTCCTCGCTGCCCAGAAGCTGTTCGCCGGTTCGCCCGAGTGTGGTATCAAAATACCCGAAAGCTTCAAAAACCGTCTTTCGGATCATCATATTGCCGCCCCTCGGAAAGTTGCTCTTCGGATAGGTGAGATCATCATCCCCCAAATCGTGCAGGCCAAACATCGGCATCAGCTCTCCCGGTATCCAGTCCGCATCATCATTAGGTTCATCAAAATCCACAAAAATTCTGCCGCCCGCACACAGCGTTGACGGCCGTTTTTCCAGGTAATTCAGTGCTCTGTTTATGAAATCTTCCGGCAGTTTCACATCATCATCAATAAAAAAAATGGCCTCGGCTTCGGCTTCTTTTGCAGCACGGTTTCGCGCGAACGACAAGCCCTGCTTTTTTTCGGTAACCATGCGAAAGTTGCATTCAGGATGTGTTTTGGAAAAAATTTCGCACACCGTTTCGGTACCGTCCCTGCTGTTGTTGTTGATCACAAGGATTTCAAACCATTCAGGATCGGTGCACTGTGAAGCCAGATCCTCGAGCGTATCGGCAAGATACCCCGCACGGTTATATGTGCAGATTGCAACTGTGATTCGTGGCAGGCTTTGCATAACTTTGTTTTGTGCAGATGTAATGAATTATTTTTTGAACCGTCTGTAAACTGCGCACCAAATGAATATAAACAATCCTCGGAAGAACCATGCCGGATAATCCGCAGCCATTAGTAACCGCCTTCATCCCCACCCGAAATCGCGCCGATACCCTCCAGCGGGCACTGCAGTCCGTGGCAGAACAAACCTGGGAGAATCTGGAAATCATTGTAGTGGATGATGCTTCCGATGATAACACTCCGGATGTTTTGGCTGAATTTTCCGAAAACCATGCCGTGACCATTATCTGCAATCAAACGCCCAAAGGTGCTGCGACAAGCCGGAACATAGCTATTGAACAGGCAAGCGGAGAATTTGTTGCAGGCCTCGATGATGATGATTTCTGGCGGCCGAAACGGATTGAATATCTGCTGGACGGTTTCACTGAAGGCATTTCCGGTGTCTGCTCCAACGACCGGATGATTTTTGGTGAAAGGGAAGCTGTCTGGAAAAAAAAGGAGACCATTACTCTGCAGGATCTGCTTTTCTACAACCAGGTGGGCAACCAGGTTTTAACCCGGAAAGAGTACATCCTTGAGGTGGGAGGCTATGATGAAACACTGCCTTCGGCCCAGGATTATGACCTGTGGATCAGGCTTGCGCACGATTTCGGGCCTATTAAATGTGTTCCTCATACACTGCAGGTGGTGAATATGAGTGAAGATCGTGACAGTATTACCACGTCGGGCAGCCAAATTGAAGGATACCGTGCCTGTTTCGAAAAACACAGGCACAAAATGAACAAAAATCAGGAAGCTTATCAGCAATATCGTATCCGAATGGCTGCCGGTGAGAAAGTATCGTGGCTGGAGATGTTCCGGTCGGTGCCAAAACATCTGCTTTTAAAAGAAATAACGCGAAAACTGTTTCTTTAATTCTGACAAGAAATATGTTTCCGGAATTGATACAAACGGACGCTTATTTCAGGCTGTCTTTTATTTATTTGATCATTTCGTCACAAAGTTCGCGACGCCGGCCGGAGCTCAGTTATGATTATGCTCTGTCGGCTCAATCATCTACCGGCTGAATATTCACCGGCACTTTTACCGTATCCCAGTGGATGACAAGATCACCCTCCTCCGGTGTTACATTCTCAAAATAGATCATCATCTGATCCATGTAGAAAGATTCCTCGGGCTGAACCCGCACACGAATCACATCTTCGGTTTCATCGTACTGGGTTCCCCACGACAACTTGTTGTTGATAATAATTGTCCATTCATTAGCTCCGGGAATCGTGTAGAGTGAATACACTCCCTCTTCAACCAATTCGCCTTCCACAAGAACATCATCAGAAAATGTAATGGCAGTGGATTCGTTGGCGCCGGTTCTCCAGACATTGTGGAACGGAACCAGTCCGTCATCGGCAAAAATTACACGTTCGCGAACACTTGGGCGGCCATAGGTCAAAGTCACTTCAGTTAACCCAATGGTCTGGGCCACAGCCGCATTCGGGCTTTGCCAAACACGATCGGTCGTACGTTCCTGTGAAAGTGCCGTTCCGGTGAAAGTAAATGAAGCAAACAAAAACAGGGTCAAAACAAATAGTGATCTCATAAAATTGTAACATTCAATTGTTAATTAGCTAATTGTATAGTCGCTAATAAATAGCATATCTAAGGTATAAATCAAAGCAGAATTTTCAGAGGGATTCCTGCAGCAGATGGGGAAAATCTCTTTTGAATTTGGCCAGTTTTGGGGCAATGACCACCGAACAGTATCCCGCATTGGGATTGTTGTTGAAGTAATTCTGATGATAATCTTCGGCCGTGCTGTAATTTGAAAGCGGAGTAATTTCCGTAACAATCGGATCTTCCCAAAGATCGGATGCGTCCGTTTTCTTTAGTGATTTTTCGGCAACTTCTTTCTGCTCTTCGGTAAGATAAAAAATGGCAGAGCGGTATTGTGTACCCACATCAGCTCCCTGACGGTTCAGAGTGGTGGGATTGTGAGTGTGCCAGAATACTTCGAGCAGCTCTTCGTACGAAATCTGTGCAGGGTCAAATTCCAAACGTGCCACCTCGGCATGGCCGGTATTTCCGGAAACCACCTGGTTATAGGTCGGGTTTTCAATATGCCCGCCGGCATAACCCGATTCTACGGCAATCACTCCATTTACCCGCTGATAAATGGCTTCAACACACCAAAAACAACCAGCTCCAAATACAGCAATTTCAGTTTCCTTTGGGTCCTGGTCCTGGCTTAGATTTGTCATCATAAATAGGGTTAGAATTAGCAGCAAATAGTTCATAAGTGTAAAGTTTTTATGTTACGCCATAACAAACGCAATGCGAATGTAAAACGTGCCGCATAATTCCACAAATATGTTCCGGATTTTATGCCCGGTCAAAAGCCGGTAAAATACGGAGTGAAAGCAGGGCTGAAATCACACAGGTAACTAACGCAAGTAATAAAATGGAGTTGAACGTAATGCCCTGGTCCAGCATCCACCCAACCAGAAACGGGCTCAATGCGGTGCTGAACACCATCACCGAGGCAAAGAGGCTCTGAACCGTTCCGATTGTATCCGTTCCGTAAAGCTCAGCCCAGAGTGCCGATTTTATGGTTCCGCCAAAGCCCATCGTCACACCAATCAATCCCATATAGACAAATGCCGCCCAGCTTCCGGTAAACTGAAATGCAACGAAGCAGCCGGCAATCATGGGAATTAAAAGAAGCGGGAAGAGAGATTGTGCCGAAAACCGGTCAATAAACGGGCCGGAGGCCAGGCCGGCAAGAATACGAGTAGCCGCAAATGCGATAAATGCCGAGGCTATCAAGGCTGCTGACCATCCAAGCTGATCGGCCGCCGCTACCTGATACAGAAATATACCGGTCACCCAGAATGGCGGCATCAAAATAGCAGGCAGCACCACAAGAGTTCGGACATCCGACAGGATCGCAGTGTAGTTTTCTTTGGTTGAGGGCGTTTCTCCCCCCTGATTTTCATTTTTCACTACATGTTTTTCCCGCTTGGTTAAAACCCACAGTGCCGGTATAAAAATAACGGCAATCAGTGCGGCAATCAGTGCCCATGTTGTCCGCCAGTGGAAAAACACCATCAGGCCGGCAATTGCTGATGGCAAAATAGCCTCACCCAACGGATATCCCAGGCCCGAAACACTGAGAGCTTTTCCGCGCTGTTTATCGTAATAACGGGCCATGGTAGCCTGTGCGGTGTGGCCGCTCAACCCCTGACCTGCCAGTCTTAGCAAAATGAGGCCGATAAAAAGAATAGCTATATGCCAGGAAACCGCCATCAAAACAGTTGCCGTGAGCAGACCGATAGCAACATACATGCTGTATTCCCGGAGCGGGATGCGGTCGATCCATTGCCCCAGCCAGGGAAGTACAACGGCACTTGCTAACGTGGCAATTGAATAGAGTGTTCCGAATGATGCATTGCTCAGCTCAAATGCAATTAAAAAAGAGGGAACAAACAGGGATATCAGAAAAGTCTGGCCAAAACTGGAAAAAAATGTAAAGGAAACCGCAAATGAGAGCAGCCTTCTCTCCTTTCGGACAAATGTGAGATACGTCATCTATCTGTAGAAATATAAACTTTTTATTACTGTAGAAAGCCTTTAAAAGTACGGCTTATTTCTCTTAAAGTGAATGTTTTTCAGTGACTTTTAGTCGAAGCGCTACCAAAAGAGGCCCATACATTTTAAAAGAAAATCCACAGCAGTATCAAAGCAATAAACACCCATACGGCTATCTGAATGGATTTGGGCTGCTTCGGAAAATCGTAACCACAGATAGGGCAAACTTCTGCATCGGCA
>SKYV01000108.1 GCA_007127745.1 Balneolaceae bacterium
ATCTGCGCAAAAAATTGATGGCTTCAAGATTTTCTCTGCCGCCGTACTGGTTTGGAATCCACTCGCCTTCTTCTCTTGAATAATCCAGATAGAGCATGGAGGCCACCGCATCTACACGGAGACCGTCAATATGGAACTCCTCAAGCCAGTAAATAGCATTGGAAAGCAGAAAGTTTTTTACCTCTGTTCGCCCAAAGTTGAAAATGCAGGTACCCCAGTCTTTATGTTCGCCCAGTTTGGGGTCTTCGTGTTCATAGAGGGCAGTTCCGTCGAACCGGCGCAGGCCGTGCTCGTCTTTGGTAAAGTGGGCCGGAACCCAATCCACAATAATGCCGATATTTTCCTGGTGGCATTTATCAATAAAATATCTCAAATCATCAGGGTTACCGAAGCGGCTGGTAGGGGCAAAATACCCGGTAATCTGATATCCCCAGGAGGGATCGTACGGGTGTTCGGCAATGGGCATCAGTTCAACATGGGTAAATCCCATCTCTACCATGTAGGGCACAAGATCATCAGCGAGTTCGCGGTAGTTCAAAAATCCGGGCTCTTCTCCCACTTTTCGTTTCCAGGAGCCCGGATGAATCTCATAAATGGAGATGGGCTGTTCAAAATGTTGACGCTCTGCCCGCGTGTCCATCCAATCCTGGTCGTTCCACTCGAATTTGCTGTTCCACACTTTTGATGCCGTACCCGGCCTCATTTCCATCAATCGGCCGTAGGGGTCAGATTTTTTAACAAGTGCTTCGTTTACAAACGATTTAACTTCAAATTTATATAGATCGCCCTCGGTAACGTGCGGGATAAAAATTTCCCAAACTCCCTGTTCATAATATTTTCTCATGCCGTGCACGCGCCCGTCCCAGTTGTTAAACGAGCCAATGACACTGACCCGGCTGGCACTCGGAGCAGTTACCACAAAATGAGTTCCGGAAACTCCATCAACCGTTTTGGTGTGTGAGCCCATCATTTTATAGGCGTGGTGATGATTTCCCTCGCCCCACAACTGCAGGTCAAAATCAGAAATGAGTGAGCCAAATCTGTAGGCGTCTTCAATAACATACGTTTCTCCAACATAGGGTATCACTTCAATTTTGTAGGAAAAACGTTTTTTTCTGCGCGGGAAAACATATTCAAACAGGCCCTCGTCAGAAAGTCGCTTCAGTTCAACCGGTTTCCCGCTGTCGGGTAAAACACGGATCGATTTTGCATCCGGCCGGAAGCAACGGATGGCAAATTTTTCTTTTCCATCAACTAAAACTTTATGCAGACCCAATACAGAAAATAGATCTCCATGTTCGCCGTTGGATATTGCGCTTATTTCTTCGATTTTAAGAGTCACGTTTACTAACCTTTTTTGATATTTTTGAAATGCTGCTAAAGATATAAAATTTAGCAGGGAGTTAGATGATGTCAAAAGAATTATGTGAATGGGATAAATACAAAATATCAGAATGAATATCATTCAATTTATTTCGAGACGCTACCTTTTTTCGAAAAAACACATTTCGCTGATCTCGGTGCTCACTACAATCAGCATTATCGGGATTACCATAGGTACGGCTCTGCTGATTGTAATTCTCTCTGTATTTAATGGATTCTTCGAAGTGATTCGCGGCTATCTGCTTTCGTTCGACCCAGACATTCGTATCGAGCTGGTTGACCAGCCGGCCATGTTATTTGATGAAGACCTGATTAGAAGCGTGCAAGATCACCCCGAAGTTGTAAATGTGAGCATGTATGTGGAAGGAAAAGTGATGCTGGCTTTTCAGAATGGCCGCAATGAGGTAATCACTGTGCGCGGTATTGACACATCAACAGACGCCCTGATCGAGCAAATGGAACACTCGGTTGAATCGGGGTCGCTCGATCTGTCGGTTCGAAACGGCCGCCCGGGGGTTGTAGTCAGCGAAACGCTCATCAACCGTTACAGACTCAATCATGATGATGAAATAGCCATGCTCAGCCCCACCGGAATGCGCCGGGCACTAACGCAGTTCACGGCGCCGAGGGTCAGCCGGTTTGAAGTGAGAGCCAGTTACGACCAACATCAGATTGTTGAAGGGGATGTAGCCTACATCGATATTGCCGCGGCTCAACGGTTATTTAACATGAGAAACGAAATTACGGGATTCGACATTCAGCTCACCGATACCGACCGGGCTGATGCTGTCAAGTCAGATTTACAGGAACTGTTGGGAGCGGAATATCAAATCCAAACCTGGTACGATCTGCAGAAACCGCTCTATGATGTGATGTACCTCGAAAAATGGGGCTCTTATTTTATTCTGATGATTATTGTGTTTGTAGCCGTGCTCAATATTGTTGGTTCATTGACGATGATCGTAATTCAGAAAAAACGGGATATCGGGGTGCTGATTTCCATGGGGATGACTCCCAAAAAGATCAAAAAAATCTTCCAGAGCCAGGGAATTCAGATCGGGTTGATCGGCTGCGGAATCGGCGGCTTTCTCGGGATTGCCCTCACGTTGGCCCAACAGGAGTTTAGCCTGGTAGGATTATCATCTTCTTTTATAATTGATGCCTATCCGGTGGCTATCCGTTTTTTTGATATTGCCATTATACTGGCGGGTACCATGGTGTTGTGTCTGCTGGCAAGCTGGTATCCGGCAGTCAGGGCATCATCCATTCAACCGGCCGATGCGGTCAGAGACGAATAAACCGGATGGATCCACTCACTCACGGACTTATCGGGTCAGCGGCAGCGCAGGTCGTTTCGGATAAAGAAAAAATGCGTCCCGCAGCCTTTACGGGATTTGTGGCCGCCATGATGGCCGATCTGGATTATTATATTCACCTTCCGTCGGATCCACTGTTCAATATCGAAATTCACCGGCAATTCAGCCATTCGCTGATTTTTATTCCGGTGGGTGCGCTGATAGCTTCTGCTGTTTTATGGTGGTTCCTCAGAAAGAAACTCAGTTTTAAACAGCTCTACCTGTTCAGTTTTGCGGGATATGCAACGGCGGGGATTAGTGATGCATTTACAAGCTATGGCACACAATTGCTCTGGCCGTTTCTGGACACCCGTTTTGCCTGGAATCTAGTCTCCGTTGTAGATCCGCTGCTTACAGCCGGCCTGATTGTTTTTGTGGGATTTGGTGTGTGGCATCAGAAAAAACCACTGATTTACGGAGCCTGGGTCTGGTATGCACTGATACTATTTTTTGGATTTGTTCAACACGAAAGAAGCCAATCGGCGCTGGAGAAGTGGGCTGAACGGCAGAATCACCGGGCAGAATCAATCGTGGTAAAACCGACGATCGGTAATCAGATTTTGTGGCGGGGCAATTACATTCACAATGGAAAAGTATTTGCTTATGGTTTGAGGGCGGGACCGTTCAGCCCGGTGAATGTTTACGAGGGTGAATCTGCCAAACTGGTTGAAATCGATGAAGAATTCGGACAATACAAAAACACCACCCTCTACAACGATCTCAGGCGGTTCGAGCGGTTGTCGGAAGGCTACCTGATCCGTCATCCCGAAAAATCTCACATCATCGGGGACGGCCGCTATTCCATGCTACCAACCTCACTGATTCCACTCTGGGGAGTGGAAACCGACACAACGGACACAGAACGCCACCTTCCATTTCTCTATTTCCGTGATGCCGGCGAAGAAGTCCGCACCGAATTCCTGGATATGCTTCTGGGCAAATAGTACGCCGAAGAGTTTCAAACCTCGTCTGACCGCTTCCTGCGGTCTGACGAATGTAGAGGTTATGATTGTACGCCGGAGAGCTTCTCCGGCCGGAAAAACGTTGAATGGTTTGAGAATTGGTTGCGGGTTGGGCTATCCGGCATGAAGATTCGATAGGAAGGGATGTGGTTGAATTTGAGTTTTTGAGTAACGGGCAAGCTGCCCGTTGTACTTTTTAATAAAGCTTAAAACTAATTTCGAATCAAAAAATCGGAGCTGCTGCGCGGATCTCAACCAAATAATTGAGTAAAGCTGGCGATAATGCATAAACGCATCATTGAGAGCCGTGTTCGGGGTGATCTGTTCATGGCTTTTTTTATTCCATCTTGCCCGGTGCTTATATCATGATTTTTAAATAGCAAGTCTTACAAGATGAAACCAGCACGAATTGTTTTATAAACTTGCTTGAAGGTTGTGAAGAATAATTACAGGTTTACAGCATGGCTAAAATTAAATATAAAAGCCCGGCAGCCTACATATCTGCCGCTCTGTTTTCACTGCCAAATACAGCTTTGATCTGGTTTATTATTATGTATCCGGTTTATGGGATAACAGGAACATTTATGCACCCTGTTTTCCATATGATCACCTGCATCATCATCTTTTTGATAATTTGGAGCTGGGCGCTTTTGGGGAGCCAACATATCAGGGAAATCATTTACCGTACATGCAGGCTGGGGTCTATTCTTGCTATTTTACTGCCGGTGGTAACGGGCCTCGTCTCACTTCTTTGGGCAGTAGCTGATGCAGGACGCCCATCCGGTTTTCTGCCCGGTTATTCTGCACTTGAAATCCCGGCCTATGCAGCGGCCGTTGCATTGCTGTTGATACTATTATTTTTGACAGGTAGCTATCTTGCAGCCAGAAAAATGGACGGGATTCCTTTCTAATCAGAGAGTTTCTCCTGGCATAAATCAGGCGGGATACTTGCACCATCTTTTGTGAATAGATCTGAGATTGGTCAGCCGAAACCGACGGTCTATATATACCACGGGAGTACGACATAAGAATTTGGAAAATGAATCTGAGACTACCCAAAAAGGGCATAAAGTTGTAAAATACAATCAATTCCGTCATGCGTGACCCGATCCGGCATCTCCTGCCAATATCAACGCCTGGAGATATCACTCCGCTAACGCTGCGTGTTCAAAAAATGAGCGCATCAGGTGCGGGATGACGCCCTTTTTGAACTAAAAGACCTTTCTACACAAAATTCAACGATTTTATACCGAACCCACGTTATATTGGAATTCCGCCTGTTTCTGCAGCGCTTTCTCCAATCTTTCGTAATATTCCTCTCTGGAGATTTCAATGCACCCGAATTGCCCGAGGTGATCGGTATAAAACTGGGTATCCCACAGTTCAAACCCGTTTTGCTTCAATATTTTGTGGCAGTGCCAGAGTGCAACTTTATCGGCTTCCTTTTTTTCTTTGAACATCGACTCTCCAAAAAATGCCGCTCCGAGCGAGACGCCGTAAAGGCCGCCTGCTAAATTCTGATCTTCATCGAACATTTCAACAGAATGGGCGTGGCCTGCATGGTGAAGGACTTCAAAAGAATTGATGATAATTTCAGATATCCAGGTGGTATCCCGGTCAGCACAACGTTCTACCACATCCCTGAAAGAGTTATTGATTTTGCAGGTAAACCGCCCCTGGCGGATGATTCTTCTGACATTTTTTGAAACTCTAAATTGATGTATTGGAATGACGCCTCTTTTTTCGGCACCATACCATCGTACTTCGGGATCGTGCCTGGATTCACTCATGGGGAAAACTCCCTGGCGATATCCGTTCAGAAGTATCTCCGGTGGTATGATGCGGTGGCCGTCCGGTTTCATAAAACAGTGTACAGATTGATGGATTGCCTGTCCCTAACGGTTGAATTCCAAAGCTTTTTAAGTTCCGTTATTAAAAACTTTATAGACAAAATAGGGCGGGATATTCAGGGGTACAAAATCGGTTTCATAGTTCCCAAACACTTCCATAACCGGCTTTTTTAAATGTCCGCTTGTTTGATAGGCGAGGAAAAGGCCGCCTTCTCTTAAAATATTTTTGGTGGCTTGTAAAACGACGTGTTTTCGGTCTTTTTTCAGAAACGAAAATGGAATGCCGGATAAGACATAATCAATGTGTCCAATATCTTCCGGACTTAACACCGATTCAACATCCCCGGCCCGGGTATTGTGAATTTCCACTCTTGGATCGTTGATGGATTCTTGCAGACGCACTGCAAAATCTTTGTTCAGTTCAATTAAAATCAGTTTGGAGCCAGGCGTCATTTTATTCAGCAGATATTTGGAAAACACTCCGTCTCCAGGGCCATACTCAACCAGAGTAAAGTCTTGTTTAAAATCGATATTGGTGCACACTTTTTTTACGCAGTGCATGGAAGTGGGTGTAACAGATGCAACATCCCGATCTTTGATAAACGTTTTCAAGAAATCAATTTTACTCATGGTTCAGGTTTTGTCAAAGTTCTTTTTCTAATTTTGCAATTTGATCCCGAATTCGAGCTGCCTCTTCAAACTCCATGTTTTTGGCCGACTGAAGCATCGATTCGCGTAAATAATCAAGAAATTTTTCTTTGCTATCAAATGTCACCTCTTTCATAGCCGGATTTGCCTTATACTGAATTCCATCATCGGCAACTTTCACAATTTCAAGATAATCATTCTCCTCATAACCGTCTTTTTTATCAAGCGTAAAATCTTGCGTTGATATCAATGACGGATCAACAAGAGGCTTGAGTTCTTTCTCAATCGTTTTGGGAGTTATCCCGTGCTTTTCGTTGTACTCATGCTGTAATTTACGACGCCGTTCGGTCTCGTCAATAACCTTTTTCATGCTTTTAGTAATTTTATCAGCGTACAGAATGGCTTTCCCTTCAATGTTCCGTGCGGCACGCCCCACAATCTGAAACAGGGAGGTTTCCGACCGCAGAAAACCCTCTTTATCAGCATCCATTATGGCCACCAGGCTCAGTTCCGGAATATCGATTCCTTCCCGAAGCAGGTTAATTCCAACCAGCACATTAAAATCACCCCGCCGGAATTTGTAAAGTACCTCCACCCGTTGCATGGCATCCAGCTCACTGTGCATGTATGCCGCGCTGATTCCCAGATTTTTGAGATATTCACTAAGCTCCTCACTGAGTCGTTTTGTGAGTGTGATACATAACACCCGCTCATTTTTTTCTGCCCTGATGCGGATTTCATCTATTAAATCATCTACCTGATTGCCAAGTGGCCTTACCTCAATTTCGGGCTCCATCAGGCCGGTCGGACGGATGATCTGTTCAACGTAGATACCGCCGGATTTTTCCAGTTCATAATCAGCCGGAGTTGCACTCACAAAAATGGCCTGGTTTACCATGTTTTCCCACTCATCAAATGTTAGCGGACGGTTGTCCATTGCAGAGGGCAGGCGGAATCCGTGTTCTACCAGTTCCAGTTTTCGTGAACGATCGCCGCCATACATCGCCCCGATTTGTGGAACGGATTGATGGCTCTCATCCACCACCAGAAGATAATCATCCGGAAAATAGTCCATCAGGCAGTAGGGGCGTTCCCCCGGTTTGCGGGCACTCAGATAGCGCGAATAATTTTCAATGCCGGAGCAGTAGCCGATCTCCTGCATCATCTCGATATCAAAAAGCGTGCGCTGCTCAAGACGTTTGGCTTCGAGGAACTTTTCTTCCTGTTTCATAATTTCCACCCTCCAGTAAAGCTCGTCCCGAATTTGTTCAATGGCCTCGTCCAGGCGGCCTTTGGAGGTTACGTAGTGCGATGCGGGATATATTCGAAACTCATCAATCCGGTCGATAATGTTGCCGGTGTCTACATCAAAAATTTCCAGATTTTCGATTTCATCACCCCAAAAGGTAATTCTCAATCCCTCTTCGGAATAAGCGGGATAGAGGTCCACCACATCCCCCCGAACGCGAAATGTTCCGCGTGAGAAATCGATGTCGTTGCGGGAATAGTGCAAGTCCACCAGGTCGTAAAGCAGTTTGTTGCGGGGAATCTCCATGCCTGTTTCGAGGTGGATGATCAGTTTTTCATACTCCGAAGGCGAACCAATGCCGTAAATACAGCTAACCGAAGAAACAATAATCACATCACGCCGGCCGGAGAGCAGTGAGCTGGTAGCCCGCAGTCTCAGCCGTTGAATTTCGTCGTTGATGGAGAGGTCTTTTTCGATATATTTGTCCTGTGCGGAGATGTACGCTTCGGGCTGATAGTAATCGTAGTAGGAGATGAAAAACTCAACCCGGTTTTCTGGAAAAAAATCACTCAGCTCACGGTAAAGCTGGGCAGCCAGGGTTTTGTTGTGGCTCATCACCAGTGTTGGTTTCTGCACATTTTCAATCACACCGGCAATTGTGCGGGTTTTTCCCGAGCCGGTAATTCCGAGCAGTGTCTGAAATTTGTCGTTGTGGTGTATTCCCTCGGTTAATTCCTTGATGGCATTGGGCTGATCGCCGGCAGGCTCCCACGGGGAATGGAGTTTAAATTTCGCCATGTGTTGAGCAAAAACCTCTCATTAAAAGCATAACATCACAATATAAAACAATCGACGGTGGGAATCATTTTTTGAATTGCCTGAATGATTCAGATTTCGGGAAGAGAAAAAGCAGATACTGGCACAAGCGTCCGCTTGTACTTGTACCCTTGTTTGATGCCACCCGAAATGGCCCAAGTGGACGCTTGAACCAGCTTTGGCGTATTATGGAATTATTTTTCCTTCACATAAAACGAGTTGGAAATTCTCAGTTCATCCGGCAGAAGCTGCTCATTCCAATTCTCAGAATCTTTAAATGTATCGGGATTTGAATAGATTTTTTTCTTTAGCCTGTATTCACCTTCAACATCAGTGTGAAACTCCGGGAATGCATTCTGGCCGGGAAATATCCCGTAAACCCGCAAAGTATCCTGCCACTGCCCGCCTGCCTTAACAATAAATGGCGGACTCAGGCAACCCTGTTCTACAGAGTTGTAAGCCGAAACCCACTCTCCGTTAGTTCTTTTCTGCAGCACCGGCGCCATAGGCTGCTTGCACCCGATCATGTACACAGCTTCATCTGTTGTGTTGGTGATGGTGTAGGGAATATCAAAACGAACTCCATGCCAGGGCTTTTGAAAAACTTCGGCTTGAAATACTTCGGTATCGGTTTGCAGCATTCCGCCTTCTTTCATCGAAAATTGAAAATCGTTTGTAGAGATTTCTGTGCAAGAAAACAATACAAGAGAGAACAAACTGATAGGGAGCAGTAGGTTTAATCGATTCATAAGCTTTAGGATTAATTTGAACCATGCTATACGGTCAGCCGGGTTTCGGCTCTATTTCTTATACACCCTGGTTTGGCCGGGTACCTATCCAGATTTTGGAAAGAATCTCGCAAAGTCGCGAAGGTTATTGATTAAGATTTATGATTATAATAATGCCTTCTAACTAAACTCTGCGCCGCCGCGCCTCCGCGTGCAAATAACGAATCAAATTTATTCCATCCAGATTTTCTAAAATGAGGTAATCATACAGTTCGAAACAAATTGGGAGCAAAAAAAGAAAAACCCCGGCAGATTATTACCGGGGCTTTATGATAGAATCAAAATGTAGAGCTGTGAAATCAGGCGGCCAGTACTTTGGAAACCTGTTCGGCAGCTTCTTTCAGCAGCACGGCCGAGATGACATTGAGATCGCTGTTGTCGATGATCACTTTGGCCTCTTCGGCATTGGTTCCCTGCAGCCGCACAATAATGGGTACACCTTCCACTTTTTTGGCAATATCGGGATCTTTGATCGCCTCAATAACTCCGTTGGCCACACGGTCACAGCGAACAATTCCACCAAAAATATTGATGAGAATGGCTTCCACGTTCGGGTCTTCCAGAATGATCCGGAATCCGTTTTTCACGGTTTCTACATTGGCACCGCCGCCCACATCGAGGAAGTTGGCCGGCTCGCCGCCCGAAAGTTTAATGATGTCCATTGTGGCCATAGCAAGCCCGGCACCATTCACCATACAGCCTACGTTACCGTCCAATTTGATGTAGTTCAGGTCGTATTTGGATGCTTCAACTTCAATCGGGTTCTCTTCAGATTTATCACGAAGTTCTACAATGTCTTTATGTCGGTAGAGCGAGTTTCCGTCGAATGTAACTTTGGCATCGAGGGCCAGTACATCGCCATCCGGCGTAGTAACCAGAGGATTGATTTCAACCATATCGGCATCTTTTTCTTCGTAAAACTTGTAAAGAGTCGAGATAAATTTTACTCCTTTTTTGAAAGCATCACCTTTCAGGCCAAGTGCAAATGCGAGCCGCCGTGCCTGATTGGGCTGCAGCTCCATGCCGGGTTCAACCCAAACTTTTACGATTTTTTCAGGGGTTTCTTCCGCTACTTTTTCAATTTCAACACCGCCTTCGGTAGATACCATAATTACATTCTGGCTCTTTTCGCGGTCGAGTAGTATGCCGAGATAAAACTCTTTTTCAATCTCCACGCCATCGGTTACATAAATGGTTTTGACTTCCTGCCCTTCCTCGCCGGTTTGAATGGTTACGAGTGTATCACCCAGCAGAGATTCGGCGGCTTCTCTAACCTCTTCAATGGTTTTGCAGAGAATTACCCCTTTGGCATTATTCTTTTTAGTCCGGCCTTTTCCGCGTCCGCCTGCATGAATCTGTGCCTTAACTACAAAAAGTGTGGTGCCATTTGCCTTCATTTCTTCGGCGGCTTTTACGGCCTCATCAACAGATTTGGTGGCAACACCGCCCGGCACTGCAATTCCATATTGTTTAAATAGCTCTTTTGCTTGATACTCGTGAATTTTCATATCTCCAGGGTTAATCAGTCAATAGTTGTTTTTTCCGGATGAATAATAGCCAAATCGGAGAGTAAAAAAAAGGTGTGCAAATTGGTTTGTAAGGGATTGGCTTTTTTTGGCTCTTACAATAAAGACCAATAAAATTTTTGAACTATGGGAAGAAAATCGAACAGAAAAACAAAAGAAGTGTTTTATGTGGAATTACGGCTTGCCGGTGGAGTGCCGTTGTTTGTGCAGCCTCTTATCACAAAGAAAATGCTGAACGGGTTGAAGTGGAGCTGTGAAAAACGAGGGATGAGAATTTATGATTATTCGCTGCTTCCCGATCGCATTGTGATAATTGCCAATACGGCCTGGGGATCGCTGCCTGATGTGCTGGAGTCGTACAAAGCGTTTACATCGAAAGCGGTGATGCTGATTCTCAGAAACGGGTCAACAAATCTTCATACATCGTGGATGCTGTCGGTTTTTCAGGAATTTGGCCCGGCCGGCAAACCGGAAGGAATTCATATTTGGGAGGAGGAAACATTTATGAAAACACTTTATAAACAGGATGATATTGACCAACACGCCGTGCAGATTCACAGAAGAGCTGTAAACCTTGGTTTAGTAGCCAAACCGGAACACTATCTGAACAGCAGTGCCTGCCCGATGCATCCGCTGGATGGCTGGATTGTGGAAGCCACAGATCCGTGGAGTTAGGTAGATCACGCAAAGGCGCAGCGGCGCGGTGATGAAAGAAAGCACGCAAAGGCGCGGCGGCGCAGAGGGTGAGTTGAATACTTAATCAAATATTATGGAGGTTATTATTGAGAGAGAATGTTTTGGCGAGTATGATTTTGGACATCAGTTTTGAAATTCATAAAACCTTGGGGCCAGGACTTTTTGAATCAGTTTATGAAGAAATAATTTGTTACGAATTAGGCAAATCAGGTTTTGAGTTTACACGGCAGGAAGTTATTCCGGTAAAATGGAAGCGCAGAAAAATGAATATTGGTTTTAAAGCTGATATTATCATTAAAAACAAGCTGATCGTTGAAATAAAATCTATCGAACAACTTGCAACTGTTCATCATAAACAGTTGCTTACCTATTTACGACTGACAGATATCAAACTCGGCTTGTTGATCAATTTCAATGAAGCATTGTTAAAGCATGGCATAAAAAGAATTGTCAACAATCTTTAAAAATGCCTTCCCCCCAACCTCCGCGCCGTTGCATCTCCGCGTGTTTCACTGTGCCGTCGCGTCTCCGCGTGAAATTATATCAAACATACTCATCGCGCCCGGCCCACCATCCGGCCCATGTTTTAATGATGGTAATACAGATCAGGAAGGCTATTGGTATGAACCAGTTTTCAAAAAGATCGAACAATCCCCCGAAAATAAAAGGCCCTGTGGCGGCTATGGTGTATCCCACCGATTGCGACATTCCGGACAGCTCATTCGCCGAGTCGGAATCGCGGCTGCGGAGCACAATAAACAACAATGCCAAACCAAAACTACCGCCGAGGCAGTAACCAATCAACCCGGACCAAACAACCGCTAATGTCAATGAAGGTACCATCAATCCAATAAGGCTGATCAGCTCAAGTACCACAATAATGATCACTGGCAGGCGCTGGCGTTTTCTGCGGGCAGCCCAGGCGGGAATCATTAACGTACCCAGAACTCCCATTGCCTGCATAAAAGCAAGCATCCAGCCGGCATCTGAAGGGTTCATTCCTCTGTCGATCAGAATTTCCGGTAGCCAGGTAATCAGCGTGTAATAGGTGAGTGACTGCACGCCCATGAAAACGGCGATCATCCAGGCCAGTTTCGTAGTGCCAAGATGCCTCAATGCTTCCCGGAAACTTTTACGATTTACAGCCGGCAGATTGGTTTTCATCTGAGGCAGCCAGACAATCAATGCGATCAGAGAGGCAAACCCCCACACACCCAGCGCCCATCTCCAGCCCAGGCCGGCACCTTCAGAAAGCGGTACACTCACCCCTGATGCCAGAGCAGCTCCGGCGCCGAACATGGCTGAATAAGTTGCCGTGAGGTAACCTGCGCGTTTAGGGAACTGTTTTTTTATGATGCCCGGCAAAAGAACATTTCCGAGGGCGATACCAATACCCAAAATCAAAGTTCCGATGAAGAGCGCCGCAAACGATGGAATAACCCGCAGCAAAATGCCACCCGACAAGATAAAAAGTGCAAAAGACATGGTTCCCTCAGTCCCGATTTTTCGGGTGAACAGAGGAGTTAGGACCGAGAAAAAACCGAAAGCAAGAACGGGAATCGTGGTCAGCAGACCAATCATCGAGTTGGAAAGTCCCGTATCCAAACGAATTTCACCCACCAGAGGGCCAACACTCGTTATAGCTGGCCTCAGGTTCAGTGAAATGAGGATGATGACAAGAAAAAGTAAAAGTTTTCGTGTACGTTCTGCAGTCATTTTGCTATTCTGAAATTGCAGGCCTAAAGGTACAAAGAATCGGCTGCAAAATTTTGAAAACTGATTATGATATTTACTGAGTCATTTAGATTGTTTTCAAGCCTGCCAATCGCTAATTTTACTTTTAAAAATTACGCTGAGGTAACTTTTTGGAAGAAGCCAAAATCATGACAGAAGAGGACGTGAACCGCACCTATCTGCGGTTTGCCCACCAGTTCCTTGAGCCGTATGATGATCCCGCCGAGCCAGCCGTGATTGGAATGCAGACCCGGGGTGTTTATATGGGGCGCAGAATTATCGACGTTATCGGCAGGGAATTGGGAACCAGGCCCGATTTTGGCGTTCTGGATGTAACATTCTACAGAGATGATTTTCGATCAAAACTGAAAATGCCCGAGGTGAAAGTCACTGAAATTCCATTCGACCTGTACAACCGGGATGTGATTTTGGTGGATGATGTTCTCTACACAGGCCGTACAGTGCGCTCTGCAATGGATGCACTGATGGCTTACGGGCGTCCGCGGAGCATCCGGTTTTGTTGTATGATAGACCGGGGTCACAGAGAGCTTCCCATCAGTGCCGATTATGTTGGCCTTACACTACCCACGCATGCCGATGAAGAGGTACTTGTAAAAGTAAAAGAACTGGATGGTGAAGATGCCGTGTATGTGATAAAAGGAGGAGCGGTCAATGTCTAAAACAACCACCGAAGGGTATAAATTCAATAAAAAACACCTCCTTGGTCTTGCAGATTATACAGCAGAAGATATTTCTTATGTACTGGAACAGGCCAAAACATTCAGAGAAGTGCTGAACCGGCCCGTTCCCAAAGTGCCTACTTTGAGAGATAAAACCATCGTAAACCTGTTTTATGAAAGCAGCACACGGACGAGGCTCTCTTTTGAATTGGCTCAGAAAAGGATGGGGGCCGATGTGGTGAACTTCTCATCCGGTATTTCAAGTACGAAAAAAGGAGAGTCCCTGAAAGATACTATCCGGAATATCAGCTCCATGAAAATTGATATGGTGGTGGTACGCCACGAAAGTCCGGGTGTACCTTATTTTTTAACCCGCTGCGTTGATGCAGCCATCCTGAATGCAGGCGATGGCGCACACGAACATCCCACTCAGGCTCTGCTTGATATGTTTACCATGCAGCAGATTCATCCAGAAATTAAAGGCAAGAAAATTGCCATTATCGGAGACATCAGCCATAGCCGAGTGGTTCGGTCTAATATAATTGGCCTGAAAAAACTCGGTGCCGAAGTAACCATTTGCGGTCCCAGGCCCTTAATGCCGGTTTTTGTAGATACTCTGGGAGCCAATGTTTCCTATAACCTCGAAGAAACCCTGGAATGGTGTGATGTTGCCATGGCACTGCGCATTCAGATGGAGAGAATGGGAGCAGTAACCGACCTGTTCCCGAGTCTGCGCGAATATCATGAATTGTTCGGAATAAAAATGGCTCACCTTGAAAAATATCCGGATTTTATGATTATGCACCCGGGCCCGATCAACAGAGGAGTGGAAATGGAGAGTGACGTTGCTGACAGCGATCGGGCGGTAATTCTGAATCAGGTAACCAACGGGCTTGCCGTAAGAATGGCCATTCTTTATTTACTGAGTGGAGGCACCCGCATCTGATTTTTTCTGAGGTTCTGAAAAATCAAAATTCCTGTGAATGCTTCGTAGTGAAAGAGTGCTGAACTCATCTTAAAAAAAGGTGTCACAAAAATTTTTTTATTACGTAGGAAAGGGGCGTATTTTATTTTAACTTTGTGACCGGAATTCAAAAAATGACCGTTAGTCAAAATGTATGGTAAAATTATCACGGAAAGAGCGTAAAAGGGCCGAGAGAAAAGAGTGGATTATTGATGCTGCTGAAGAGGTAATGAGAAGGAGCGGGTTTGAAAGCGCAACAATGGATGAAATAGCACACGAAGCCGAGGTGAGTAAAGGCACGCTCTATCTCTATTTCAAAAACAAAGCGTCCATCCATCTGGCCATCTCTGAGCGGGGGTCCAGAATGTTGAACCAATCACTTAGTAAAATCCTGCTGCTCGAGCTGTCGGGTTTAGAGATGATTAAAAAGATGGGGCAATCCTATCTCGGGTTTGTACAGCAATATCCAATCTATTTTACGGCTTTCAGCTATTATGAGAACCTTATCAGCAGCAACGAAACCTATAACGGTGAACTGGCCATCGCCTGTGAGGAGAATGCCCGTGAGGCTATGACTTACATCGTCAGGGCACTTCAAATCGGCATGCAGGATGGTTCTATTAAAGATACATACGATCCCAAGGAGCTGGGTATAATAATCTGGGGGGCATCAAAAGGAGTCATTCACATGGCCTTTCATAAAGAAAGCAGAAATCATATGAGAATCCTGGATGATGTGGACTTCAGCCTGGATTCAATCATCAACAATTTTGTTGAGCTCCTGGGAACCGGAATGAAAAATGACTGAAAGTCATAAATTGTTTGAAACAATCACTGATGAAGTGACGTAAAGCACAAATATTTAGTAAAAAATTAATAAGAGTCAGTAATGTTTATGGTACCTGATATGCCTAAAACCTGTATCCTAATTTTTCTCGTTTCTCTGCTGGGGGTAATGCCACTGTTTTCTCAGGGTGTGGTGGAGGAAGCAACATCGAAAGATGAAATAACCATCACACTGGACGAGGCCATACAAATTGCTCTGATCAATAACTATATGATACGCCAGGGCATTCTGGATGTGGAAACTGCCGAAGCACAAATCAGGGAAGCATGGGGATCGGTCTATCCGCAAATCGCAACCTCAGGCAGTTACACAAGAAATTTAAAAACACCCAACCCTTTTGCCGGTTCGGACGCAGGCGGCCTGTTTGAATCTTTGGGAGCTATGGATTGGCTCGCTTATAATGAGCAAGCACGAACAGACGGCGACCCAAACACGGAGCCAATCCCCATAGACGAATTTTTTGAGCGACAACAGCAGGGATATCGCGATGCAGGATTAACTCCGCCCGGTATGGATGGTACAAATCCGTTTGCTGTTGAAAATCAGTTCGAATTTGGCCTTTCAGTTTCTCAAACCATATATAATGGTGCTGCTTTTGCGGCAATCCGAGGGGCCAGGCAGGTACGGGAACTGAATGAAGATCAGGCAGAACTGGATCGGCAGATTGTGGTAGATGAGATCAAAAATTCGTTTTATACGGCGATGTTGGCCATTGAACAGAGAGATGTGCTGCGTGCAAGTGTGGGGCGTCTGCAGGAAACCGTTGAAGAGACAAAAAAATCTGTTCAGGCCGGGGTTCTGTCAAAGTACGACCGGATCAGTGCAGAGGTAGAACTCGTTAATCTTGAAACCAACCTGATTGAGGTGGAAAATCAGGCCGAACTGGCAGTAAAAAATCTGGCATTACAGCTTGGAATTTCCACTCAGACAAAAGTAAATATCAGGGGTGCTTTGAGTTATGATGATTCGATGCTGCCTGAAGTTTTGGATCCCGACTTGGCCTATGAGAGGGCCGTTCAGCAGCGGCCGGATTTGCGGCAATCTGAAGGAATGATTGAATTGCTGAATGTTGAGGGAGATATCGCCCGATCGTCATTTCTGCCTACGGTGAACGCTTTTGCCAATGCCGCATATATTGGTCAGGTACCATCAAACCGCACCCGAATTTTACAAGTTGAAGATGAGGATTTTGTGTTTGAGTCGGATACCAGAGACTTTTTTGACAGTTCGTACTGGAACCCGGCCGTAGCTGTGGGATTGAGATTCAGCTGGAATATATTTACTGGTTTTCAGTCGAAAATGAGAGTGGAACAGAATAAAATTGCTGTGCGTCAGGCTGAAATCAACCGGGAATTCCAGAAAAATGCGATCTACCTGGAAATTGAACAGGCCGTGCGAAACGTGGAAACGGCTTTGAAACGAATTCAAAGTCAGGAGCGAAACATTGAGCAGGCTGAACTGAACTATGAGTTTGCATTGAAACGCTTAACCGAAGGTGCCGGCACACCTCTTCAGGAGAGGCAGGCTTCCACATTGCTGGATCAAAGCAAAATTAACTATCTCTCGGCCGTGCACGATTACCTGGTTGCACTGAGCCAATACGAAAAAGCGATCGGAAACCCCATATTGAAAGATTAAAACCAAAAAATTGAACAATAAAATGTTGAAATCGGCAATTAAAATAAGCTTTGCAACAGCACTAACACTATTTGTCATCTCTTGCAACGGAGAAATTGAAAATAACACAGATGACAATGCCGTCCGGCTGATCCCTGTTGAAACGGTTACTGTTGAAAGGGGTGATTTTGAAGACTACATTCGCCTGACGGGTACCGTTGAGGCAATGAATGATGCGATTATTTCATCTGAAAGTTCCGGTCGGATTTTATCAATCAGTGATCGGGGGCAGCGAGTACGCCAGGGCGAGGTGATTGCAGAAATGGACGACCGCATTTTGAGGTCTCAGTACGAGGCAGCGCGTACAGGATTCAATCTTGCCAATGATACATACAATCGGCTTGAAGCGCTTTATGCAGATTCAATTATCAGTACACAAGACTACGAAAGTGCCAAGGCACAGCGGGATCAGGCAAAAGCCCAGCTCGATCTGACAGAAAAACAGCTTCAGGATTCAAAAATTGAAGCTCCGTTTGACGGCCGTGTAGAAGACAGAATGATTCGAACGGGCGAATTGATAAATCCCGGGCAGCCGGTCGTCAGGCTGGTAAATACCAATAGTGTGCGGATATTAGCAGGAATTCCGGAGCGATATTCAGGTGAAATAACAGAAGGCTCCGAAGTAACAGCCCATTTCAGAGGAATTGACGGAGAAGCCTTTACCAGTGAGGTTACCTATGCAGGGAATGTGATTGACCCTGATACACGAACGTTCACTGTAGAAATTGAACTGTCAAATCAGGGCGAAGTGATCAAACCAGATATGGTTGTGGATATTCAGGTGAAACGAAGTACGCTTGATAATGTGATTGTGATACCCAGAACGGCAATAGTGAGAGATGAAGAAGGTGTTTCCGTTTTCCGTTCGAGGGAAGAAAACGGACGAAAAATTGCTGAACTGGTTGATGTGAGAACCGGCCCGGCATCCGGTCCGCTCATCCAGGTTGTTGACGGTTTATCCGAAGGAGATGAAGTGGTGGTGATGGGGATGCGAACGCTGAGTGTTGGTGATGAACTGAATGTTCTGCAAAATGAATCCAGTTTGGAGCGGGCAGAACGCCTGAGGGAGCGCGACAGACCTGTTGTTTCGTTTTAGACCTGTCGAAATTCTGTCAAAAATGTTGTAAAAATTATTCCAGATGAAACTAACTGAAATTACACTAAAAAACAGAACAGCAATTGTTGTTTTAACGGCAATTTTGATTGTTGCAGGGGCGTACAGCTACAGTACCATTCCAAAAGAATCGAACCCTGCTATCGAAATTCCAATTTTTATCGTCAATACAATCTATCCCGGTATTTCTCCTGCCGATATGGAATCTCTGGTAACTCAACCCATTGAACGGGAATTGCAGGGCATTAACGGGGTGACCGATATTCGATCTACCACCACCGAAAGTTTCAGCAGTGTAGTGGTGGAGTTTGATCTTGATGTACCGATTACAGAAGCCAGCCAGCGGGTGCGCGAACGGGTGGATCTGGCAAGAAATGAATTGCCGCCAGATGCCGAAGAACCGTTCATCATCGAAATTGATCTGGACGATTTTCCGATTATGACCGTGAATCTGGCTGCAGATTACCCGCTTTCGCGATTAACGGAAGTAGCCGAGCGCCTTGAAGAAGACATTGAGGCACTTGCCGGTATTCGTGAGGTTGAAATGATCGGGAGTGTGGAGCGAGAAGTTCAGGTAAATGTAGATCTTGCAGCTTTAAATGGCTATGGCCTGGGTTTTGGGCAGCTTGTGAATGCCATTCAGGGGCAAAACTTAACCATTCCCGGTGGTACGGTTGATGTAGATATGATGAGCTATCTGATTCGCGTAAGCGGCGAGTTCGATCAACCCGAAGAGATAGAAAATCTTGTAATAGCCCGCCCAATGGGAGAAGGACCGCGCGGCCCCGGATTAGTCTATATGAGAGATGTGGCAGAAGTGCTTTTTGGGTTTAAAGACCGGGAGAGTTATGCACGGTTAAGAGCTTATAAAATTGATGAAAACGGCAAAAAAGTCGATCTGGCAGAAGATCAGATTCAGGATAATCAGGTAATCAGCCTGAATGTTAAAAAAAGGCCGGGTGTAAACATTCTGGATACCGCATACGAAGTGCAAGAAGTGCTGGATAATTATCCGTTTCCATCCGGTACAAGTGTTGTTATCACCGGTGATTTTAGTGAGGACATTGAAATCCTGATATCCGACCTTGAAAACAGTATCATCAGCGGGATGTTATTCGTAATTCTGGTGCTTGTTTTTTTTCTGGGAATTCGCAATGCCCTGTTGGTGGGTACAGCCGTTCCGCTTTCAATACTGGTAGGTTTTATTGTGCTGATGGTAATGGGGCAAACTGTAAACTTCATTATTCTCTTCAGTCTTATAATTGCATTGGGGCTTTTGGTTGATAACTCCATTGTGGTGGTCGAAAATATTTACCGGTACCGCGAAATGGGATACGGGCGCTTTGAGGCCGCTAAGCTTGCCACCGATGAAGTGGGGTATGCCCTTATTGCAGCCACATCCACGCTTCTGGCAGCTTTCATTCCAATGACGTTCTGGCCCGGTATTATCGGCCAATTTATGGGATACCTGCCCATGACGTTGATTATTGTTCTTTTATGTTCGCTTTTTGTGGCTTTGGTACTGTATCCCGTGTTAACGGCATACCTGGTGAAACTGGATCATGAAGAGCGAAAACCGATCCCGGCTGTTCTAAAAGGAATTTTACTGGGACTTACCGTTTTTCTGGCAGTTGCCATCGGTATGGCAAACTGGATTACACTGGTGGTTTCACTTCTCACAGTGGCTTTCTTTGTTTTATCATACAAGTTCATCATCAAACCTCTTTCCATCATCTTTACCGAAAGAACTCTTCCGCGTATTCTCAAATATTATAAAGTGATGCTTCGGTCATTCCTTCAAAGAGATTACCGGTCTAAGTATGCGCTTCTTCGTAATACACTGGCGCTCGGGAGCCTTGCCGCAGCACTGACACTGGCCATTTTGGGGGCGATAGTTGGTATCTTTTCGCCGGCATCAGGAATTCTTTTTGCTGCCGCAGGTGTATTTGGTGTGATTGGTTTTGTAATGGTTATGATCCACTTTTTGGAAGCCATGTATATCGGTGGCAAAATATCCATCATTATTGGTCTGGTGCTTGGCATTTTCAATTCACTGATTCTATTGGTTATCTCTTTCACACAAACGGTAACACTGCAGGTGTGGATGGTTCTGCTCATTGTACCGATTGTGCTAATTGCAGTAGGGTTTCTGGGGCTATTCAGAAAATCGGATAAGCCACTTATTTTAACCGATAATCGCTCTCTTCTTCTGAATGCCGTGATGGGTACCCTGTTTACAATTTTTGGGATGTTTGTGATAGCTCCCACCGGGGTTGAATTTTTCCCCGAAACGGATCCAAACCGGATTAATATTGAGCTGGAAGGCCCAATCGGGATGAATGTACATGCAAGCAACGAGATTGCCAAAAATGTGCAGCAGCGTATTTATAATTTGATTGACAGAGATCCCGCAGTAAAAGCCAATATTGAAAATATTAAAACCAATGTAGGAGTTTCAGGAAATCCGTTTTTTGGCGGAGGTGGGCAAAGCCCAGAACTGTCACGGCTCACCATAAATCTGGTTGACTACGGCGAACGCGCAGAACCATCAGCCGCTACAGTAAGAAAACTTCGGGATGTTGTCAGTGATATTCCTGATATCATCATTAATAGTGAGGGTGAAGAGATGGGCCCCCCAACCGGTGCACCG
>SKYV01000048.1 GCA_007127745.1 Balneolaceae bacterium
TGAGTGTGCCGTTTGTCTTCTTTTTCACCGGAGTTCACGACGATTACCATCAGCCTTCCGACACCGTTGACAAAATTGAGTTTGATAAATACACCCGTATTGTGCAGTTGATCTACTCATCCGCTATTAAAGTTGCCAACTACGACAGACGCCCGGAGGTTGATAACCAGGAGTTCATCGATATCACCAATCGCGTGCCGAGGTAGTTTGCGGATAGCAAAAGAATTATGATATTATTAATTCGAAGACTTAACAGATCAAAAGCTTGAATAATCTGGCCGTCCGGCTTATACTACTTTATAGCTCAACATTGCCGATAAGACAATGACAACAATACGTAAAGAAAGAGTTTAATGATCATTTTAACATCCAAAATCAGCAGAGATTATGAAAAAATTTAAATTCAAAAACGGTGATACGATAGATGCGATCGGGCTGGGCACCTGGAAATCAGCCCCCGGAGAGGTTGCCCGTGCAGTAAAAACGGCTCTTGAAGTGGGTTACCGCCATATCGACTGTGCCGCTGTGTATGGCAACGAGCCTGAAGTGGGTGAGGCGCTGGAAGAGACTTTTTCAAAAGGTGAAATAAAACGGGAAGATACCTGGATTACATCAAAACTCTGGAATACAGATCACAAAAAAGAGGATGTAGTTCTGGCCCTGAAAAAAACTCTGAAAGATTTAAAGTTGGATTATCTGGATCTCTACCTGATCCACTGGCCTGTTGCCTTCAGGGCTGATCTACAAGGAATTCCCGAAAAAGACGAGGATTTTCTTTCTCCGGAAGAGGCGCCTCTCAGCGAAACCTGGAATGCCATGGCTGAGGCAAAAAAAGATGGGCTGGTTAAACACATTGGTCTTTCCAATTTCAGCATCAACAACATCGAAAAGCTGATAAAAGAAACGGATGAAGTACCCGAAATGAACCAGGTTGAACTTCATCCTCATCTGCAGCAAGATGAACTGCTGAGTTATTGCAAAGAAAATCACATATTTGTGACTGCGTATTCACCACTCGGCAGCACCGACCGCCCCGACTCGATGAAAGCTGAGAATGAACCTTCGCTGCTGGAAAATGAGGTCATTACCAGCATTGCTGTAAAACATAACGCCACACCGGCTCAGGTGTTAATAAAATGGGCTGTTGAACGGGATACGATAGTCATACCGAAATCTACCCACCCGGGAAGAATAGAGGAAAACTTCAGCAGCATAAATATTTCTCTTGATGTAGAAGATCACGATCAGATAAAAGGTTTAGACCGCCACTACAGATATCTGAATGGAAAGATTTTTGAAACCAACAGCCCGATGTATCAAAATATATTCGACGATTGATTAATAGCCGGAATTGTTCTGAATACAGTTGCAATTCCGGTTCATTTGTTATGCTTCATGAATTGAATGCTTCAACAGCTTCGTTGAGTGTTTTGTAGTGATCGAATACGGTGATCAGTTTGGTGATGATTAGCAGGCTTTCAATCCGGTCTGATGCTCCGGAAATTTTCAGGTCTCCACCTCCATTTCGCAGGCTTGTAAGTGCAGAAATCAGTATACCAAGGCCGGATGAGTTCATAAAGCTGACTTTACTCAGATCTGCTACTACATTGGTTTTTCCTTTTTCTATCAGATTTTTAATCTCTTCATGTAAGGTAGTGGCGTCTGGGCCTCCCATTACTTTCCCCTTAAATGTAATAACAACGGTATTATACCTTTCAGAAATTGAATATTTCATGTTTTTAATGGCTAAAGTTAAAAGGTTTCAATTGATGGAATATGCAAATTCCATCTCTAATTTTAAATAAAAATATCATGCAATCGAATTCCTCCCTGATATCTTTACATAGAAAAGCGTCTGAACTTTTTTTTGAATTGGCTTTTTTCTCTGTGTGTAGAAAAAAGAAAAGCCCCCTCATTCTCATGAAGGGGCCTTTTTCAACTTGCAGTGCAAGCATGAAAGCAAGTCCTAGATCAAAAATTAATGCTAACTGTTAAGATAGTAGCTAATATTGTTTGAAATATGCTTGTTTAAAATAGATAAATTTTTACCCGTTTTCTTAATTATTAAAAAACTCTATAATGAATTTTAAAAAGTTATCGTTTGTTAGATTTGTTAAATAAATATTTATACATGCCTCATCAGGTTTTGATAACTCCTGAAAAAAACTGATTTTTGGAGACAAATATATTTGCAACAATGCCTTCATATTGGTTATTATTATTATTCAACTACTAATATTCAGATTCATGAAAAAAGCCTTTTACATATTACTTGCACTTACTGTTGTAGCTGGACTGATTTTTATTTTACCAGATCTTGCAAGTGCACAACCACCGCCGCCACCTAACAAGCCGACACAGGCACCGATTGATGGCGGCCTGGGATTGCTTGCTGCAGCTGGTGGTGCCTATGCAATTAAGAAATTAAGAGACAAGAAAAAGTAACTTCTTATTACCAAATTTTTTCCAGAGGCCTTTCGGTTTTTTAACCGAAAGGCCTTTGTTTTATTCAACTATACCAGTCACACTATTTTGAGAAGAATCCCCGAATTCATCATATTTAAACTTATCTTAAAACGATTTAAGGAACCTTTGAAACTGTGAAGTGTAGTGCCCGCCAAACAGGTTTACGTGAACCAGCAGCGGATACATATTGTAGACCGGAACCCGATCGGAAAATCCCGGCTCGAGCGGGGTTAAAGATTCGTATCCTTCATAAAACCCACGATCAAAACCGCCAAACATTTTTGAGAAGGCCAGATCCATCTCCGGATGGCCGTAGTACACAGCCGGATCAATTAATACGGCTGTGCCGCCCTCATCAAACAGGTAGTTGCCGCCCCACAAATCTCCATGCAGAAGTGAGGGCCTGCATGGCGGCATCATATCGGATAACTGATTGACAAGCCGGTTCCAGTTCTCTTTTATTCCAGAGGAAAGTTTTCCCGAATCAAATGCGAGTTTTAGTTGCGGTTCAATTCTTTTTTCAACAAAAAAATCAATCCATTCATCATAGTTTCCATTTTGCTGATATAAACTGCCAATATAGTTGTCGGTATCCAGTCCAAAAGAATCTCGCCGGGTTTGATGCAACCGTGCAAGTTCTGCACCAAACGATTGCGAATCTCCGCTACGCCCTTCTTCAATCCATTCCATCAACAAAAAACCGGGAATGCTGCCGTTTGGCTTGCTTACTGCAATCACCTCCGGAATTTTGAGCCGGCTTCCTGCACGTTTTAACTCTTGCAGCCCATGAGCTTCTTTCTCAAAAAAATCATTCGGAGCCGAAGAGTTGTACTTCAAAAAAAACTCCCCCTGTTTTGCGGTGATTCGATATGCCCGGTTAATACTGCCGCCTGATGCCGTACTTGTATTCGTAATTTCAATTCCGTGATCTTTCTGTAAAATATTTTTGATTGAATTCGGTAATGACATAAACATTTTCTGTAGTGTTGTGTTAATAGCATTGTTCGTATGAGACTTCCGAAGTCTTCCTCAACACAACCCAAAAGTTTGACAGATAAAATCAGCTATTGTTTTATGAAAACCAGAAAGACTTCGGAAGTCTTTACCAACCTGAAATTCAATTATTGATATAACAGCAGGTTGTTTTTCTTTTTATGATAAAAAAACCCTCTTTCTTCTGAAAAAACTCTTTCTCAGAATCCATGAATTTCGGGTTTCATGTAAGGGTTTTAAGCGAATGATCTCATTTTTTTGTAATGTAATATACAGTACAAATGATTTTAAAAAGTAGATGAGGTAAACCCATGTGCCTGGCAATTCCCGGAAAAGTCGTCTCTCTCGAACCCACCTCTGATGAAACCAATCGTCCCGGAAAAGTCTCTTTTGGAGGAATTCTACGTGAAGTGAATTTCTGTTTCCTACCAGAGGCCAATGTTGGTGATTATGTTCTGATACATGTTGGAGTAGCACTTAGCAAAATCGACGAAAAAGAGGCTATGGAAACTCTGAAATATCTGAGAGAAATGGGAGAGCTGGATGAACTGGATCCCGAAGAAGAGAACAGCGGAGAGTAACATGAAATATCTGTCTGAATTTCGTGATGCAGCTCTTGTCAAAACACTGCTGCGCAACATCAACAAAACGGTAACCGGGCAATGGAATATCATGGAGGTTTGCGGCGGGCAGACTCATGGTCTGGTTCGTCACGGTATTCTGGATATGCTCCCCGATAAAATTCGTATGATTCACGGGCCGGGCTGCCCCGTATGTGTTACCCCCGTTTCTTTGATTGATAAGGCGATTGAATTGTGCCTGGAACACAATGTAATCTTATGCTCTTACGGTGATATGCTGCGTGTACCGGGTACTGAAATGAGTCTGCAGAAAGCACGTGCAGCGGGAGGGAATGTCCGTATTCTCTACTCACCACTCGAAGCTGTGGATATCGCAAAAAAAAACCCTGACCGTCAAGTAGTTTTTTTCGCTGTCGGGTTCGAAACAACCGCTCCTGCCAATGCATTGTCGGTTATGCAAGCGAGCAACCTCAAACTCACCAACTACTCCATTCTCAGCGCCCATGTAATGGTTCCCCCCGCCATGGAAGCCATTATGGGCGATAAAGAGACACAGGTTCACGGTTTTCTGGCTGCCGGCCACGTCTGTACCGTAATGGGGTTAAGCGAATATGAACCGCTGGTAAAACGCTGGAAAATGCCTGTGGTAGTAACCGGGTTTGAACCGGTGGATCTTCTGGAAGGAATCTGGTTGGTGATATCACAACTTGAAAAGGGAGAATACCAGCTCCAAAATCAATACAAACGAGTAGTCAGTAACCAGGGCAATCGACAGGCTGTTGAGCTTGTAAAAAAAGTGTTTGAATACCGCAACAGAGACTGGAGGGGAATTGGGGAAATACCCCTGAGCGGTTTGTTTTTGAGAGAAGAATTCCGTGAATATGATGCTGCCATGAAGTTTAAAGATATAAAAGTACCCGAAGCCGTCGAAACTGAATGTCTCTCCGGTGATATCATGAAAGGAAAAATCAAACCGCCGGAATGCCCCCACTTTGGTAACAAATGCACTCCCGAACACCCACTTGGCGCACCAATGGTTAGCAGCGAAGGAGCATGTGCGGCCTATTATCAATATAAAATGCAGTCATGAGTAAAAAACCCGGATTTCGTTTATTGTGCCCGATGCCTGAAATGGATTTCGACACCATCACCATGGGCCATGGCGGTGGCGGCAAATTGACCCAGGATTTGCTGAAAAAAGGTGTTTTTTCGCTACTGGACAATGACTGGCTTCGTGAACAGGATGATGCAGCAACTCTTTTGCTAAACGGCAATGTTGCCTTCAGTACAGACAGTTTTGTTGTATCCCCTGTAATCTTTCCTGGCGGTACAATTGGCGATCTGGCAGTAAACGGAACCATTAACGACCTGGCTGTAAGCGGTGCCCGCCCAACATTTCTTTCATTGTCATTTATTCTTGAAGAGGGACTGAAAATGGATACTTTCTGGCAAATTCTGGTTTCGATCCGCGAAGCCTGTGCCGAAGCCGGTGTAAAAGTTGTCACCGGAGATACCAAAGTAGTGGAACGAGGAAAAGGAGACCAGATTTTCATCAATACAACCGGCATCGGTTATATTCGGGAAAAAGCCAAACTGGGTGTTAAACATATCCGAAAAGGAGATGCCATTATTCTGAGCGGCCCCCTTGCACAACATGGAATTGCCATAATGAGCAAACGAGAAGGACTGGAATTTGAAACCCGGCTCGAAAGTGACACCCGCCCTCTGCACACCATTTGCAATCAACTCGTTGATGCGTTCGGAGAGTCCGTTCACCTGATGCGCGATCCCACACGCGGCGGGACAGCCACTGTGCTTCACGAAATTGCAGGGCAGTCCGGCTTCGGTATCGATATTTTTGAAAAACATCTGCCGATTGACAATGAAGTTGACGGCGCCTGCGAAATGCTTGGACTTGATCCGCTATATGTGGCCAACGAGGGGTTATTTATTGCTGTCGTTGATTCATCCTGTGCCGATCAATGCCTGGAGGCCTTAAAAAAATGGGAATTTGGAGAACAGGCTTCCATCATCGGAACCGTAACGGACGAGCATACGCGGCAAGTTGTGTTGAACAGCCAGATTGGTGGCCGGAGAGTGCTGCCCCAGGCCAGTGGAGAACTACTTCCCAGAATTTGCTAAAACCCTCCCAGCCAGCTAAAATTATAATGGGGATATTACTTATTGAATTATTCCAAAATTCGTGATAATGTACATCTAAGAGATTTATTCGATCTCACGTTCTTTTCCGGCTTTTAGAGAGAAATAATCAGCAGTTCGAAACAAAAAGGAGAGAGAACTAAGATCAGTTCGTGATTGTAATCATCCCCAAACAATTTAAAAGTGACGGCGGATATGAATTCAAACTATAACAACACATTTCTCCAGGAACCTCCGCGAACCAAAATGCTCGACCGGCTCTGGGCATTTCAGCACACAAAGGGCTACATTTCTGATGCGGATGTAACCATGCTGGCCAAAGAGTATGACATTTCGGAAGTGGAGGTGGAAGGTGTAATTTCGTTCTACCATTTTTTCCACAGAAAACCGGCAGGGAAATACACCATTTATGTAAACAAAAGCATGACATCGCA
>SKYV01000105.1 GCA_007127745.1 Balneolaceae bacterium
TTCATTTCATCAAGTTTATGCGTGCAGAGAACGGATTTCACGATGGGCAGCGAACCGGCATTCATGCTTAAATCGGTAATGCCCATTCCAAGCAGGCAAGCGGCGGCTTCCGGTTTCGATGCCATTTCTCCGCAAACGGCCACCGTAATTCCTTCTTTATCGGCAGCATCTTTGCTCATTTTAATCAGCTTCCAGATTGCCGGATGAAAGCTATCAAACAGATTTGAAATCTTTTCATTCCCGCGGTCAACGGCCAATGTATATTGCGTCAGATCATTGGTGCCAATGCTGAAAAAATCCACATGTTTTGCGATCTGTTTTGCCATCAGTGCTATGCTGGGCACTTCCACCATCACCCCGATTTGCAGATCATCATCAAACTCAATCTCTCGTGCCGATAACGACTTGTTTACCAGTTCACAGAGCGCTTTAACTTCAAGAATTTCATCCAGAACCGATACCATCGGAATCAGAATTTTAACCTGCCCTTTATATTGCCCGGAAACCCTGTAGATAGCCTCAAGCTGTTTTTTAAACAGACTCTTTTTATCAAGAAGCATCCGGATACCCCGCCATCCCAAAAACGGATTGGCTTCCTGTCCGGATTCATCCAGCAGTTTATCTCCACCGGCATCAAACAGGCGGATGGTTACTGATTCTCCACCGGCGGCCTCTAATACTTCCGAGTAAAATTGAATTTGATCATCAACATCAAATTCATGAACTTCAAAAAGGATGGTTTCGGTCCGAAGCAGCCCTACACCCTGGGCACCATGAGTTTTCAGGCGGGGAAGCTCTTCAAGAAATTCCACATTTGCCCGCAGAGTAAACCCGGAACCACAAGCAGTTTGATTCGGTTTTTGAGCCCATTTCAATCCTTTTTGAAACCGGGCCACTTCATCCTCCTCTCGCTTTTTATATTCCTGTGTCTGCTTCCAGGAGGGATTGAGAATTACCTGACCCGTTGAACCATCGATAATGGCAGATTTGCCATTTTTCAGCTTGCCTTTTTTCCAGTTTACATTGATTACACAGGGAATTCCCAGCGATTGAGATAAAATTACGGCGTGTGAAGTAAATCCGCCTTTTTCCATCACAATTCCGGCAATTTTAATTTTGCTGAGTTCAACCATTACTGTAGGCGGGATCTCCTCGGCAAAAACAATTTCACCCTCTTTAACCGTTAGCCCTTTCTTGTCTTTTTGGGTTGCCTGAATCAGTTCATCCCGGATAGCCGCAATATCTATGGTACGCTCATTTGCCCAGGTAACATCACTCTTTTCCAGCAGTTGGATATATTCATTAAATGTGCTGAAAATTGCGTAATCCACTGCATACTTTTCATCGGCAATTTTGGCATTTACGCTTTTGAAAACTTCCGGATCATTCAGTGTTTGAATCTGGGCGTCAATAATTTCGAGAGCATCGTAATCATCCGGTATCGATTTCAGTTTCTCGTAACTTTGCTCCACAACCTCTTTCGCAGTTAGAAACTTTTTTTGATGTTCTTCAACCTCATCCTCTCTGATTTTTACCGGTTTAACGGTATGACTCTCTTTTTCAAGTATCCATGCATTCCCGATGCCGATGCCGGTAGCAGCCGGTTTGCCGGATAAAATTGCAGGTTGTTCTGTTTTCATTCTGCGTTTAGATCGAATTTATTTTCGAATAGTTTTACCAATACATCAAGGGCCTCTTTCTCATCAGGACCGTCCAGAATCAGTTCCATTTCTGCACCCGATTCGGCAGCCAGTGTCATCACTCCCAGAATGCTCTTTCCGTTTACCTTGTAACCGTACATTTTTATAAAAAACTCCGATTCATATCGCGATGCCACCTTCACAAGGGCCGAAGCCGGACGTGCATGTAAACCAGCCTCATTTTTTACGGTTACCTTTTGTGAGACCATAGTATTCCTTAAAGTTACAAAATGATATACTTATTGATTGGAAAGAACTTCCATACATACCAACTTCGAAAAAGTTCTAATCGGGCTGAAGTTCAGATAAGTGGAAAAACTACAAAAAATAAGGCAATTTTATTGAGTGCTTTTAAATGATTTTAAGCAATATTGCATTAGCTATAGAAATGTAAATACTGAACAAAACTGCCCACCAGAACCCTTTTACACTAAATCCTTCCACAAGTTTATCAATGATCATTAAAATCCAGGCATTAATCACCAAAATAAACAACCCCAGGGTAATAATGGTTAGCGGAAGTGTTAAAAAAAGTATGACCGGCTTAATGAAAGTATTGATCAAGGCAAGAAGAATGGCTACCCCGATTGCCGTCCAGAAATTTTTTATTTTTACTCCTTCCAGCAGATAGGCTCCAATAAAAATGATGATGCTGTTTATAAGAAGAGTTGTTAACATGACAAAAATGATTAATTGATGGTTTCTTTGCAATACGTACAAACCGTAATAAAGTTTAATATATGAAACTGGAACATATCACCCATTTTAATGACTTGTCTCCTTCGGATCTGTACAATCTTCTGAAACTGAGGCAGGATGTGTTTATCATCGAACAAGATTGTATCTACGAAGATATTGACAGGATTGACTTCAACTCGGAGCATATGCTTGTTTACGATAAAACTACACTTGCTGCATATGCAAGAATTGTTCCGGCCGGTCTGAAATTTGATGCAATTTCAATCGGGAGAGTGGTTGTGCACCCAAAAATGCGCAGAAAGGGACTGGGAAAACGCTTGATGAAACAGGCACTCGATATTCTAAAAAAACGGAAGGAAGATGAAGTTAAAATCGAGGCTCAGCAATATTTGCAGAAATTTTACCGGTCATTTGGATTCAAAAATATTTCTGATCCATTCGACCTTGATGGCATTCCGCACATCAATATGTCATTGAAGTTTGATCAATGTCCTGGATAAGATTCAGAACAAAAATTACGCAGGAAATTTATGCTCTGTTTTGCGAAGAACAGGGCCGGTAAAATAACCATTTGAGGATCAGATCAGCCGGTAAAGGCCACGATAATGATAACAATGATCAGAGCAAGCTTGAATAGAACCGCTTTCCAATTTTTCATCAGAGAACGCTGTTTGGTAGATTAGAATGTTGAGCTGTCTGTAGATAGAATAATTTTGGATAATAGTTATCCACACTGCTATTCTTTATTTAAAGTAATTAATAAAATGGACATATGCATTTATTTTGATGGATTTAATCCATTTTTTATTGAACATTGAAATATTCCCGTTCAATCTATCTCTGGTTATTCACATTCAGTGGATCGATTTGTTCTGCAGTCTTCTTGAATTGCCCACAACATTTATAGAACTCATCGCCATGGCAGCTTCTGCCAGAACGGGATGCATCCACCCGATCATCGCCACTGGAATCATTACCACGTTGTAGAAAAATGCCCAAAATAAATTCTGTCGGATTTTTTTAAATGTTTCCCTGCTTAGATTCAAGGCCTTAATTACTCCCTGCGGATTGCCATCAACCAGAATAATAGCTCCTGATTCGATGGCTATATCCGTTCCCGTACCAAGTGCAATTCCCACATCGGCCTGTGTTAATGCAGGCGCGTCGTTAATTCCGTCTCCAACCATTGCAACAACTTCACCTTTTTCCTGCAGGTTCTTGATAGCTTCAGATTTTTGATCAGGTTTCACACCGGCAAGTACTCTCTCAATCCCGATTTCTCCTGCAATCCGTTCGGCTGCCTCCTGTTGATCGCCGGTCAGCATTACGGTTTGATATCCCATCTCATGAACTTGTTTTACCATTTCAGGAGTTTCGGGCTTCACCGTATCTGTAATCCCGGCCATGCCGATTATTTCATTTTCAACAGCAAAAAATATGGTTGTAAACCCTCTGGAGATCAACTCATCAAAAACTTTATCCGACTGGCCATTTTTTTGAATCGAGAATTTTTCCATTAATTCTGCATTTCCGGCCAGTATCTGTTTTCCGTCAACAACCCCTTTCACTCCCATTCCGGTAAAAGATTGAAAGTCTGTCACTTCCTGATACTTATCTAAATCTGCGTAATTTGTAATAGCACGGCTTAGCGGGTGCTCCGAAAGATTTTCAACCGATCCGATATATTTTTTCAGATCCTCATCATCCCCAAAAGATTTCCACTCTACAACTTCCGGCTCCCCTTTAGTGAGAGTTCCCGTTTTATCAAAAACAATAGTGGTTACTTCATCCAGCCTCTGAATGGCTTCGCCCCGGCGGATCAAAATTCCGTTTTCAGCTCCCAGGCCTGATCCCACCATCAGGGCAGTGGGTGTAGCAAGGCCAAGCGCACAGGGACAGGCTATAACAAGAACAGCCAAAGCAGCAAAAAATGCCTGGCTGACAGGCTCAAGATCGGTAATTATCCAGGGAATGTAGGGATCAGCCCAGACCAACAGCGGATGAAGCACATCCGGAAAAAGCCACCAAAAAAGAAATGTTATAACTGCAAGTACCAAAATAATCGGCACGAAAACTGCCGTAACACGATCGGCAAAATCCTGAATGGGGATTTTCGATCCCTGGGCTTCCTCTACAAGCTTGATTACCCGGTTCAAAAACGTATTCTCACCCACCTCTTTCACCTGAACCCGAAGTGTGCCTTCGGCATTAATGGTCCCGCCAATCACCTCGTCGCCTTTTTCACGCAAAACCGGCATCGATTCGCCGGTAACCATCGCTTCATCAACAGAGCCTTTACCATCCACAACCGTGCCATCTGTCGGAATTTTTTCACCCGGTCGCACAATCATCACATCACTCACTTTCAAATCACTGACTGAAATTTCCTGTTCAACTCCATTTTTAATAATTCGCGCGGTTTTGGCTTCCAAAGTGAGCAGTCTTGTAATGGCCTCGGAAGCCCGTCCCCTGGCTTTGGTTTCCACATAACGCCCGGTCAGATGAAAGGCCATAATCATGGCTGCAATTCCCGCAAAACTGTAAAATTGAGACTGGATCAGCCCGAATTCATGCCCCAGTGCCACAAAACCTGTGATAAGCGATGCCGTTGTTCCCAGGGCAATCAACACATCCATATTGGGTGTGAGTACTCTGGCAGATTTAAGAGCGCTGATAACCGTGCTGTAACCGGGGCCGAAAATCACATAACCGGCACCGGCTGTCATGGCAAGTTCCATTACCAGGTGCGATGTAAGATGAATGCCCAGCACCATGTCCACAAACATCCAGATCATAAGCGGCGCCGTAACAATCCAGCTCCGGATCATCTTCTTCCGGGCATCCTCAAGTTTTTTTTTATCCCGTTCCCGCTTCTCTTCTAATTGATTTGACTGGTCAGCGTTCTTTTTTTTTAGAGAATATCCGGCTGATTCCACACGTTTTTCAATCTCATCCGTGGAGACAACTTTCTCATCCAGCTCCACAACAGCTTGCTCTGTAGTCAGATTCACCGATACCTGATGAACCCCTTCAACCTGATTGATCGCTTTTTCAACGGAACTTACACAACCGGCGCAATGCATCCCTTCTATCGTGAAGGTAATTTTGGATGTGTTCGGCACCTGAAATTCAAAACCGGCTGATTCCACTGCGTTGGATAAATCCTCAACAGGGACATCACCATTATCAAATTCGATAACCGCTTTCTCGGTTGTTAGTTGTACGTCGGCCGATTTTACACCCGGCACATTTTCGAGCACCTTTTTTACGGAGTTTGAGCATCCTGCACAGTGCATTCCATAAATGTTAAAAGTCTTCTTCATGATATTCTTCTTTTATAATCCATTCTGCGATTTTTTCTGATGTCAGATCGCAGTTTTTCAGTGTTCATATAAACCTATTTTCTCTGTGATCTTCTCCAAGTTAATAAGCAGACTGCACTTGATGCTTACACGAGAAACAGAATGATGTGTAAAACTTTTGGATCAAATAGTATCAATGGTTTTTCTCTCTTTCTTTTGATCATTCAGATATTCTGTAACCGTTTTTCCGGTAATTTTTTTGAATTGGTTTGAAAGATATTGCACGCTGCTGTATTTCAGTTTCCAGGCGATTTCACTCAGCGTATATTTTTTAAATCCGAGTAGCTCCTTCACTCTCTCAATTTTCAGTTCAATCAGGTAGGATTCAATCGTTTTGCCGGTGTGATCCGAAAACACCTTACTCAGATGGGAATAGTTATAATGTGTGTATTTCGATACAAAAACGGACAAATTTTCAGGAGAATTCTCGCGCTCAATGTGCTCCAGGTATTTAATCAGCGTGGCTTTTGTCAGGTTCACAATTTCGGTTTCCCGGTCAAATATCAGATCAAACCCTCTTGTGTTTAATTTTTTTTGAAGTTCGGTAAGTTCATCTTCGGTCAGCTTCTTTGCCAATTCTATGCTACCCAATTCCACATGATTGGCCGGCAGTCCCATCTCCTTCACGATGCCTTCTACAGCCTCAATGCATCTCGGACAAACCATATTGCTGATTCCTACCTTCATATCATTTAAAATGAAAGATCAAATATTATTGACTGCACTTCACTTACTCAAGGTAATGTCTTTATACTTGTGTAAAAATAGAAAAGGTGCTGCCTAAAGGTTAGATTTGGTTGTCACTCAAATGATAACCTGAAAAACCAATAGGACAACACCCATGAATAGTAAAGTAAAA
>SKYV01000078.1 GCA_007127745.1 Balneolaceae bacterium
CCACAGAAAGTGATAACTGATTTTATAACCGGCACAAAATTTCAATTCACTTAAGCAGTAAAAACCAGAAATTATATTTTTTACCTGATCTGCTGTTCTGAAAGCTCTCGAGATTTCTTTGGATATTGGTAAAAATCACCCTGCCTAAACTGCCCGATGAATAATTGATTCAATCAGATCAATCGGAAAGAGAATTTGAAAATACAGAATCCTGATTTTCATTCATCTCTTTAAACATTAAGTACTCTTCAGGGGTGATGTCCGCAATCATGTAGTTTATCGGGTCAACTGGTGTGCCATCAACCAAAACCTCGTAGTGCAGATGGGGCCCATTGGAGAGCCCGGTGTTCCCGGTAAAAGCAACGAGGTCGCCTCTTTTTATTTTTGTACCCGGCTTAATGTCCTCAGCAAATCTGTTCAGATGGGCATACCGTGTAACAATGCCGAAACCGTGGTCAATTTCCAGAAGGTTGCCATAGGTGCCCTGGCGTGATGCATTGATTACCGTACCGTCTCCCGTGGCAAAAACTTCGGAATTAATTTCTGCCCTGAAGTCAACACCATCATGCTGACGTTTATACCCAAGCACTGGGTGAACTCTCAATCCGAAACCATCCAAAATAATACTATTTACGGGTTTTATAGCCGGAATATTCCGAAGACGTTTTTGATTGGTATTATAATGTCCTTTGATTTCATCGAAGGAGAGCCTTTGAATTCCAATCCGGCGTTCAAGCCTGTCGAGTTTTGTGGCTGTGGTGCGCAGAATTTCTGACGTTTCCCGGTTTAGGTAATCAAAATCGGAATAGATGTTTGCACCACCGGTTCCGGCCATTCGCAGATCTTCAGACATGGGGTCAAGGCCTACAATGGTGCGGTACATCTCATTATCCAGTTCGGCTATACCTTCGAGCTGCTTTTCAAGCTCAATCAGGGTAGTTTCTGTATTCCTGAGATGCTCCACAAGAATTCTGTTCTCATCTTTCAGGGCAATTTCAGCAGGGGTGCCGATAAAATTGGTTAATACCGCAAGACCAAAAATAGCCAATACGAGGCCATTGATTAACCAAAAAGAGAGTGAATTGATGAGCTTTTTTTTGATATCGTACTTGACCGGAACAAATTCACACCGGTTTGAGTCGTAGATGTAATGGTTTTTACTGGGCATAAAAATTTTTGTGAGCAGATCCTTTAGCAGGTAAAGTTAAGTTTAAATTTTAAAACATAAAAATGCCAACAGGTTAATACTACTCAAAATCACCTTCAAAATACTCTATGGCCCTTCGGGGCATGTCGCTGCGGCTTTTTTTGTCGGATATATGTTTTTTTATTTTTTTCTGAAATGCTTTTGCGGCATCATAACCGTAATGTTTCAGCAGATAGTTCATTGCAATAACTTCTGCAATTACGGTGATATTTTTTCCGGGAGTAATGGGCAGGTGAATTAATGGAATCTGGGTGCCCAGAATCTCCACATTATCGTGATCGAGGCCGGTACGGTTTATTTTTTCCGTTTCTTTCCAGAGTGAGAGTTCCAGAACCACTTCGAGCCGTTTTTGATAGCGGATGGAGCGGATACCGAACATCGACATCACGTCAACAATCCCCAACCCGCGGATTTCCATAAAATGCTTGTTCATCTCTGTGGCCGAAGCCAGCAGAACATTTCCTTTTTTGGTGAGCATAACCACATCATCAGATACAAGTCGGTGGCCGCGTTCCACGAGATCGAGGGCTACTTCACTTTTCCCAAGGCCCGATTTACCGCTGATTAAAATCCCGATTCCGTACACATCAACCATGGTACCGTGCAGCATGGTTTGCAGGGCAAAATAATCTTCAAGAAAATCGCGAAGCATGAACATAAACTTCGTAGTTTCATATCCGGTTTTGTAAATGGGAATTTTTTTCTCTTCAGCTCTTTTCAAAAGCGGCTCTTCAAGCACGTTGTTGTCTGTGAGAAAAATGACAGGAAGATCAAATGAAACCAGTTTTTCAAATGCTTTCAGGCGCTTCTCGGGAGTCAGATGGCTCAGAAAATCGCATTCAGTATTGCCAATCACCTGTATGCGCTGGTAGGTAAACAGATCCACATATCCGGCAAGGGCAAGCCCCGGCCTGTGGAGATCGGCTTCGGTAACCAGCTTTTTATCAGCAAAATTGGCAGAGGTAACAGGTTTAAGTTCAATTTTTATGCGCTCTTTTAACCTCTCCACCAGGTTCGAAACCTGTATATTATCACGGGTGGGGATGGCTTCCTGGTCGCTGAAAGGCATAAAAAACTCCGGATATTTTAATTATCAATAAATGTACCATACTGGGTATTTCTGCAATTCAAATGCTGTGGGTAATATAAAAAATCTCCGTCTGGCAGTTTCGGTAATCTTTTAAACCGGTTGAGTTGACTGCCCGACGGAGATGTATCATCAGGTTTAATTAGTTGTGTGCGTAGTGTTTGGTTTTATACTTTCTGAGCTGCCGCACGGCATTGTCAACAGCATTCCCAATAGCCTGCTCGTAGGTGGGAGCCGCCTCAGACACGTTAATCAGTGTTTTGGGCACTTTAACATTCAATTCTGCAATGGACGGATTATCATCATCCTGCCCGGGACGTAATACAATGTCACATACAATGATTTTGTCAAAAAATTGATCCAGTTTTTCAACAGCACTTTCAGAGAACTCTTTCAGTTCAGGGCTTGACTGGAAATGTCTTGCTGTGAATGTGGTTTTCATAATTCCTCCTTTTGGATTTAATTTTCTGCCCGTGGATGGGCTTGACTGTAAACTTTTTTTAATCGCTCTACACTTGTGTGTGTATAAACCTGGGTAGATGCAAGATTTGCATGCCCAAGAAATTCTTTAATGATGCGGATATCGGCTCCGGCATCGAGCATATGAGTTGCAAAACTGTGCCGAAGTGTGTGTGGACTTTTCTGTGTAATTTCGGAAACTTTCAGGAAATAATTTTTTACGATGCGCTGTACTTTCCGCGGATACATTCTTCCCCCCGACGGTGCGATAAACAGGGCTGCTTTTGCATCGGAATCACTATTTGAAGTAAGCAATTTTTTCCGGGTTTTCAAATGACGGTTTAAAGCCGTCAAGGCTTTTTTGCCAAGGGGAATGGTTCGCTGTTTACTGCCTTTGCCAAAGACGGTAATTTGTTTTTGAGGAAAATTCACGTCAGTCATGTTCAGGCCGGTCAGTTCGCTGAGCCGCATTCCGGTTGAATAAAACAGCTCAAGTATAGCCCGATCCTGCCGTTTTTCGGGTTCGTCGCCCTCGGCAACCGACATCATCGCTTCAATGTCTTTTAGCCGTGCCGTGCCGGGCAAACGTTCTTCTTTTTTCGGTACGATTAACAAATGAGCAGGATTTTTTTCTATGTATCCTCGTTTGTAGCAGTATTTAAAGTATGAACGAACAGAAGCCACTTTCCTTGCTATGGTATTTCGGGCCATGCCGTTTTCAGACATTTCACCAAGCCAAAGGCGAATCGTCAGGCGGTCGATGTCATCAATTCTGAAAGATGAACTCTCTTTTCCGCTGTACTGAATAGCAAAATCAAAAAGCTGATTCAGATCATTTCCATAAGAAGTGATGGTATGATTCGAAGCATTTCGCTCAATTTTCAGGTATTGCAGGTATTTCGAAATCAAGTCGGTCATCTAATTCAATATGCAATCTCTTTATGAAAAAACAAATAGTTAAAGAAGCAGTATTTATACTTTTCTTCCTTTCCAGTCCGGTTTTGTTCCGGAGAAATAATCGAATAGTACCCGAATGCCCAGCCGCTGAAACCAAAGCACACCAACAGGATGAGTGAAAGCATGAACCGGATCCCAGCGGAACCATATCGACAGAATGAGCCGGTGCAATAAAATAATTCCAACTGATGCTGCAGAGAGAAAGAAAAGTTGTTCATAGATGTGATACCAGGCAAAAGGGATCACGAAAAAAGGCAACACAAATACAACCAGGTGAAGCAGGGCCGCAATTAAAAACAGGGGCACAGAATATCCGAAGCCGGCCAGAAAGTTTTTTCTGAATCCATTAAACATCGCTTTTTCGTTCTCATACATTCTGCACTGTACGGTTTCCACGCCGTGATACATTCTTATCCGGAATCCCGCTTTTTTTATCTGTTTGGCCAGTTCAACATCTTCCACAATGTTCTCTTTTACAGATTCGTGACCGCCAATTACCTCATACGCCTCCCGCTTGAAAGCAAGGCACTGTCCGCAGGCCGCCGAAAAAGCTGTTCTGAACTTATTTCGAAAGGGTTTCGGCATCCATCTCGGATCTCTGTACACATAAATGGCCGGTAAAAGTGTTACCAGGGCATAGTAAACAAGCGGAATAACAGTTTTTTCCCAGAATGTTCTAAGCCGCTGCTGAGGCCAGACTGTGAGCATATGCATCTGATCTTCCCGGAAGGAGGAAGATATTTTGGCCACTGTATCAGGATGAAGGGATGTATCGGCATCCAGAAAGAGTATCAGATCGCCGGATGCCAGTTTCCCAAGCTGATGGCATGCCCACGGTTTTCCAAGCCAGTCTTCCGGTTTTTTTTCGCCGGTATGAAACTGCAAAAGGTCCGGATGTTCCGTAGCCAGAGATTTAACAATAGCAGCCGTATTATCTTCGGAGTGATCATCCAGAACGAGAATCTCAAAATTTTTGTATTCTTGCTGAAGCAGTGACTTCAGCAATCGTTCAATATTTTGTTCTTCATTACGGGCGGGAATACATATAGAAATTCTGGGCTGATTTTCGTATCCGTTTGGTTCACGAAGTGCAGTCAGTTCAAACCGGTTGCGCAGCAGAACAACTGAAGTGGCAAGCAGGTAAATCAGGGCAAAAACAAGCAGCCCGTTAATCACAGAAAGTAAAGACATCAACAGCAGGTTTATAATTTATTCCATACAATCCTTAACAGTTTAAGTTCAGGAACCATTCAAGATTACAGATGCGAATAATTTCAGATTTTCAGAAAGATACACAATCGGATAAACCCAATCCCGGGAGTTATGAATGGTGGTATTTTGATGCCTGTACCGATGATGGTTATGCGCTGGTAATAATTTTTTATGACGGAAATCCTTTTTCCCGAAAATATATAAAGGCATTATCCGATAAAAGAGATACTGTAACGGCTTCTGATTTTCCGGCCATCAGCATTTCGCTGTATAAAGATGGTGAGCCCGTTTTTTACTCATTTGAAGAGTTTCAGCCGGAGCAGGCAGAATTTTCAACTACGGTGCCTGAAGGGAAAGTGGGAGAGAATCAGTTCTACGGCCGAATGGAGGGAGATATTTTGAAATACCGGGTCAGTCTGAATCAATCAGTTCCAAACGGGGATAGCATTAAGGCAAACTTGATCTTTACATCACGTCCGTTTGATTTGAGCCCGATTTCTCAACAAAGTTCATCTGATCATAAGCTTCACACGTGGAATCTTGTGATGCCACGGGGCGATGTGGAAGGAGAGATTTTTTTGAAGGGTTATTGTGAGAAAGAGATTCGTTTTCGGGGAACCGGTTATCACGATCATAACACGGGCAGTGAACCGATGAAAGAGAGTTTCAACGAGTGGTACTGGGGGCGCTATCATACGGTAGATTCCACACTGGTCTATTACCTGATGTTTGAAAAGGGAGAATGGCAAAAAAAAGCCTGGCTCATTGAAAATAACGGTCAGATTTTGGAGATGCAGGGAAACGTGGAAATGTCGAACCGGGGATTGAGTAAATTTGCACTTCAGCCGGCGCGCACACTGCAGTTTAAAGGAGAGGGAACTGAGGCATTCTTGCAGCTCGAAAATGTGGTGGACGATGGCCCGTTTTATCAGCGGTACCTGGGGCAAATGCTGATCAACAAAGGCGGAAATATTCTGCGTGCAGGCGGAATTTCCGAGTATATTTATCCCTCCCGTATATACAGTAAAATCTTCTGGCCGCTGGTCGATATGCGCATCAAATACCCCGGAAAAGCACACTGGGTTCAGAAAAATCCGAAACTCTACCGGTGGACGTGGTAGTACGAATACAGTTCTGGTGATTTTTCCGTTTTAAAAAGAAATTGTGAGTTTGAAATCAATCTGAAAGTGGAAGCTGCTGCTTTATGGGTCATTCAAAAACGTTCAAATTTCTCGGGTCAAAGTGGTTCATTTTCTTATTTGTGATCTTCATTTTCCTCCTGAAGTTTTCAGGACAGAACAGTTTGATTAAATTTGATGATGCTGTATTGATCGGCTCTGTTGAACCTGGACAGGTTGATCCTGCAGAAGTGAATCCCGACAGCAGTGTTATTTTTCCTCCTCAACCCCTGCAGAATATACGTGATCAGGCTCATGAGCTCACAAAAAATCCCGACATTCCATCCATTGCAGTTGGTGTTGCCCGGGAGGGTGAAATTATCTGGCAGGAGGGATTTGGATATGCCGATCTGGAAAACGAGATTCCAGCCACACCGTTTACAAAATATTCTGTTGCATCGGTCACCAAACCAATTACTGCAACGGCCATTTTGATGTTGTATTCCCGCGGTTTGATTGATCTCGACAAACCCGTAAATCGCTA
>SKYV01000227.1 GCA_007127745.1 Balneolaceae bacterium
CGCTGTTCGAGAGTTGCATCCCAGTGGCCGGTGCTTTGCCAGTAAATATCCTTCATATTTTGCATTGCGTCGGGATTGCTTTTGGCAAGATTTTCTGAAAGTTTTTTGACCAAGATATCGAGTTCAGCTGTTGTTTGGGCCATCTTGTTGTATAATCCTTTCTGATAAGCCCAGTCGGAACTATACCAGGTGGTGGCATCAATCCCCAGTGTAGAAAATGCCGACATACCCACTTTTCGCCCTACAGCAGGACCCACTACAAAAGGGCCAATGCCCAGTTCCAGTTCGCTCAATCGAATATCTGCACCCTGTTTTGCAATCACAAAATCAGATGCAGCAATAATACCGATTCCACCTCCAACCGTTTTGCCGTGCACCCGGGTGATGATAAATTTCGGGCAGGTACGCATAGCATTAATTACATGAGCAAACCCCATGAAAAAGTGTTTTCCTTCTTCCAGATTGGAAATGTCAGAAAGCTCATCAAAAGAGGCTCCTGCACAAAATGCACTGTCTCCGTTACTGCGAAGCACAATCACCCGGTTGTTTTCGTCTTTACCGGCTTTCTCGATGGTATCAGCCAGTTTTCGAAGCAGGGCTCCGGGCAGTGAGTTTCCTTTTGGGTGGTAAAACTCGATGGTGCCGATGTTGTTTTCGTTTGAATAGTTTACAGACCCATTTTCATTGGTATTCATGAAATAGAGATTTTGTTTATGGTAGATTTTTCTTGTTGAATCTTAAATGTAATAAAACAAGCAGCTTCAATACGTTTGTTATACAGGTAAGGTAACTTTTTAATAGGTGAATGAGAAGTAAAATGGTGGTCTCTTCCGAAAATTAACCAGTAAACATTTTGGAATCTTTTCTACTCTTCAGGTCAGGAATTTGTTATTGGTCGGGGGTAAAATTTTGGATCAATTCCCGCAGTTCGGAAAATGAGAATACCGGCTTTTTGCACTCATAATTTTGGCAGACATAGGCCGAGAATTTTTCGTGCACAGGGTAGTGTTTAACAAACGGAGCAATCCGGTTGAGTTTATCAGCATTCTCTCTGGTTTTCAGGAGGATAACCGTTCCGTCAGGCAACTTTTCCCGACACAACCGGACAGCATCTCGCACTTCATCCGTTTGATGCTCAGACGTAATTACCACCTCAGCCGCTTCGTTTTGATAAAGCCCATAAGCGTGCAGTGAATGCAGATAGCCAGTTGGGGCATTAAGTATTTGTCCGGAGAAGGTGCTTAGCATGGACAATGTCTTCTGTTCAAACTCCGGTTTTGCAGTCAGCCTGGAAAGCCGGATGCCGTTGTGAGCAGCAACAGAATTGGAAGAGGGAATGGCTCCGTCGTAAATTTCTTTTTGCCGGCCAAGAAGCTTTTCGGCATATTCGGATGTAAAAAACCATCCGCCGTGTTGATCATCATAAAAATCATCATCATACTGTTTTTGTAGCTGAATGGATCGTGAAAGATATTCAGGTTTGAACGTGGCGTTGTAGAGTTCAATCAACCCCCAGATGACGAAGGCATAATCATCGGCCATTCCTTCAATGGCAGCTTCTCTCTCTTTAAGCCGGTGCAGAAGCTGTTCGTTGTTCAGGCAATGTCGTTCAATCACACTCCAGGCTTTTTCTGCCCGTTCAATAAAGCCGGGTTCCTCCAGAATTACTCCTGCCTTGGCCAGTGCAGCGATCATCAGGCCGTTCCAATCGGTCAGAATTTTGTCATCAAGCAGTGGGCGAACGCGCTTATCTCGCTCATTTTTCAGTTTTGATAAAATACCTTTCACCTGCTCTTTTAGATCATCAGAAACCTTTTTTTTCAGGTGTGGAATGTTTTTCCCCGTTTTTTGATGGGTGGCTTCATCAAGAAAATTTCCATCGTCTTCAAGCCCGAACAGATCAAGAAAAAGGGCGGCTTCCCCTTCGTTCAGAATTTTATGGATTTCATTTGTCTCCCATACATAAAATTTGCCCTCCTCACCTTCGCTGTCGGCATCTTCGGCAGAGTAGAATGCACCCTCTGGTGAGGTGAGGCACTCATCAAGGTAGTCAACAATTTCGAGAGCGGTTTGCCTGAAAAATGGTTCGCCGGTAAGCTGCCATGCTTCGGAATACGCCATCAAAAGTGTAGCCTGATCGTACAACATTTTTTCGAAGTGGGGCAGCAGCCAGTGTTGATCGGTGGAATAACGGTGAAATCCAAATCCCACATGATCCCAAAGACCGCCAAGCCTCATTTTTTTGAGTGTGAGCCGTACCATTTCCAGGTCTTTCGGATTGTCATCTGCACGGTACCGGTTCATTAAAAAAAGCAGGTTGTGCGGGGATGGAAATTTTGGTGCAGAGCCAAATCCGCCTTCGGCATCATCAAACCGATCTTGCAGCAAATTTCGTGCTTTTTGTGTGATGTCTTCCGGCAGCGTACCCTCGCCTCTGCCAAGCTCCAGAGTTTTCGAAAATCCCTCTTTGATGCGCTCCACCGACTTCATAATATTTTGCCGGTCGTTCTCCCAGGCATTTTTAATGGCGGGCACAAACTCCATCATCCCGATCCGGTTCGGCCGGGAGTGTTTGGGCAGATAGGTGGCTGCATAAAACGGTTCTTTATCGGGTGTCATCACAATGGTGAGAGGCCATCCGCCTTGACCCGTAAGCATCTGGCAGACCGTCATGTACGTGTGATCAATATCCGGCCGTTCCTCGCGATCAACTTTAATACTGACAAACGTTTCGTTCATCCGCCGGGCTATTTCCTCATCTTCAAAACTCTCGTGTTCCATCACGTGGCACCAGTGGCAGGTGGCATAACCGATGGAGAGAAACACGGGTTTGTCTTCCCGTTTCGCCATTTCAAAGGCTTCATCATCCCAGGGGAACCAATCTACAGGATTTTCGGCATGTTGAAGGAGATAAGGGCTTTTTTCGTTTGCAAGGCGGTTCATAAACAGAAGTTCCTGAGTTTGATTTTAAAACGTAAACGGAAAAAGATTCTGAACCATTCGGTGCATGTTCTGCCGTTTAATCTTCTTCTATACTTAAACTTTTGAGCCTTGCTCCGTAGTCCACCTGGTAACGCTCGTACGATTCGTGAAGAAGGTTGGAGCTGATCAGAAAATCTGCAGACGACCGGCTACAGGCAAGCGGTATGTTATATACAATGGCAATTCGCAGTAACGCTTTCACATCCACATCGTGTGGCTGTGCTTGCAGGGGATCCCAAAAGAATATCAGGATATCCAGCTTTCCTTCGGCAATGGCCGCTCCAAGCTGTTGGTCACCACCAAGCGGACCGCTCATAAATCGGTGAACAGGAAGGCCGAGTTGCTCGGCGATGAGTCCACCCGTAGTACCGGTACCGAAAAGTTCGTGTTCTTTGAGGATATCTTTGTTGTACTCAGCCCAGTCGAGCAGATCGCGCTTGCGATAATCGTGAGCCACCAGACCGATACGTTTTTTATCGGCCATTTTGGTTGTGTGTGATGCAATACTTGGATGTGTTTTTTGCATAGTGCAGAATTATGGGTTCAAAATTCAGGGTTTGTGCGTCTGTACTATTTTTGCTGTTTCATTTGAAAAGCATTTCGTCATTTTCTGAGAATCGGTGTATCTTTAAAAGTATAAAATTTATAACTGATAACGATTAACCAATTAATAAAACTTATGGGAGTAGAACGAACTCTAACTATTTTAAAGCCCGATTGTGTAAGAAAAAATCTTATCGGAGAGGTAACCCGCCGAATCCAGGAAGCAGGCTTCAGAATTGTGGCAATGAAAATGACCCGCCTGACCAAAGACACAGCCGGCGGATTTTACGCCGTACACCGGGAAAGGCCTTTCTTTGATGAACTGACCGATTTTATGAGCAGCGGTCCCTGTGTGCCAATGATTCTTGAAAAAGAGAATGCGGTCGAAGATTTCCGTAAACTGATTGGTGCAACCAATCCGGCTGAAGCCGATGAAGGTACCATCCGTAAAGATTTTGCCGACAGTTTGGGTGAAAACATCATCCATGGAGCTGACTCTGTAGAAAACGGGAAAATTGAGGCGGCTTACTTCTTTGCTGAATCTGAAGTGGTAGCCAACAAGGCATAATTAATTCCGATACACCGTCCGGCCGATTCTTTCGGTCAGACGGGCCGGAATATGTATAACGGGCAGCTTGCCCGTACCTTACCAACTATTCAAACGAAACAATTCCTGGCTGGCCTTTAATACTGAGAGGTCCAATTTTTGACGTATAAAATCCACTCAAAATCTTTCCAGACCGGACAGGCTGTCCGGCGTACAATGGGCAGTTTACTCTGCGAAGATTTAGATAGTTGTGCCTGCCCGTTCCTCACCAATTTTGCAAAAAGAAAATTTCTTTTATGTGATACTTTTTGGGATTGATGCAACTGCTTATTCAACGTACATTCCATAGACTTTTCTAAAAAGGGCGCTCAAATTCATTATTTATCATAAACATCTTCTTGCCGGGCCCCGATCCGGCATCTCCTGCTTTTGTTAAAGAGAGGAGATCCCACCTCGAGTACGGGATGACGCCTATTTTGTACAGCGGCATACTTTAAATTCACCTGGAATTCCCGATCATCAGTTGCGTATATTTATGAAATGGAATTCACTGATCTGACCTTATGCTGAAATACACCCTCTTATTCTATCTCGCATTTTCACTTATTACTATTCTTTCCTGCGAACAGCCGTCACCCGAGGTTGAGGAGCCCGAAGAGCGTGTTGTGCTTGGAGCAGAAATCCTGATTGACCGGTATCTCGACGAACTTTCCGGCAGCAGAGTGGGCCTGGTGATGAATCCCACCGCACGAATCGGGAGAACACACATGCTGGATACACTTCTTGCACTCGATGTGAACATCACAGCACTGTTTGCCCCTGAACACGGATTCCGGGGCGAGGCCGGTGCGGGTGAACAGATTGAGGACGGAATTGACCAGGAGTCGGGACTTCCTGTTTTTTCACTTTACGGGGATACCCGCCAGCCAACTCCGGAAATGCTGGAGAATGTGGATGTGCTGATTTTTGATATGCAGGATGTTGGGGCCCGGTTCTACACATATATTGCCACACTTGGCCTGGTGCTTGAAGCAGCAGCCAATTCGGGCGTGCCCGTGTGGGTTCTCGACCGTCCCAATCCATTGGGCGGGAATTATGTGAGCGGCTGGATGATGGAAGACGAATTTCAGTCGTTTGTGGGGCCGTACCCGATTCCCATTGCCCATGGCCTTACGATGGGCGAAATGGCCCGGATGATTGCCGGAGAAAACTGGATGGATTTTGAAACCGAGCCGCAGCTGCATGTTGTAGCGATGGAAGGCTGGGAACGGGATATGAAGTGGCCTGAGACCAGGCTTCGCTGGATTCCTCCATCACCCAACCTGCCTACATTCGAGCACGCCTATTTTTATTCGGGAACGGTTTTTTTTGAAGGAACCACGCTTTCGGAAGGGCGGGGAACCATTGATCCGTTTCTGACACTGGGAGATCCAACTACAAATCTTACTGATGAGAGCCTGCAGCGTCTGCAAAATATTTCACCGGGCATCAATGTAGAGCCGATTGAGTTCACCCCCATTTCCATTCCAGGAGTAGCTCCTTCGCCCAAACATCAGGGGGAGAGGTGCCACGGAATTCTGCTATCTGCCCAAAATTACGATTTTGATCCCGTACTGGCCGGGCTTGAAATATTTTCAGTTCTGATGCAGGCAACGGGTCAATATGAACTTCGTTCATTCCGGTATCTGTTGGCCGGTACCCGCGAAATCGACCGTTTGATTCGCGGGGAAATTCAAGCCGCCGACCTCGAGTTCAATCTGGATGAATATCTTGAACAGCGGCAACCTTACCTTTTGTATGATTAGGCAGGGAAAAAGGGTATTTCTGTTCGAAAGTGACTTTGTACTGGAGCAAGCGTCTCGCTTGTGCCTATGGGGGAAAGGGTTTTAGTCAACCGGCTCAAGGCCTTATGCAATCTTATTTGGGTGATCTTTGCCTTCGCCACTCGTAACAAACCAGGGCCGCACTCACCGAGGCATTCAGCGATTCAACTCGGTTTTGCATGGGAATGGAGAGAAGAAAATCGCAATGTTCAGAAGTTTTTTTTCGAAGACCGCGGCCTTCATTTCCAATGACAAAAGCCATCGGCATATCAAAATTCTGATCCCAGAGCAGATCTCCATCCATATCGAGGCCGGCTATCCAGAAGCTGTTTTCTTTGAGGGTAAGGATGGCCTGATTCAGGTTTACGGCCCGTACAATCGGAATACGGCCTGCTGTGCCGGCACTGGTTTTAAAAACGGTAGCATTTACCGGAGCCTGACGGTGTTTGGCCACGATAACTGCACTGATTCCTGCTGCGGCAGCTGTTCGCAGAATTGCCCCGAAATTGTGGGGATCTTCAATTTCATCCAGTAGTAAAATAGCAGTATCGGCGTCGGGCTGTACAGTTTCCAGCCAATCTTCAAATTCTGTGTATTCTGCCTGGCTCACAGCTGCCACAATTCCCTGATCATTTACCCGGCCAACCATGTCAAAAAGTTTGGAGCC
>SKYV01000083.1 GCA_007127745.1 Balneolaceae bacterium
CTGACCGACCATCACGAAATGGGCACCAACGCCACCTATTTTTTCCAGCCCGGCGTGCCTTCCAGAACTCATCCGCTAACACCGCAAATTAACCAGGATTTGACGGCTGCCATTGCTGAATTTCATGCCGATATCCTCGGCGAGGAACAGGTTTTATACTATACAAAAGAGCGGTTTGATGATTTCTACTACGGCAAAGGTTCCACCTATCCCGATATTTTCGGAACTGTTGGCATTTTATTTGAGCAGGCCAGTTCACGTGGCCATGCACAAGAGAGTATCCACGGGGTGCTTGAATTTCCCACCACAATCAGGCACCAGTTTTTAACATCGCTCTCCACCGTGGATGCCTCCGTTGCCCTGCGCACCGATCTGCATGAGTACCGAAGATCTTTCTACGCTGATGTGCACGATGAAGCTGCCGGACTGGCCACCAGGGCCATTGTTGTGGGCGATGCTGACGACCGCGGCAAAACATATCACCTGGCAGACTTACTGAGCCATCACAATGTGGAGATGTACGAACTTGCACAGGACCTGGAGGCAGGCGGCAACGAATTTAAGCAGGGCCGGGCGATTGTTATTCCCACAAAGCAGGCCGAGTACAAGTTTGTTGAAGCGATGTTTGAAACGCGCACGGAATTTCCGGACAGCCTTTTTTATGATGTTTCAACCTGGACACTTCCTTTTGCCTTCAATATGCCATTTGCAGAATTGGATCGCAGTCAGTTCGGGCAGGAATTGCTGGGTGAGCCAATCGTAAACCCGGAGATACAGGAGGGAAATATCATCGGCGGCCGCAGCCAATATGCCTATGTTTTTGAATGGAATGAGTATTACTCGCCGCGAACATTGTACAGGTTACAGGATCTCGGAGTTCGCACAAAAATGGCCTCTCAGCCTTTTACCGCAAACACTGCCGATGGCCCCAAAGAGTTTGGTTACGGCACCATTCTGGTTGCACTTGGCACTCAGGATGTGGAAGAAGAAAAAATTTATGAGACACTTGAACAGGCAGCAGAAAAAGACGGTGTGGATATTTATGCCATGAACCGCGGGCTATCGCAGGCAGGCATTGACCTGGGCAGCCCCAGCATGAACAACCTCAGAAAACCGAGCATTGCGATTCTTGGCGGGCCGGGCATCAGCAATCTTGAAGTGGGTGAAATCTGGTATCAGCTCGATCAGCGTTATCAAATGCCGCTCACCATTCTCGACAAGCACCGGCTTGGCAGAGTTGATTTATCGCGCTACAACACACTCATTATGGTAAACGGCAATTACAACGATCTTTCGGAGGCCGATATTGAAAAATTGAAACAATGGCTGCAAAACGGCGGTACCTTGATCCTGCAAAGAAGTGCCATAAACTGGGCAAATCGTAATGATCTGCTGAACCTGTCCCGAAAAGAACGAGAACCGCTCCCGATCGATGAGGCAACCACCTATGCCGATCTGCGTTCAGCCAGGGGAGCTCACGTTATCGGCGGTTCCATTTTCAACGGAGAGCTGGATATTACCCACCCGCTGGGTTACGGATTTACCCGAAACCAGATGCATATTTTTAAAAACAGCATGCTGTTTCTGGAGCAGCCTGAAAACCATATAGCCGCACCGCTATCCGTGGTTGAAGAAGACCCGCTTGCAAGCGGCTATATCTCTGATTACAATTTGAATGATGTGGCCGGTGTGCCGTCAATCATTGTCAGCAGTTTTGGCAGCGGACGAATCATCAGTTTTGTGGACAACCCCAACTTTCGGGCATTCTGGTACGGAAACAACAAACTCTTTGCCAACGCTCTCTTTTTTGGAAATACGATCAGCGGAATGTCTATGAATTAAACAGAGAACTGGTAAAACTATTTTTTTTTCAGATTGTTTTTAATGGATCTGTTAATCCGATGAAGTAATTTCAATCACCCGGTATAATCCTCAGAAGTTTGCCGTTTTCTTCATCGGTAAGAAGATAGAGATAACCGTCCGGCCCCTGACGCACATCCCGAACTCTGTGCCCGATGGTCAGAGCTTCTTCATTCACAACCGAATCCCCATCCAGCACAATCCGCCGTATCTGTTCACCCCGCAATCCACCACTGAAAAGATCTCCCTGCCATTCCGGAAAAATATCCCCGGTGTACACAGCCAGCCCGCTTGGCGCCTGTGCTGGAGTCCACACCACTTTGGGATCTTCCATGCCCGGCCGTGAAGTTTCATCCGAAATGCGCGGGCCAAAATATTCCCTGCTGTAAGTTACTTCAGGCCATCCGTAGTTTTTGCCGGCTTCAAGCAGATTCAGTTCATCACCGCCTCGTGAGCCGTGTTCATTTGTCCATACCCGGCCGGTTTCATCATCCACAGCCAAACCCTGATTGTTTCTGTGGCCAAACGTCCAGATTTCCGGCAGTGCCGATTCATCATCAACGAAAGGGTTATCTGCAGGAGCCGTTCCGTCATCTTCAAACCGGAGAACCTTGCCAAGATGCGCATCCATTTTTTGTGCATATTCGCGGCTCAAAATTCCATCGATTGACTGCGGACGGTTCCCGCCATCGCCTACCGTTACCAAAAATGTTCCATCCGGCAGCCATGCCATTCTGGACCCAAAATGTTGATTGTCGCTCTTCACAGGTTTGGCACGAAAAAGTATTTCCACATCCGATAGCACATATTCTTCAAAAACACCTCTGGCAACAGCTGTTTGATTTTCATCCTCTGTGCCCAGTGCAAACGTAAAATAGAGAAGAGAGTTTTGTTCAAAATCGGGATGAAGTGAGATATCCAGCAGGCCGCCCTGTCCGTCTGCATAAATTTGCGGAAGCCCCCGGATGGGTTCAGGATCTAAAGTTCCGTCTCTGACAATCCGAAGCCTGCCGGGACGCTCGGTAATCAGCATCTCACCGCCGGGCAGCCAAACCATCGACCACGGGTGTTCAAGCCCGTCGACAATTAATTCCACATCCCAGCCTTCGGCCTCGGGCACATCACCACTCAGGGGTACCGGGCCTTCAGGTGCTTTGCAGGATGCGAAAAGCATAGTAAAAATGATTAAAAAAACAGAGTACAAGGATTTCATCAGATAATTTTCGATTTGGGGTTTATAATGAGTTCGCCTGTTAGAGTCAGGATATTTTGATAACTTTGCAAAATACATGAACGTTCAAAATCAGCAAGATTTAATGACTCAAGAATTGGAAATAAAATTACGAGGAGTTCTTGAAACCTGCCTCTACGTCGATGATCTGGATGCTGCAGAGGCTTTTTATTCAAAGCTCCCGGGACTGAAGCTGGTGGCCAGGGAAGAGGGGCGCCACATTTTTTACCGGTGCAGCCGGAACATGCTTCTGCTTTTTAATCCTGTACATACCGCCAACGAGCAAACAGATATTGACGGCAACCCGATTCCTCTGCACGGAACATCCGGAGCCGGACATATCGCTTTTTCGGTAGATGGAGAAAATATTGATGTCTGGAAGGAATTGCTGGTAAACAACGGCATTCAAATTGAATCTGAAGTTACCTGGCCAAACGAGGCTGTTTCTCTTTATTTCAGAGATCCGGCAGGCAACAGCCTGGAAATCGTGAGCCCCTCTTTGTGGAATGGCAACGTTTAATCTTCTTTGATGACAGCCACCCCGTGTTCCAAAAGCTGCCCGGTGGTATGCACAAATTTTTCGCCAATTTTTTTTTCAAGATCCGTTTTTGCCCGGTTATAAGCTTTTGATAGTTCGGGTACGGTCTGCCTGCCTTTTTTGCTGAGAACAATCAGGACTGATCTGCCATCTTTTTCTTTGCCGGTCAACCCTTTTTTCTCAAGTTTTTTTATAAACCGGGTGATGGTTGACGGTGCCAGGTTCATCTGTTCGGCAATCTCTTTCTGAGAGAGCTTTTCATGCTCATGCAACAAGAGTAAAAGTTCCACATACGATGTTGCAAGTTTATACTGTTGGAAATATGCATCAAAATGCTGGCTGATTTCACGGCTGAAGGAGTTGGCGGCTAAGTGCATGGCTGGCAGATTAAATTTTACGTGTATATACAAGCAATCAACACAACTTTTTCGACCTAATCAAGAAAAATATTTGAGGAGTCCGCATGCAATATCATTTCGCTTTTATGAGTGTTAATTGCGATATTTACAATAATTTCAAAACATCATGTACAGAGTTCAGTTAAAAAATTTCGAAGGCCCGCTCGATCTGCTTCTCTTCTTCATCAAGAGGGATGAACTCAATATCTACGATATTCCTATTTCGCACATCACCGAGGAGTTTCTGGCCTATATTCGGCTGATGGAAGAGCTGGATCTCGACATTGCCAGTGAATTTATATACATGGCCAGCCTGCTGATGTCGATTAAAGCTAAAATGATGCTGCCATTTGAGGGTGATGAGGATGGAGAACTGGATGAGGATGATCCCCGGTACGAACTGGTTCAAAAACTGCTGGAGTACAAGCGTTATAAAGAGATGTCGGAAAAGCTGGCCATATTGGATGATGAGACACGCCAAAAATATTTCAGGGGATATCCGGAAGCCGATGAAGTGAAGAAACAAGCCTCCGGCGAAGCGCTGAAAGATGTAACCCTTTTCGATCTGATGGGTGCATTCCGCAAAGTGCTGGACGATATGCAGCGGCAGCACAGCTATCACAAGGTAGAAAAAGTAAACATCACCGTCGAAGAACAGACAGAATACATTCTCAAGAAATTGCAGGAAAATGGCCGAACGGCATTCACCCTCATTTGCAAAGAACTCGGAACCCGGGCCGCTGTGGTTGTTACATTTTTGGCGGTGCTCGAAATGCTGAAAGAACAACAGATCAATCTTTTTATCGAAAACGACGATCCCACCCAATTTTTCATCGACCTGAAACCGGTGGATGAAATCATCGGCTCAACCCATAATGCAGATATTGAATCATGAACAGAATTTTTGTTCTCATCTTTTTCTTTTTTACCGGCTGTGCAGCCACAGAAACCATCACCTACAGCACGTCAACCGAAAATCTGCTGCATTTTAGTGAACAGATAGAAACCGATTTCCTGCAGCAGCACCTTGAAGTGATTGCACACGATTCGCTTAAAGGGCGCGATACCGGAATGCGCGGTCAAAAAATTGCAGCCGAGTATATTGCCGGATTTTATCAGGAACTCGGATTCACACCAAAGGGAGACAACGGTACGTACTTTCAGCATTTCGACCTGAATGCCACAGTAACCGACAGCCTTGTTTACCGGACATATCAAATCACAGAGACGGACACAGTTTTGGTAAATCACACCGTAGAATCACCCGAATCTCACGGTGAATATTACAGGCTGTTCGGCGGATCGGTTCCCATTTCAGGTGAAATTGTGTTTGGCGGATTTGGCGTGAATGATGCCGCCCGTGGTGTGCATCATCTGGAAGGAGATGACCTTGAAAGTTCCTGGGTGATGATTTTTGAAGATATTCCCTACGTGGTGGATGGCGATACGCTGATCAGCCCGCAAATTAATGGCAACCTCCGGTTGGGCACTATTCTGAGAAATTACAATGCAAACGGGATTTTGCTGATCTCTGATCATCCGCAAGAGGAATTTGAAGAACTGGCATCTATGAATGCAAAACTGGTGTCAAATCCCACCGATATGAGCCTTGCCTATCTGAATAACGGATTAAGATCTTCGCAGCTTCCCGTGGGAGTGAAGCATATCAGTCCTTCTATGGCCGCAACCTTGCTTGGGCTCGAAAATCCGGAAGAAATCTCTTCAAAACGCGACTCTCTGATAGCCAATATCCGGGATTTCCGGGCTACACGAATCTCGGCCATGCTGGAGTATACTCCATACAACGGCCGAAGCACCATCGAAACGGAAAATGTACTGGCCTACCTGGAGGGAGCTGATCCGGATCTAAAAGATGAAGTACTTGTACTGATGGCGCATTACGATCACATTGGCATTGGTCCGCCCGACGAAACCGGCGATATGATTTACAACGGAGCGGACGACAACGGCAGCGGAACGGTTGGCCTGATGGCTATTGCCGATGCATTTAACCGGGCACATCAACAGGGTTACAAACCCAAAAGAAGCATTCTGTTTTTGCATGTGTCTGCAGAAGAGATCGGGCTTTTAGGTTCCCGCTACTATTCTGATCATCCGGTCATTCCCATCGAAAACACAGTGGCCAGTTTTAATGCCGATATGATTGGCCGCAGCGATCCGGAAAGTATTGAGCGCAGTGAAACCGATTATGTGTATCTGATCGGCGGTGAGATTATTTCATCCGGGCTCGACAGCCTGGTGGTTGCCGCCAACAAAAAGAGCGTGAGCATGACCCTCGACCGGCGATACAACGACCTGAACGATCCCAATCAATTTTACCGGAGAAGTGACCACTGGAATTTCGGACGGCTGAGTGTGCCGTTTGTCTTCTTTTTCACCGGAGTTCACGACGATTACCATCAGCCTTCCGACACCGTTGACAAAATTGAGTTTGATAAATACACCCGTATTGTGCAGTTGATCTACTCATC
>SKYV01000155.1 GCA_007127745.1 Balneolaceae bacterium
ACTCGAAGATTATGACAAAAAAGTTTTAAGGAGTTAACTCCAATTTTTAAAGATCAACCCTTACCTTGCCAAGGTGAGGATCTGCTTTAATCCAGAAACAAAAAAAGCCCAAAGCGTTAACTTTGAGCTTGATTGAATTGAGAGCGGGAAAGGGGATTCGAACCCCCGACCCCCACCTTGGTCCCGAGGCTCGGGACTCTTCCACTGAGTTATTCCCGTAATTCATTATCTACAGATTTTATCAGGGTTTTTATAAATTTGCTGCTCTTCTGTCTTTTAATAAATTTTTTAAATTTGATCGCCTCTGATTTTGTTTTGAATGATTTATAAAAAACCAGTTTCCAGGGTACACCGGACCTGGTTGATGGAGACATACCGTTATTGTGCTGATCCAGCCTCTCGTTAGGTGTATTTTCAGTATAGCCTGTATAAAAACGTCCTTTTTTTGAACTGAAAAGGACATAAGTATAGAATATCATTGATCAAAATGAATTTCAGAACGGGATATTGAATCAAAAAAAAAAGCCCAAAGCGTTAACTTTGAGCTTGATTGAATTGAGAGCGGGAAAGGGGATTCGAACCCCCGACCCCCACCTTGGCAAGGTGGTGCTCTACCACTGAGCTATTCCCGCTTAGTCAAGAATATCAAATATAAAGCCTTTAGCAGTTCCTTTTCAACACTATTTTTTAATTTTCTCAAAAACTTTTTGGTCTGTAATATTTCGGCGGATTGTTTCATCATCCGGGATAATCGGCCGGTCGCGGTATCTGTCCACAATGCAGAGAAACCCAAGAGGCTCATCCTTGTCTGCCTGAAACTGATGAATTGCTTCCGGAGCGATATACACTACATCGTGTAGTGAGAGTTCATGCAATTCATCATCAAGAATAATTGTGCCCGATCCACGGATAACGATCACACTGTGAGGATGACGATGGTGTTCGAGTGATGAATAGCCGCCGGGCTGAACTTCAAAATAACGGGTTTGAAAGTTTAGTTCAGGAACATCATCTCCAAGAAGAGTAAAGCGGTGCACATTTTTAAAATTCCGGGTGTCGGTTTTATACTCCTTTTTTTCCACACCCTGCCAGTTGTAGTGACCGGCTTTTATGACTTTAGATCTGCTCATTGGAATTCTCCAGAGTTTGTTGAAATTGTTTGGATGCCGCTTCAATTCCTTCTTTCTGCTGATATAGATTGCCGCCAATTAAAAAAAGTGTATCGTTTCCGTAAAGTTCCTTCATGGACGGTACGGTTTTCAGGTGAATGCCTCCGGCCGGTGTCGGAAAACTTTTTCTGAAATTACAAAATGGCTTTGTCATCTGCTGATGCATCCGAAGACAGATCTCATGCGTAAACCCAAAACGGCCGGATGCATTTGGAAAGATGATTGCATCTGCGCCAAGAGCTCGCCATAATTTACCAAAATAGAGCCCGGCCGAAATCCCATAATTCTGATGCATAATGTAGCTGCCTGAAAAAGCGGGATGAGCCATAACAGGCAGGCATTTTTCATCAGTAATGTCACGAACGGCTTCAAGGCCTGTTAGCTGTGGTGCAATCAGAACACCATCGGCACCCAGAGCAGCGGCCTGACGGAAGCGATCCAAAACTTTTGTGGGAGATGTGGTGATATTGGGAAAATAGAGAGTTTTTTTACCAGAAATTTGTTCTCCTTTTCGCACGGCACGAACACAGGAAATGACTCTTTCTTTGAAAGGAGCAGTAATCTGATCGGCCAGCCCATGATCATCTTTGATGATATCAATCCCTCCCCGGGCAAATTGGTACGCAAGTCCGGCAAGATCGGAAGTGGTCAATCCGATTGGTTTTAAAGCTGTACAACTGAGCGGTCGATCATAAGCGTTCAGGGATTTCCTCAATCCATCAATACCATAAACCGGGCCTGAAAAGAGTTTTTTGAAAAGCGAGTCATCAACATCCAGAATTTTGATGCCTTCGAGGAGCGAAATGTTGCCATAAAGTACATTCAGAAATTGTGTAATGTCGTCCCCGACATTTGAAAATGGGAATGAAATGCTGGCATTCCAGATTCCCTCTTCTTGTTTTTGAAGAGAGAGTATTTCTGCAAATGAGGATGCCGCCTGTTCAGGAACGGTGTCCGGCGGCATCTCTACGGTCTGTTCTACCCGGATACGATCTGCAATTTTTTCGGCCAAACCTCCCGATTCAGCCGAAATTTGATAAGTAATTGTAAATCGATCGGTCCGGCTCATCACACAAAGTTACCGGATGATCGTTTCGTCTCGTTTGGGCCCGGTGGAGATGATGTTGAAAGTAACTCCGGTAAATTCTTCGATAAAGCGAATGTATTCCTGTGTTTTAACAGGAAGGTCATCAAATGAAGAGATATTTTGAGTTGAGGTTTTCCATCCCTCAAATGTTTTGTAAACGGGTTTAACCCGGCTTACTTTTTCGGTTTCAATAGGGAAAACATCCGTTGTTTTGCCGTCGAGCTCGTAGCCGGTGCAGATTTTAATTTCATCAAAATCATCCAGTACATCGAGTTTGGTGAGTGTGAGTTCATTCATACCGCTGAGACGAATGGCATAGTTCAGTGCTACCAGGTCAAGCCAGCCGCAACGTCTGGGCCGGCCGGTGGTGGCACCAAATTCCTGTCCGTTTTTTCTGAGTTTTTCTCCATCTTCATCATGCAGTTCCGTGGGGAATGGCCCGTTGCCCACACGCGTGCAGTACGCTTTGGTGATACCCATGGCATGGGTGATGGCCATTGGCGGAATTCCGGTTCCTGTACAGGCTCCTCCGGCGGTTGGTGAAGAGGAAGTTACGTAGGGATAGGTGCCGTGATCTACATCCAGCAGGCTGCCCTGAGCCCCCTCAAGTAGTACAGACTCGCCCTTTTGAAGGGCTTCGTGCATAATTTTGGTTGTATTGCTGATGTAGGGCTTCACAATATCGATTGCAGGTTCCAGTTCGGCCATCATGCTGCCGGCATCAATGGGTTCTACACCATAAACATTGACGAGTGCTTCGTTAATGTCGTTCAGGTTTTTTGTGATTTTTTCTTCAAGCAGGTTTTTCTGCAGCAGATCGCACATGCGAATGCCAACCCTGGAAACCTTGCTCACATAAGCCGGCCCGATACCCCTGCCGGTGGTACCAATGGCATCACTGCCGCGGCTTTTCTCTTTCACCTTGTCCAGCACTTTGTGGTATGGAAGTATCACATGAGCGGCACTGCTGATAAACAGCCGGTTTTCAAGATTCACACCGAGACTTTTTACCTCTTCAAGTTCATCTACGAGCGAAATCGGGTCGATTACAACGCCATTTCCGATTACACATTTTGAATTGCCGTTGAACATACCGGAGGGAATGAGATGCAACACAATGGTAGTGTCATCAAATTTAAGAGTGTGACCGGCATTGGCTCCCCCCTGATATCGAACTACGTAATCAGCGTCTTTACTGAGTATATCAACAACTTTTCCTTTTCCTTCGTCGCCCCACTGGGCGCCGATAACAATTCGTACTGGCATATTTTTCCAAAAAAAAGGAGGTGCGCAAACACCTCCATGAATTAATCTTTAATAACTGTCATGAGGCAGTATTACTTCTCATCAAATGATTCAATCGCTTCATCCAAAGATTTGAAGTGTTTAAATACGGTAATAAGTTTTGTGATAATGAGCAAGCTTTCGATTTTATCGGTTGCGTTGGCAATCCGAAGATCACCGCCTGCTTTTCGCATGGTTGTGAGTGCACCAATCAGCATGCCCAGCCCGGAGGAGTTCATGAATTTAACCTTGCTGAGATCTGCAACAATGTTGGTTTTCTCCTGCTCAATCAGTTCGTGGAGCTTCTCGTTCAGGCTTACCGCGTCGGGGCCGCCCATCACATTTCCTTTAAATTCGATGATAACACAGTTATAGCGTTCGGAAACATTAAAACTCATAGTAGAAACCGTTTAAAAGTGAAATCTGTTTGTTATGGTTTTGCTTTCATCGCTCGTTTCTGAAGCTCCACAACAAGTGCACTGGCAACAAAAAGCGAACTATAAGTACCTAAAATTACTCCGAGTACAAGAGCAAACGCAAAGCCTTTTAGTACTTCTCCACCAAAGATAAACAGCACACTCACCACAAACAAGGTGGTAACCGAAGTTACTACTGTCCGGCTCAGTGTATCGTTCAGACTTTTATTAATCATATCGGTAAAATTCATCGTTTTATAAATGATGGAATTTTCCCGGATACGGTCAAACACAACCACTGTATCGTTTAGGGAATAACCCACAATGGTAAGGAATGCCGCGATAATGGCCTGATCGATACTTACATCAAACGGAGCCAATTCTCCCATTATGGTGAAGATACCGAGCACGATCAATACATCGTGGGCAAGTGCAGCAATTGCACCGGCTGAGAAATACCATCCTTTAAACCGGATGAAAATGTAGATAAACACAACGGCCAGGGCGAAGATTATAGAGTAAAATGCACCTCTTCTTAAATCTTCTGCAAACCGGGGTCCCACCAGATCGGTTTTTTGAACCGTGACGGTACTTCCCGGATAGATGTTTTCAAAATTGGCCAGTAGTGTCTGTCGTGTCTGGGTGATATCTTCTTCCGTGTCGATTCGAAGCAAAATTTCCCGGTCAGATCCGAAAAGTTTAATTTCGGGTACAGTTCCCAGGGGTTCCTGGAGTTCAGACCGGAGTTCAACCACATCAACCGGCCGGTCAAATTCAAAGACGAACTCTTGCCCGCCCCGGAAGTCAATTCCGTAGTTGAGTCCCATTGTAAAAATGGCAACAAGAGAAATAACAATCAGCCCACCTGAAAAGAAGTAAGCAATGTTATGTGCTTTGATAAAATCAAAATTGGGTGTTTCAAACCATCTCATAATAAAATACCTATTTGTTTAAAATTCTTGATTATTGAACCGGGATTAACCGAAGCTGACAACGGATGTTTTCTCTCGCGTAAGGTAGTCAACAATAACCCGTGTGATTACGATGGCACTGAACAGTGAGGCTACAATACCTGCCATGAGTGTTACGGCAAAGCCTTTAATCGGGCCAACTCCGAAGCTGTAAAGAATCACTGCTACGAAGAATGTGGTTACGTTGGCGTCAATAATCGCACTCATGGCGTTAGCATAACCGTTGTCGATTGCGGCGCGTAAGGTTTTACCTCCCCGCAGTTCTTCCCTGATCCGGTCAAATATCAGCACGTTGGCATCAACCGCCATACCGATGGTCAGTACAATACCGGCAATTCCGGGCAGCGTAAGTGTGGCCTGGAAACCGGCCAGAATTCCGAGAATAAAAATGATGTTGAGCATCAGGGCAATATCAGCGATTCCCCCGCCGGTACGGTAATAAACGATCATAAAGATGGCCACTACGCCCAGTCCGAACATCACCGAATAGAGTCCCGCACGGATGGAGGCTTCACCGAGTGAGGCACCCACGGTTCGTTCTTCAATAATTTCAAGTGGGGCAGGAAGTGCACCCGACATCAAAATGTTCACAAGGTCTTCGGCCTCTCGCACACCGCCGATACCCGATATAGAGGAACGACCGTTGTTAATTTGTGAGCGAACGGTGGGATAGGAATACACACGTTGGTCCAACACAATGGCTACCGGACGGCCAATATTTGCTCCGGTAATTCTTGCCCATCTTCTGCCGCCGTCGGAGTCCATGGTCATCGATACTTCGGGAGCATTGGTGTTCGGATCAAAAGCTACCCGGGCTTCCGAGATCACGTCTCCGGTCAGCTCGATCTGGCTGCGCACGGCAATTTTTTCATAAAGTTCGAAACCGTTGTCTTGCGCGAATGAATTGGCACTCCAGAGGAGGGACATATTGCCGGGAATGAGGCTCTGAACCTCTTCCTGCTGCAGTATTCGGTTTACTTCAGCTGTATCTCTCGCGGCGGCATATCCGAATGAATATTGGGTCGGGCCTCTAAGATCAAAAATTTCAAGCAGATTTTTTGTTTCACCGTTTTCATTCAGTGAGTCAGCTTCTTCTTCGAGCTGGCTGAAGTAGTTGGTAAATTGCTGCTTTACATTATTTATTTCATCTGTTTCAGGTGTTAGCCGGAATTCAAGCCTTGCCGTTCCACGCAGAAGATCTCGCACCCGTTCTTCGTCATCCACGCCGGGAAGTTCCACAACAATTCTGTTGTTTCCCTGCTGCAAAATTCCTGGTTCGGTTACACCGAATCGGTCAACACGCGACCGTATAATTTCAATAGCACGTTCTACTGCAGCTGTTTGTTGCTCACGCAGATAAGATGCAATTTCAGAATTTGTGGATCTGCGGGTAATATTTGCCGCATCAGACCGGTAGTACCGGCTCAGCATGGCATCCGGGTCCCGGCGTTCAAATTCATCAACAAATTCATCGACAAAATTGGTGTTTTGTTCAAATGATATGTCGGCAGCTGTACGGATCACATCCTCAAGATAATCGTCGGCAAAATCTCCGGCCAATTCAAGAATGAGCTGCGGTGTTCCCACTTCGAGCGTCACATACATACCGCCCTGAAGGTCGAGTCCAAGTGAGAGCGAGCGTTCGCGCAAGCTCTGAAGTTTTGCCAGGTTTTCATTTTCGTACTGAATTCGTTCAGATTCAGTCATGCTTGCCATATGGCGCTGTTCCAGATTCCACTGCAGAGTGGGGAACAGGTAATAGATTGTAAGTCCAAGAAACAGAACGATGCAACCTATTTTAAATCCGTTGTTTTGCTTTTTCATGATGGATTATGGTTTTGTTTGATAATGAGTTTAAATATTGATAGAAAAAGATTTGCGAGGGCACAGGTCGAATCGATTTAATGCATATGTAGAATAAATACAAAATCTTACGAATGATTCCGAATCTAAAAAGTTCCGAGATGTTTCTGAACAGAAATAGATTCAAAAGATCGCAAGTTACAGGTGCCCGCACCCCGTTACTGATCTGATAAGAGCTAAGGAGCATTTATGCTGATGCCGCTTTCCAAAGGAATCAGTGAAATAGCGCGCGGAATGATTGGGAGCTGGATAATCGAAAATTCCTGAAATTGTGAGAGAACTTTCGTTAAACAAGGTTGTAATGCTGATGAAAAACCGTTGGATGAAATCCACTTGTAAACCGGCTGGTGGATTTCAGGCAGAATGGCATTCGTGCCTGTTTGATGATTCTGAAACACATTCCACTGCCCAATTAGCCAGGAGGTCATATGATGATGTTCAAAACCATCTGAAAATGAAAAATGAATTCGAAAGTCTTCTTTGTGATTGGCTACCAGCTCGGAAGCCTGCTGAACCAAAATCCAGAAATCACCGGACTGTTCAGGTAGCTCGCGAATGGTGTTTCTCAGTTTGATCTCATTCTCATTTCCGGATGCCACAACATTATGGTCGAGCCATTGTGTAAAGGCAGTTTTTTGAGCATGGCTGGAAAACGGCATGATCAGATGCGCCATAAATCCGGCCATCACAACGGAGATGGTCAGCGACCGAAATATGTGAGATAGGTGGTTTTTCATCAGAACCATAAAAATAGGCAGAAACCTGCCTGTTGACAAACTATATTTTCTGATAATCAGTGATGTAACGATACTGCCATTGAAAGATTATCAGCGAGGGTATGTCAATAAATTTTACCTTCAAAAACGGATGATTACAGTCTGAAATTTGATTCACAACCGGTTTCTAAAACATATTGAAAAGTGACGTCCTTCCCGCCATCCCTGGTGCAAGCATCGGCTTGTACCATCCAGGAGCTCAACCTCTATTCTGGCGCAAGCGTCCGTTGTGCCATTTCTTTTCTGGCCTAATAAAAGTGTCATAAATGAATACTTTCGGCTGTAACAGATTTTAGATAAAGCAGCAAGCAATTTCGAAGGGATTTTGATGTACTATGAATAGAAATTTATACCACAACATTTTAACCGCCCCGAGGTACCGAGGGCAGGCGGTGGGCGCAGAGAACCTCTGAGAATTAGCATTTGGCACAAACGAGACGTTTGCGCCATTTAAGATTTTGGCCATTAGCATATGGGTCAAGAATAGTGATAGGTTACCGCTAAGTACAGGCTGTTTGCGCCATGTAAGTCATCCTGCACTTGATGCGCTAATTTTTTTGAACACGCAGCATTAGCGGAGTGATATTTCCAGCCGTTGATATAGGCAGGAGATGCCGGACCGGAGTCCGCCATGACGGTACTGATGAAGTATAATCTCGTTGAACGCCCTTTTTGACCATACCCATTAAGAGGCTGATAAATTCAATAATTTTATCATGAACACACGTTAAGAGGTCACTACACGTTTCGCTGATTTTTCGCGATCAAACTCATCTTTTAAATATTGGCCGGTATAACTTTTTTCGACCCGGGAGAGTTCTTCCGGGGTTCCCTCGGCAATAATTTCTCCGCCTTCGTGGCCGCCTTCCGGGCCGAGGTCTATAACCCAGTCGGCCGCTTTAATCAGGTCAAGATTGTGTTCGATCACAATCACGGTATTGCCCTTTTTCACCAGTTTTTGAATCACATCAACCAGCATGCGCACATCCTGGAAATGCAGGCCGGTGGTCGGTTCGTCCATGATATAAATGGTATCGCCGGTGCCGATTTTCGAAAGCTCGCGTGACAGTTTAATCCGCTGTGCCTCACCGCCGCTCAGTGTGGTGCTCGACTGTCCCATCGTAAGATATCCGAGGCCGACCGAGTTCAGTGTTTTCAGTTTTCGTTTAATGGATGGCACCGAATCAAAAAAATCTTCTGCATCACTGATCGGCATCTGCAGCACATCAGAAATATTTTTCCCTTTATAATGAATTTCCAGGGTTTCGCGGTTGTAGCGTTTGCCGCTGCATGCTTCGCAGTCCACATAGATATCGGGCAGAAAATTCATCTCAATTTTTCGCACGCCATCACCCTGGCAGGTTTCGCACCGGCCGCCTTTTACGTTGAAGGAGAACCTTCCCTGGTCATACCCCCGGATTTTGGATTCCGGCAACTCAGCAAAAAGAGAACGGATGTGATCAAAAACCTTGGTGTAGGTTCCGGGATTCGACCTTGGTGTACGGCCAATCGGGCTCTGGTCGATGGAGATCACCTTGTCCACATGCTGAAGCCCTTTCACCGATTGATAGGGCAGGGGAACATCCTTCGATTTGTAAAACTCATTCGAGAGAATGGGCGCAAGGGTTTGATTGATGAGGGTACTTTTCCCGCTGCCGCTCACACCAGTCACACAGATAAACCTGCCGAGAGGAATGGCCAGGTCAACATTTTTGAGGTTGTGGCCGGTGGCATTTCTGATGGCCAGTTTTTTCCCATTCCCGTTCCTTCGCTTTTTGGGATAGGGTATCATTTCTTCATCCCGCAGAAATTTTGTAGTCATGGAATCGGGATCCAGATCGCCGGGTTTGCCTTTGGTAACCACATGTCCGCCCTTGGTTCCTGCCCCCGGGCCGAGGTCAATCACATAATCGGCACTTTCGATGGTTTCGCGGTCGTGTTCCACAACAATTACGGTGTTTCCCAGGTCCCTCAGCGTTTCAAGCGAGTGTATCAGTTTGATGTTGTCGCGCTGATGAAGGCCGATGCTCGGCTCGTCCAGAATATAGAGTACGCCCACCAGCTGGGTTCCAATCTGTGTGGCCAGGCGGATGCGCTGCGCTTCACCTCCGCTCAGAGTCTGAGCTTCACGATTCAGTGTGAGATAGTTCAGCCCCACATTCAAGAGAAAATCGATTCGGTCGATCACTTCTTTTAGCACCTGCTGACCAATTTTTCGCTGTCGTTCGGTTAACTTCAGGTTGCCAATGGTTAGTCTCAGGGTTTTGATGTCCTGTTCAACGAGGTCCTGAATCGTGTATTCGTCAATCTTGTAACTGAGGGCTTCTTTGTTGAGCCGGCCGCCGCCGCAAGCCGGGCAGGTTATTTTGGAAAGATAAGCCCGGGCTTTATCTCGCTGTTTGTTCGATTTGCTCTCTTCATACTGCTCACGGATGATGTTTCTTAGCCCCGAAAACCGGTGTTTATATGTTACACTGTTGTTTTTAAAATCGTAACTGACGTTGAACTTCTGATCTCCGCCGCCATCAAACAAAAGATCGAGTGCTTTATCCGAAAACTGGCTGATGGGTGTATCAAAATCGAAATTAACACTGTCGAGAACAGCCTTCAGTTGTTTAAAAACAAAAATATCCCTGGGTTCGCCTAAAAACCGGATCGCCCCTTCGCTGATAGACTGCTCCGGATTTTGAATCACCAGGTCCCGGTTTACATCATAGCGATAGCCCAGGCCGTTGCACTTCTTGCAGGCTCCGTAGGGAGAATTAAACGAAAAGAGATTGGGAGCGGGATCTTCATAAGAAAGTCCGCTTTCGGGATCGTAAAGATTTTTTGAGAATACCTGATCGCGGATAATCCCCTCTTCCTGTATGCCGAGAATCAGGTTGCCGTCGGCCATTTCGAGGGCCATGTGCACACTTTCTGAAATTCGTTTTTCACTTTTCGGTGAGATCACAAAACGGTCAACAACCACTTCAATATTGTGGGTTTTATACCGGTCAAGCTTTATTTCTCCCTCAAGATCAATCAGGGTGCCATCTACCCGTGCTTTGATGAATCCCTGTTTTTGCATCTGCTCAAACAGTTCACGGTAATGTCCTTTTCTGCCGCGCACAACCGGGGCCAGGCAGTAGGCTTTGGTGCCTTTAGGCAAATCCATTATAGCAGAAACTATCTGGTCAGAGGTTTGCTTCTCCATTTTATTGCCGGAAATATAGGAGTGAGGTACACCGATTCTGGCAAAAAGCAGGCGTAGGAAATCATAAATTTCGGTAACAGTGCCAACCGTAGAGCGCGGATTCCGGTTAGTGGTTTTCTGATCGATGGAGATGACCGGTGAAAGTCCATCTATAAAATCCACATCGGGACGCTCCATCATCCCGAGAAACTGGCGTGCATAGGCAGAGAGCGACTCCAGGAACCTGCGCTGGCCTTCGGCATAGATGGTATCGAAAGCGAGTGAAGATTTGCCCGACCCCGAAAGCCCGGTAAACACAACCAGCTTTTCCCGGGGAATGTCGATGTCAATGTTTTTTAAATTATGCTCGCGGGCTCCGCGAATGACAATATTCTCTTGCAATGGAAGTTGGTTTTAAGTTAAACAAGCAAAAATAATAAACCTTTCAGGCAACCACACGTTCCCGGTTAATAAAAATTGTCTTGCCATCACAGATGCAGATAACTTATTTATTTAAGAAATGATGTGTATATTTAAGGTCTTTTTAGAATCAAAGCAAGGCATTAACCCATTTATGAGCACGATTATCAAAAAGGCAAACCAGATTGAAATAACCGATTATATGGAAGGAGATGGCTGGCATCCGCTTTCCTGGAATGAGAAAGAAATCGCACAGCTGCCACCATATCCTGATACGAAAGCACTTCAGAAGGCATATCAGGAACTGAGGGCTCTACCGCCATTGATTACTTCCTGGGAAATTGAAGCTCTGAAGGATAAACTGGCCGATGCAGCTGAAGGCAATTCATTTCTGCTGCAGGGTGGAGATTGTGCCGAAACGTTTGAATCATGTACTTCAGATAAACTGGTAAACATGCTGAAGGTGATGCTTCAGATGAGTTTCATTATGATCCATGAAATGGGGATCCCGATTGTGAGAGTAGGTCGGGTTGCCGGTCAATATGCCAAACCCCGCTCCAAAGATTTTGAAGTGGTGAACGGTGAAAAAATGCTCAATTACCGGGGTGATCTGATCAACAGTTACATGCCCAATGCAAAGGCACGGCAGCCCGATCCCATCCGCCTGCTGAAAGCGTACGAAAAAGCGGCACTTTCCATTAATTTTCTCAGGGCTCTTTCGGATGAAGGATTTGCCGACCTGCAGCATCCCGAGCAGTGGGAACTCGATTTTATGAAAAACAACGAGTTTTATGAGGAGTACGCTCAGATGGTCAACACCATCAACAAGGCGATTAAGTTTATGGATGCCATCACACCCAATAAACTGAATACTTCGGATAAAGTAGATTTTTACACTTCCCACGAAGCGCTGAATCTGTTCTACGAATCGGCTCAAACCAGAAGGGTGCCACGCAAACAGGGTTGGTTTAACCTGACTGCACATATGGTGTGGTTGGGCAATCGCACTCAGCAGATCGACGGCGCGCACATTGAGTATCTGAAAGGAATTCAAAATCCGATTGGTATTAAAGTTGGCCCTCCGTTCGATTTAGACAACCTTTTGGGCATACTCGATACACTCAATCCGGCACACGAAGCCGGGAAAATTGTGCTCATCACCCGGATGGGGCATAATAAAGTGAAAAAACATCTGTCTTCTTTTATCCGGGCAGTAAAACAGAATGGCCATCCTGTAGTGTGGAGCTGCGATCCCATGCACGGAAATGCCTACGCTACCGGCGACAACGTAAAAACCCGCAGATTTGATGAGATCCTCAAAGAAATCAAAGAGACATTCAGTGTACACAGATCGGAAGGAAGCAATCTGGGAGGTGTACATCTCGAGCTGACCGGCGATAATGTAACCGAATGTGTGGGAGGGGCTAACGGACTGAAGGAAGATGGTCTCGGAATCAACTATGAAACCTACTGCGATCCCCGCCTGAACTACGAGCAGAGCCTTGAAATGGCATTTCTGGTAGCCAAAGAGTGGAACAAAAGCCATTTGTAAACTGAAGCCGGCTCAGGCGCTTCTGATTAAAATCCCCAAAGAGTCATAATTCCTGCGGATAACCGGACATTTTTACAGCCCGGAATGGACAGCCTGTCTTTTATATAATGTCAAAGGGTCTTATTTCGTTGTTAAGAGTGAAAAACATGCAGAGTTCCTGACACCGATTGTCAGGAATGTCAGATGATTTCTGTTTGGCACCAAGCTTGCAACTGTATTAAACAAACAGTTGTAAATTTTAAACCAAACGGAGACAGAACAATGACACTTATAAGATATAACCGACCAGGCAGCGATGTAGTTGGAAAAAGATTTTCAGACATCATGGATGAATTTTTCAATGATGCATTATCAACCCGGCAGAGCACGTTTGCACCGAGTATTGATATTTCCGAAACCGACAAACAATATATTATTGATGTAGAAGTTCCGGGAATGGATAAGAAAGACATCGATCTAAACGTTGATAATAATACATTGACCATTAGTGGTGAACGAAAATTTGAAAAAGAAGAAGATGGCAAGCAGTTTCATAGAGTAGAATCACACTATGGAAGCTTCAGCCGTTCGTTCACACTGCCGGACAATGCAAATGTTGAAACGATAAATGCAACTTACAACAACGGAATTTTGAATATTTCTGTTGATAAAAGTGAGAAGAGCATGAAGAAGCAAATTAAAATTAAGTAAAGAGCTGTTCTACTTAGTCCCCTAAAGAGAGCAGGTTAGTTAGCGCCGGAGCTGCATTGACATGCGCCTCCGGCATTTATATGAATATAGCGCGGGGAATCACGCAATAATCATAAAAAGTCTCATTTAACTCTACTGTAAAAACTAAAATATCATCAAAAATAACTATGGATAAAGTAAAAATTGCTATAGCAGTTCTCTTTGCTTCGCTCTCTTTTTTAGTTGGCATGTATATAGCCAATGACAACGACCCCGCACAGACCGAAATTTCGCAAACCCCGCAATACAATACGGAAGCACAATCATCCGATGAGATTCCAATCAATTCACTGCGCGACTTTAACAACGCTATCGTTAATATCGCGGAGCAAGCCAATCCCACAGTTGTTACCATCACCACAGAACAAACGGTTCGCATGAGGCAGCGCTCTCCGTTTTCGTTCTTTTTTGATGATCCCCGATTTGATCAGGAAAGGGAGTTCAGGCGGGAAGGACTCGGTTCCGGTGTGATTGTTTCTTCAGACGGTTACATTATCACCAACAATCATGTAATTGATAATGCAGATGAAATACGCATCATTTTTTTTGAAGGCGAAGAAGTTGATGCCGAAATTGTGGGCACCGACCCCGGCAGTGATATTGCCGTTTTAAAAGTTGACCAAAATGATCTGCCCGCAATCCCGCTGGGCAATAGTGATAATTTGCGTGTGGGAGAAATGGTGCTGGCCATCGGGAGTCCGCTGAGCAGAGACCTTGCCCATACCGTATCGAAAGGAATTGTGAGCGCAAGCGGCCGTTCGGGCCTGAACCTGAATTTATATGAAAATTATATCCAAACGGATGCTGCCATAAATCCAGGTAATTCCGGTGGTGCACTTATCAATCTTGACGGTGAACTCATTGGCATAAACACGGCCATTGCCAGCCGCAGTGGTGGAAACCAGGGCATAGGTTTTGCCATTCCGGTAAATATGGTGCGCGATGTGATGGATGCACTGATTACGGATGGTTATGTTTCCAGAGGTTATCTGGGAATTGGGTTTGGTGGTGAGGTTGACCGCACCATGGCACGTGCACTTGGGCTTGAACGAGCAAGGGGCATTGTTGTGGGTGAAGTGATGCCCGATGGCCCCGCAGATCAGGCCGGACTGGAAGAAGGAGATGTGATATTACAATTGAACGGAGAAGAGGTGCGAAGCTGGATGGATTTCAGAGTGGAAATCGGAAACCGGAATCCGGGTGATAATATTACACTCGAAATTTTCCGGGACGGCGAACGTCTCACCCTGGATGTTGAACTTGGCGAACTCGAAACAGAAGAGATTGCTGAATCGATGACATCCGACGAACTGGATGAGCTGAAAGAAAATCTCGGGTTTGCCGTGGATGAGCTTACAGATTCCATTAGACGCCAGTTAAATCTGGGTTCATCCGTAGAAGGTGTTGTGGTGTCTGAAATTTCGCAAGCCAGCAGAGCCTACAGACAGGGATTGCGGCGCGGTGATGTGATTTCACAAATATCCAATCAACCCGTAACAAACCCCGATGAATTTTATGGCGCTGTAAGAGCCCTCATGCAAGAAGGAACCGAAGCGGCACTGCTACGTGTAAATCGCCAGGGACGAAATATGTTTATCGCAATTGAGTTATAAACTGTGTAGTTATGGTTAAGGTTAAAAGCCTCTGTCATTTTTTGGCGGGGGCTTTTTTTATGATGTGATGCACCAAAAGACTGATATTTTAATCCAAAATTGTCATTGAAACAATGACAATTTTGCCCGAAGGGCCGATTCCGACCAGCCTGTCGGGATGAACCTATGATTTGTCGGAGGCTGTCCAAAAAGGTCGTCATCCCGCACCTGCCTTCCGAAGCGGCAGCGCAGGCAGGCCTGATGCGGGATCTCCTGTCGTTGATATAGGCAGGAGATGCCGGATCGAAGTCCGGGATGGCGAAATTGATTATGTTTATGCAATTTCACGCTCTTTTTGGATAGCTTCAAAAAAGGTCTAACTACTTTTTTGGGTTTAACCCAAAAAACTCTGAATAAACAACAGTGGAACTGACGATTTTGACTCCAAACCTGCCAAAATCGCAACATCTGGCTGTGTGGCACTACTTTTGCAAAACTGATAGTAGAAAATTTGAGGTGTTATGGACTATAAAGATTACTATAGAATTTTAGGTGTTTCGAGAAATGCATCTCAGGATGAGATCAAGAAAAAATACCGTAAACTTGCATCCAAATACCATCCTGATCGCAACCCGGATGACAAAAGTGCTGAACAAAAATTTAAAGAAGTAGGGGAAGCTTACGAAGTTCTTAAAGATCCCGAAAAACGGAAGTTGTATGACCAGGTAGGGGCTGACTGGAAACGATATCAACAGGCAGGCGCCAGTGCAGATGATTTTGACTGGAGCAAATATGCAGGCCACGGCGGTGGCGGTCAGCGTGTAAATATTAATTTTGAAGATCTGTTTGGAGGAGGCCGTCAGAGTGGTGGTGGCAGTCCATTTTCCTCCTTTTTTGAAACCATTTTTGGTGGTGGCGGCGATCCTTTCGCAGGGGGGCGGCAGCAAGGGCGGCAATATCAATATGAACCCGGCAGAACCAGAACGACTTCCCGAAAAGGCAGAGATAGCGAAGCTGAAATTCCAGTGGACCTGAAAGACCTGATTCATGGTGTTGAAAAGCAATTCAGAATAAACGGAGAGCGGGTAAAAGTAAAAATACCTGCCGGAATTGAAGACGGTAAACGCTTAAAATTGAAAGGTAAAGGACAGATTTCACAAACCGGAGGTTCCAAAGGAGATCTGTTTCTGAAGGTTAAAGTGAATGAACCTGAGGGAATTGAACGGCGTGGAAAAGATATTATTCAGACGGTACCGCTTGACCTCTACACGGCTGTTTTGGGCGGAAATGTAACGGTACAAACATTGAATGGTAAAGTAAAACTCACCATACCACCCGAAACAGAAAATGGAAAAGTATTCCGGCTCACAGGAAGAGGCTTACCGGGGGTGAACAGTTCCGAAAAACGGGGAGATTATTTCATTAAAACGGAGATTTATCTGCCAAAGAACCTTACACCCAAAGAGAAAAAACTGTTTAAAGAATTGTCGAAACTTCGGAAAGGCTGAGTTTTTGATGGCACAGATGAACTTTTGATAAGCCATTTCCATGGGCAAGTCAATTCATGTAAGGAAAATCAAATCCATTCGGTTGTTGAACCGGATTTTACAGCACAGAAGAAAATTTGATCTTATCTTGATATGCCATACTAAAAGCAAACAGACAGAAAGGATAACCGGCAAATTTATTAGAATGCTTTTGATTATTTTGAAATAAATTTGAAGCTTATACTGCCCGCCATCAGGAAAAGTTGTTTCTGATTTCATCATTTCTGTCATAATCTGATATTATCTATGAGTTTACTGATCGTACTGCTTGGAATCTTATTCATTACAGAAACAACAGAATCAGCCGAAAAATGGGGCCAGGTTGGTCACTACGTTACCGGAGAGATTGCCGAGCTCCATCTTACAGAGACGGCAAGAGAACGTGTGAATGATATTCTGGGAACAAAAACGATGGCAAGAGCTTCAGTCTGGATGGATGACATCCGGTCAGAAAACCGTTTTGATTACACACGGACCTGGCACTGGGCAACCATTGCAGATGGAAAAACGTACGAGGAAACCGAACAGGATGAAGGAGGAGACATCATTTGGGCACTCGAAAAACTGATTGCCGAATTGAAAGAGGGCGGTTTAAGTGAAACGGATGAGAGAGAAAAACTGAAGATGGTGATGCACATGGTGGGGGATATTCACCAACCGCTGCATGTGGGAAATGGCGAAGACCGGGGCGGCAATGATGTGCGTCTGCAGTGGATGGGAAATTCCTCGAACCTGCACCGTGTCTGGGACAGCGACATTATCAATTCATTTCAAATGAGCTATACGGAGCTTACACGTGAATTGATGAATGCAATTACTCCGGAAAAAGTAGAAGAGTGGCAGAACAGCACCGTACAGGATTGGGCCTATGAGTCGGTAAGTTACCGCAACCGAATTTACGATTTGCCCGGAAATATGCGGATTGGCTATGAGTACCGCTATTTCAACAAAGATATTGTTTTTGAACGGCTGCTTCAGGCAGGTATCAGGATGGCCGGTGTGTTAAATGAAATTTATGATGATTAAGCAGAAACTGAACTTAAATTTCTTTTAAAACATCCAGGTGTAAATTGTAGTCAGTAGCACTCCATAATACAAATCGCACAACCCGCAGGGATTTGAATTCTCCCGACAGTTTTTTGACGGTCTTAAAAGCAATTCTTGCAGCGTCCTTCATTGGATAACCAAATGCTCCGGTAGAGATGGCCGGAAAAGCTACCGTTTCAACTCCTTTTTCATCAGCCAGCTTAAGTGCATTGCTGTAACAGCTTTCCAACAACTTGTCTTCGGGCTTATCTTTGCCATATACAGGGCCGAGGCAATGAACCACAAATTTATTTGGAAGATTCGGAGCTGATGTTATGACCGCCTCTCCGGGCTTGATCGGGGCATATTTTCTGGTTTCCTTTTCAAGTTCAGGATCTCCTTTGCCATGGATGGCTCCGGCAACCCCTCCGCCGGTTTTAAGTTGTGCGTTGGCTGCGTTTACAATGGCATCGCAGTCTGGCTGGTCAACAATATCCCCTTGTATTATTTCGAGTTGAACGTGGTTAAAACGTATTCTTTTCATGGCTTCATTTAATTTGATGATACTACTTTAAGTATGCAAATAAACGGAACAACTACAAATCAGATTCTACAATATTCTTTCTTATAAAGCACACTTCCAGGAGTTTCTATTGATAATATTACCAGTTTTTGGAATGAACAAATATTCGCCTGATCGAATTCAAAAGTTGAACATTCTCACATCACTCTCAAAGTGTTCACTTTTTCAATGAAACACTTCTGACATAATTGCAAAATTGAAAATTTCGTAGCGCTTTTCAGTATAAAATATACAAAAATCTGTATGATTATTTGTCATGTGAAATGCAAAAAATTAGAAAGCGCTTTTAATAAAATTAGCTTCTGTAAGGGCTTTTTTGGTTAATAAATAGATAAAAAATTCATCTTCAAAATTTACGATGTTAATAAATTATAATGTCAAAAATCTGAAAAGGGCTTCCAATTAGTATTTGTGAAAAAATGACATAAAAATAGTTGTTATGATTAAATTAAGAATGATTGAAGTGTTGAAAAGTGAAGATTTATCTCTCTACCTTTATTGCGTGTTGATTAACATTCAACCAAACAATAAACCGCAATAAAAAACAAAACAATGAAAGCTTTACAAGTTGTAACCACAGTTGTAGTATTCACTCTTGCAGGATTAGCGGCATCAGTTCAATCTGCTGCCCAGAATCAGGCGAAGAACGATTCAGCTGCAGTTACACAACAAGCAGACACAGACGAACTCTTTAACCGTTTCGAAACTTCCCTGTTATACGGGTTGTCTTCGGATGTATTAGGGGTCGTTGAATCTTCAATTTATAACGCTATCAATTTTAAAATTGAATATCCCGAATTTTATTCGGAAAAAGTTGAATTGAAGCTGAACAGAATCGCAGCAGAGAATGAAAATCATTCTACAAAATACCGGGCCTATCTTGCTCTGGCGTATTATCAAAACCAGAGTGATTTTGAATCTCCGGAAAATTTGCTGGCTCTGTTGGATCACTCTTACCAGGACGGAATTTTCTTCTATCTTCAGGAGACCATTCAGTCCGAGCAATTCTCATTAACTACAAATTAATCCGATATACAACAGGAAAGATAGATATATACAACTTTCAATGTTGTGCTAACCTATGGAGCAGTTTACATAAACTGTAACCCACCCAAATCCGGCTGATTCCTTCAACAGAAAGCGAGTCAGCCGGATTTTTTTTTGTCTTCTTCTGGCGAATGGAAAGGGACAGTTCTTTTCCTTTTTTATATGAGACGAGACAGCACCCCATATCTGCCGTTCCTTTCAGCCTTTTACATTGCCTGAAATTGTATAATCAGCCGCATTCACTCCTCAGACAAGGAATTATTCTGCCACCCAAAGTTAAAAACATCAAAAACGTCACATTTCTGCCAAGTTTCATGATCAATTCATGCGCTTTTTGCACGGTTTTTCTTTAGCCTGTAATTACGGCATAGAATGTTGTAAGGGTATGATTTTGGCAAATACTCAGATAGAAATGAAAAAAGAAATTATTTAATACATCCAAAAATCAGTGAGATATGAATTTCAATAAATTTACTATAAAAGCACAGGAAGGAGTTCAGAAAGCGCTTGAGCTTGCGCAGAATGAAAATCACCAGGCGGTGGAACCGGCACACATTTTGAAAGCGCTGTTGAGTGATTCGGATAATGTGACCATCAACGTTTTGAAAAAGGTGGGTGTTGCTCTGCCGGCTATCCGGGAAAAACTGGATCAGATCATCAAACGGTTCCCCGTGGTGAAAGGAGCTTCGGTTTCGGGGCAATATTTGTCTAATAAATCCAAAGAGGTTTTTGATAAAGCTCAGTCAGAAGCCGATAAGCTGGATGATGAATACATCAGCTCCGAACATATTTTACTGGGATTGCTGCAAATATCTTCCGAAACAGCCACTCTGCTGAAAGATTCCGGCGCCAACAAAGAGCAGGTACTGAAAGTACTCAAAGAGGTGAGGGGAACTCAAAAAGTGGATGATCCCAATGCGGAAAGCCGTTATCAGGCACTAAAAAAGTACACACTAAACCTGAATGAACTGGCCGAGAAAAACAAGCTCGATCCGGTAATCGGGCGCGATCAGGAGATCCGCCGCGTAATGCAAATTCTTTCACGCCGCACCAAAAATAATCCGGTACTAATCGGTGAGCCTGGTGTGGGTAAAACAGCCATCGCCGAAGGCCTTGCCCTGCGGATTGTGCGTGGAGATGTGCCTGAAGGCCTGAAAACCAAGCAGATTGTCAGCCTTGATATGGGGGCACTGCTGGCCGGAA
>SKYV01000074.1 GCA_007127745.1 Balneolaceae bacterium
GATTTTTTTATGTACCAGATTATGCCCATCAATGCGGTTGATGTTACTATGATTTCAAGGCGGCTGCCGGGACAGTTCTTCACCTATTGGGGAACCCTGATCATCATCGGAGTCATCATCAGCTCCCCCTATTTTATTTACCAGATGTGGTCATTTATCGAACCGGCACTGGAGTCTACCGAGAAAGTGAAGACATTTTTAAATGCCATGTTCATCAACTTTTTCTTTCTGCTCGGTATATCTTTTGGTTACTTTATCCTGGTTCCTTTTGCCGTACAGTTTTTTACACAGTTTATTATTTCAGATATCATCAGAAACGAATTCGACATCAACGAATATTTTGTTTCGGTTGCTCTTTGGACACTTGCTTGCGGCATCATTTTTCAGATACCGGTTGTAAGCTGGTTTCTCTCAAAAGTTGGCTTGGTCACCCCCGATGGGATGAAAACTTACAGAAGGCATGCTATAGTTGGTGCGATGCTTCTGTCTGCATTTCTAACCCCTCCCGACCCGGTTTCGCAAGTAATGATTGCCCTGCCGCTTATTCTGCTTTACCAGTTTTCCATTTTTCTGAGTCGGGTTGCTATGAATCGACGCAAGAAAGAGATGGAAGCAGCGTTTAGTAGTCAATCACCCTAATATGTTATGAACCGACTATTTGAACAATCTCAAATAAAATTTTCAGTCAAAACTATTTTTAACTCATTTTGATGCATCCAATTTTACGACATTCAGTTATTTTCACTCTGATACTCTCATTTATCTTCATTTCGTGCAGTTCAGACGATCCGTTTGATATCCCCCCGCCAGACTTTTCGTCCGTTCCGGAAGCATACGAGATTGAAAATTTACCTACTCAGGAAATAGAACCGGGAGTTGAAATTATTGTTCATGAAGAGGGGCTGGAAAATTTTGAAATAACGGCGAGAGATGAGGTATCTGTGTTTCTCACACAGAGAACTGAAGGTGGAGAAATTATATACAGTTCCTTTGCCAATTTTAATGAAAATCCTGCAGGATTATCCGTTAGAGAGTCCGGTACCATCCAAAATATTGTTGATATCCGCCAATACTCCATTATGATTGCTTACTCTCCCGGACTTAAAGCAGGATTGTTGGGCATGAAAGAAGGAGAACAACGAACAATTATTGTTTCTCCTGAAAAGGCCTATCAAAATGCTCCCTCAGGACTTTATATATCGCAATTCAGAGATGATACGATTATTTATGACATTACCGTATCCAGAATTTTTCCAAATAAAATCAGGGAATAATTGACACCTGAGCGAAGATCACGAATACTGGATGACAACTCTTTCTGATATATTTGTAAGTATTTCGTGAACATTGGTTCCGGCATGTTCTGCCCAGTCATGAGCATTCCAGCTTTTACCACCAAGCAAGGTAACTTCAGTACCCACATTTATTTTATCTTTTTCGAGATAAACCATAGTAGTTCCCATGGTTATGTTTCCAACCTGCTGATAAAATTTTCCGTTAATTAACACCTTTAGCTTATTGCTGAGTGAGCGGGTAACTCCGTCTCCATAACCGACAGGAAGTGTCGCTATGTAGCCGTCTTCCGGGCAGCTCCATGTGCAGCCGTAGCTAACCTTGGCTCCTTTTTTAATCGGCCTCATTTGAGATATGACTGAACTCCATGTCAACACCGGGTCAAGCCATTCATGCCGAAAATTACCGGAATTATATCCAAAAATTCCGAGACCAAGTCTTACCATATCAAACTGATCCAGGTCTTTATAGATCGTTGCACCTCCTGTGTTGCTCATGTGAGCAAGTGGTATTTCAGTAAACGATTTCAGGATGTGCTTGAATTTTTCGTGTTGGCGATTTACATAGTCCGAACCCGGATCACCGGCAGTAGCAAAATGAGAATAAATTCCGCTGCAGATCAGTCGCTGATTGGCAACCGCAAGATTCCGAACTTCTTCGGCCTGCTCAGGATAAAACCCAATCCTTCCCATACCGGTGTCAAAATTCAGGTGATAAGAGGTTCCATCCATTAAAATGGAGAAATGAGTTACGTGGCTAACTGTGGCCGTTAATTGATGTGTAACATAAGCAGCAGCCGTTTCATAGGTGGGCACTCCATATACCAAAATCGGTAATTTGATGCCGGCCATTCGTAATTCAATGCCTTCGTCAAGATTAGTAACTGCAAAATAATCAACATGATCTTCAATCGATTTTGAGACACCGACTGCGCCATGGCTGTAAGCATTGCATTTAACTACGGCAAGAATTTTTTGATGGGGAACAATTTCTTTAATCTTTCTCAGGTTCTCTTTTGCTTGCCCAAGATTGACTGTAGCTGTGGAATTAGGAAAATGGTTTTTCAAAAATTTCGTTTAAAAAGTTTTCTTTTTCGTTTTTTCAAAATCACCTGAGCAGCGTTGTAACCGGCAGCACCAAACACACCACCACCCGGATGACAGGAAGCGCTGGAAAGATATAAATTTTGGATGGGTGTTTCATAATTACTTAACTCCGGTGTGGGGCGAAACATAAACATCTGGTCAAAATTCATCTCAACGTGCATCACATTACCCTTTAGAAGACCGTGTTTTCGTTCAATATCAAGCGGTGATTGAATATACCAATCAATGCGTTTTCCTTTCATGTTGGGAGCATATTTTTCAACCACACGATATATTTTTTCAGCCTCGCGTTCACGGATATCATCCCATTGTAATCCATTTGCCAGCTGATAGGGGTGCCATTGTGCCCAGGCAAAAAGAGTATGTTTTCCATCTTTAGCCACATCCGGATCAATTTTTGAAAATGTCATTGCCAGCACGGCTGGTTCTTCCGGCGGCCGGCCTTTCACATAATCCCCAATCGCACGGTTCATATATTCTACAGAAGGTGTAAGCAGCTGCATTCCATTATGGATGTATGGATCATCAGGGGCGGCGGTATAGCGAGGCAGTTCATCCACGGCACAGCGAATCACCATGCCAAATCCGTTGCCAACCTGAATATCCTCCACTTTTTTAAAAAGTGATGCATCAAGATGTTCCCGGCCAACCAGCTTCAGCATGGTGGTTTGTACATGAGCGTTCGAAACAATGAAATCTGATCTGTAATAGTCATCTTTTTCAGTAATCGCTCCTTTTGCAACCCCGTCTTCCACATCAATATTTTTTACGGGTGAGTTTGCAATGATTTCTCCACCATGGGCCTCAATCAAATTTTTCATCGCCTGGGTAAGCATGCCGCTGCCTCCGCGCGGATGTTTGGCTCCGCTTTGATGAAGCATTGCCTGCCACCCCGCAAAATCTCCGGTTGCTGATTGATCAGGCAAAGGCCCGGATTGAGCAGCAAACCATATCATTGCGGCTTTTATATATGGGCTTTCAAATGCATTATCAACTACACTGCCGTAACTTCCAAGAATTTTTTGGAGGCCTGTTAACTGCTCACCTTTTTTAAACATGGAACCATCCCGAATCTGGCCTTTAGCCATCTCCAAGAAAATATTTTTTCCCGACGGAGGTACCATAAAAGCCTTCAGAACGCCTTTGTTGATACGCCCCCAGAAATCGATAAACTCCCTGTAATTAGACACATCGTTGGGTGAAATTTTTGATATGGATTCCAGAGTTCGTTCAACATCTTTAAAGAAATGGATCACGCCTTTCTTATCAGGCAGCGGATAACTCATTATTGGATCCATCTCAATGTATTCCAGCCCGTAATCGGTCAGTCCAAGTTCTTCAATAATTCCGGTTTGATGAATCATAATATGAACTGAAGATCCCACATCTATTCTGAAACCATTTGGATTTTCATCACTTTTAAACATGGTTTCTGTACAAACAGCACCGCCGATAGTGTCTCTTCGCTCAAGTACTCCAACTTTATACCCCTTTTTGGCAAGATAACAGCCTGTCACAAGACCGTTATGTCCCGATCCGATAATTAATGCATCAAAGTGTTTCATTTATCGTAAATTAATCATTTGGCAGAGTGAAATTTCTCTGTTAGAAAGTTCATCAAACATTATATTGAACCATCTCATTCATTACGTTTAATTTAACCAAGTAACCCATTTCAAAATGCAATTTTTTAAAACTTTTTTGGCCTCTTTACTGGGCACTATATTAGGTATTCTGCTTTTAATCCTCATCATGTTTGCAGCATTGGTCAGTAGCTCTTCTGAAACTGAACCTTATGTACGGTCAAATACAGTGCTTGAAATATCAATGATTGGAGATATTTCCACACGTACAACTTCTGATCCGGTTGAAGAACTTCTAAATCCATCTGCGGCCGCTAAAATGTCGCTTCAGGGACTACGGAACAATCTCAGAAAAGCTGCAGCTGATGAAAATATTTCTGCAGTCTGGGTAAAAACCAACAACATCACCGCTTCCTGGGCTAATCTTGAAATGGCTTATCGCTATTTTGAAGAATACACAGAAAGCGGTAAACCGCTCTATTTCAGTACGGATGATCTGGGTTTGAATGAGAAGTCGTATTATCTGGCAACACTTGCCGACAGCGTTTTTTCACCTCCGGTTACGGGATTTCAGTTCGATGGATTTGTTGCGCAGTTTACGTTCTATAGGCCCATGCTCGAAAAAATTGGCATTGAGCCTGAAATTTTCAGAGTTGGTAAATATAAATCTGCCGTAGAGCCGTTCCTGAATGAATCGAGCTCACCTGAAAGCCGCGAACAGACACGTGAAATTCTGAATTCTGCCTCTAACACATTCACAAATGCAGTGGCAAAACGAACAGGTAAAACCGATGATGAAATCAACGATCTTATGAATTCTGAACCAATTGATCGTCTTCAATTTGCCCTCGACAACGGTTTAATTGATATGTTTGCCTACGAAGATGAAGTAGAACGGATCATCAAAAACCGGATTGGTGTTGAGGAAGACGCTGACCTGCGCACAATTTCTTACAGCAGGTATCTCCGGGTATCAGCCGGCAGGGCCGGTCTCGATGTGCCTGATACCGATAATCAGATTGCTGTAATCTATACCTCGGGAATGATTTTGCCGGAAATTGCAGATTCACCATTCAGCACTTCATCCGGAATTACCCCAAAACGTTTTAAAAAACAGCTCGACAGCGCAATGGATAACGAAGATGTGTATGCAATTGTCATTCACATTAACAGTCCGGGCGGTGCTGCAACCTCTTCCGATCTCTTGTGGCACTACATCAAACAGGCATCCGAAGAGCTACCCGTTGTGGTTTCAATGGGCTCGGTAGCTGCATCCGGCGGATATTACATGGCCGCGGGTGCTGACAGGATACTTGCCGGGCAAAACAGCATCACCGGCTCAATTGGTATTTTTAATCTATTATTTAACGCCGAAGAGCTGATGAATGAAAAAATTGGTTTTCGTTACGAAACATTGAAAACCCACGAATATGCTGATCTATTTGATCTGACCCGCCCGTTTACTCCCACAGAGCAGAGAATCATTCAGCAAAATGTTGAAAGTGGCTACGAAACGTTTTTGAACCGGGTTGCTGAAGGCCGGGGGATGACCCGCGGTGAAGCACATGAGGTTGCCCAGGGGCGAGTTTATACCGGGCAGGGAGCTCTGGACGCCGGGTTGATTGATGAGGTTGGAGATCTTCACAGAGCCATTGAAATTGCGGCTGAACTGGCTGAAATTGAAGAATACACAATCGATGTATATCCAAAGAAAGTGGATTTCTTTGAAAGATTGCTTCGCTCATCCGATGCTCAATTACGAGCGGTTTTAACAGGCTGGATGCCGAACGACCTGATGAAAACCGCCGAAGATTTGCATACGATGATGAACCAACCGTCGGGATTGAATTGGGCATTGCTGCCTGTAAATATTGAAGTGCATTAAGCAATCTTTTATGCAAATTGGAGATTTTCACGTTGAGCAGCTCAGCGAAGGTTTTTTTGAACTTTTTGAAGACGGATCTTTCAGCAAGATGGATCCGTCCAGGCTCAAAGACCCTGAAGGTGACTCTGCTCTCGGTAAATATAGTTCAGCTCTCGGTATCGACCCGCTGTTGATCCGGCGAAATCAAACCAATATCATCGTCGATCCGGGGTTGGGCTGGGGCCTGGACAAAAACAGCCGCTATCATAATACATCAAATGTCATTACTAATTTGGACATTTTTGGTTTAAAACGGGAAGACATCAGCATGGTGCTTCTCTCCCACCTTCATTTTGATCATGTGGCAGGTGCAACGTTTGTTTCAAAAGACTCCAAAACCACTCCCACATTTCCAAATGCAGAGTATCTTGTCCACCGTGATGAATGGGAATTTGCCCTGCAACAGATCGGGAAAGAACAAGAACATCCTGGTGCAGGGTATAATCTGGATGAATTTTATAAACTGGTGGCTGAAAAGCGAATAAGATTTATCGAAAAGGAAGTTTCTGAACCGGTACCTGGTTTAACTTTCATCAAAACCGGCGGACACACAGCGGGTCATATGGCCGTGAAACTGAAGAGTACGAATGCCGCCGCCTATTATTTGGGAGATTTAATTCCCACCGAATACCACCTGAACCACTACCCGATGAAATTTATTGATTATGATAGTATTCAGGCAAAAAAGGCCAAAATGTTGCTCTTAAAACAAGCCTTTAAAGAGCAGGCCACCATGTTTTTTTACCACTCACTCTATAAAAAGTCCGGAAAGCTTATTCAGGATAAACACAAAAAATATGTGTTAATTGATCCCTGAGTTACTTATTCATTGCAAGCAGAAACTCTTTGTTCGACTTTGTACCCTTCATTTTATCGAGCAGAAACTCCATCGCTTCAAAAGCATTGTGTTTGTTCAGATATCTGCGGAGAAGCACTACTTTTTCCCTCTCCTCTTCCGAGACAATCAATTCCTCTCGACGGGTGCCGCTTTTAAATACATCGATGGCAGGAAATATTCTGCGTTCAGCCAGCCGGCGATCCAAAACAAGCTCCATATTTCCGGTACCTTTAAACTCTTCAAAAATAACATCGTCCATTCGTGAACCGGTTTCAACCAGTGCAGTGGCAATAATAGAGAGGCTCCCGCCATTTTCGATATTTCGGGCTGAGCTGAAAAGCTGCCTCGGAGCTTTCAATGCCTCAGAATCCACACCTCCGGTCATCGTTCTGCCCGAAGAGCCTCCTGCCACGTTATAAGAACGTGCAAGGCGTGTGATGGAGTCCATCAGCAGTAAAACATCGTGGCCACTTTCCACCAGACGTTTGGCTTTTTCAAAAACAATTTCCGAAAGCCCGATATGATTTTCCGGTTTTTCATCAAACGTAGATGCCACCACTTCTGCATTTCGAACCGAACGTTCCATTTCGGTAACTTCTTCCGGCCGTTCATCAATCAACAGAATGATGATTTTTGTTTCCGGATGGTTAAGGCTGACTGCATTTGCAATATTTCGGAGAATGGTCGTTTTCCCGGTTTTTGGCTGTGCCACAATCAAACCGCGCTGACCTTTTCCGATTGGAGTAAACAGATCCATCACACGGGTGGAATACTCGGCAAAATTGTTCTCCAGCTTGAAACGCATTTCAGGATAAATGGGCAGTAAATCTTCAAAATCTTCCCGATTGTCCATATCCCGGGGAATTTTCCCGTTCACTCCTTCAACACGTAATAGAGCAAAATAGCGCTCACCCACTTTTGGTGGCCGGATAATTCCAATCACACAATCGCCTTGTTTCAGGCGGAATCGTTTAATCTGGGAAGGTGATACGTAAATATCATCCGGACTGGCTTTGTAGTTATAATTAACTGATCGTAAAAAGCCGTACCCGTCGGGTAAAATTTCGAGCGTACCTTCATTCAGCAAAAATTTGCCAAGTTTTGGAATAATTTCTGAGAGCCGTTTTGTCAGATTATCAGCATCCGATTCGGGTAAAACATTGCTCACATGCTTTTTATTCTTCTTTTTCTGTTTTACGCCCTGTTTTTTTTTATGATTCCTGTTTTTGGAATCCGGCCTTGTATTTTTGGTATCATCGTAAGTCTGGATATGATCGGTTCTGCCGTAATTCGTGGTTTTCGGCTCAACTACTTTTTCTGGTTTATTACCATCAAAAGAATCTTTAATTCGATCAATAATGCCCTGTTTTTTTAGTGTAGAGACGCCTTTAATGCCAACTGCTTTTGCAATGACTTTTAAATCCTGTACGGTTTTTTGATGAAGCGTATCCAGATCGATCTGTAAATCGTTATCGGTTTGGTTCTCCGACATAATGAAATTTTGGTTCTTAAGTTTGATTCATGAAGAAAAGCGAACATCCTGATTGCAGTAGTACGCTTAGGGTATTTAATTCTTAGTGCGGAAAGAAATTTTTTTAGCCTGTGGTATTTGTGGCACCCAACCACTTACTCACTTCATGGTAAAAGTAAAAACTTCCACTAAAAATTACTAATTCTGTTTCGAATTGATGGAAATAATTCTTCTCATGTAGATTAAGCGGGGTTCCACCACTAAAATAATGCCTCATCCGCTCCATTGAAGCCGCTCTTTCCGACTGCATTTCATGTAGAAAAATTTTGTCAAAATCACTCCACTGCCCGGCTATGTGATCCGTCAGCTTATCCTGCATGTAACTGAGCACCACACTCCATTTTTCCGGCGGAGCTATGGATTTTAAATGATAAACAAGATGGCTTGTTGCCTCTTCGTTGTGGGCACCATCAAAATACCAGGTGCGGTTTGGTAACAATTTTTCAAATGCTGCCGTTTTGGTGAATTTCAGCGGATAAGTTTCCATTCCTTCCACAAACCTGTTCTCATCAACCGGATATTTCTCTTTCAATCTGTTGACAATAATAAAGACCATCGCGGCATTCAAAGCATCAATCTCTTTTCCAATAAAATCAAATTCTATAATGCTCGCTGCACCACTCTTTAATGTGATGGATCTCTGCTCATAGTCAAAAAAATCCGGATCAACTTTCAGGACCTCGGCATGTTTCTTTTTTGCTTTATCATAAATAATGTTTTCAGCAAGTTTTGGAAGGTTACCGATTACCACTGGTCGATTCTCTTTAATGATGCCGGCTTTCTCAAACGTTACAGATTCTATACTATTTCCCAGAATTTCGGTGTGATCCAATCCGATGCTTGTTATCGCACTCAACTCCGGAACAATAACATTTGTGGCATCCAGCCTGCCGCCAAGCCCTACTTCTACAATCGCTATATCAACATTCTCTTCGGCAAAATACCAGAATGCAGCAGCTGTTGTAATCTCAAAAAAGGTACATCCCTCTTTTTCAAGATACGAACCATACCGGTTAAAAAACGGAAGAAATTTAGAGAGGTCGGCTTCATATCCGACAATTTTAAACCGTTCCCAAACTGAAATGAGATGAGGTGATGTATAAAGCCCCGTTTTATAGCCGGCCGCCTGATAAACCGATGCCAGCATACGGCAGACCGTTCCCTTGCCGTTGGTTCCCCCCACATGGACTGATCTAAACTTTTGGTGCGGGTTCCCCATGTTCGATAATAGAAGAACCATGCGTTCAAGATTAAAATTGGCCGCTGATCTGCCGCTTGTACTAAACATGGGCACCCGGCTCAGCCATTGTTCAACTTTTTGAATAGTATCGAACGGTGGCTTCACTACAGATTCTCTTCTTGTTTCAATTTCTCAAGTTCGCTGGAAAGCTGTTTGAGAAATTCCGGCTCCTGTTTACAAACTGTACCGTCAATTTTTTCTACCGCTTGAACTTCTTTTATGCTGTTTGTCAGCCATATGGCATCCGCCTTCAAAAGTTGCTTCGGTTTGAATCTGCCCTCAACCAGATTCATCCTGAATTTTTCTTCCAACAATTCAATAACAGCCTTTCTCATAAGTCCCGGCAAAATATCACAATCGGTGGATGGAGTAAAAATCGAATCTCCTTTTTTCCAGAACAAATTTGCAACTGAACATTCAGCCATAAACCCACCGGTTGTAAGCATCAGAGCATCATCCGCCCCGGCATCAGCTGCCTCTCTGAACGCCTGCCTGTAATGGAGCATGTTGCTCAGTTTTAAATCTGACGGCCTGCATACATCGGGAATCACCCGAGTTTTTGATGTTTTCAATGTTGCTGCATTACTGTTTTGAAGGGTAATTTTTTGACAGGTAATTACCTGAAACGAGTCAGGATTCTCATCTCTGTGATATCCCTTCGTTTCTTCCAGAGATATCTGAATCCGGATTCGCAAAGGTTCATTTTCAAATTGATTCCTTTTGATAAGGTGGCGAACCTGTTCAAGTAAATCATTCTTATCCAATAATTCTGACTCAGAAACTCCAAGATAACTCAATCCGCGATTCAGGCGGTTTATATGTTCGCTGAATCGAAAAAAACCAAAGTCATCGTATCGAAGAGTTTCAAAACATCCGGCTCCATAGTAAAGTCCGGAACTGACTGCCGGGATTGTGCCCTCACCCATTTTTGTGATTTTACCATTCACATTGATAAACTGATCTGACGAATCACTCATCCGACAATAATTTAATGATTTTCTCTTTGAGCTGTTCAGTGTCATCACCGATATGTGTTGCGAAAAGTTCACCGTTTTTCTTTATCAGGATTTGGACGGGAATTCCGGGAATATAAATGGTTTGATAAAACTCAGTGCCTTCAACAAAATAAAAGTCATAATTCACCTGGTTCATATATTCCAACACCTGTTCTTCTCCATCGCGAACCGCTGCAGCGACAATAGTAAAGCCCGGTTGCTCTGACGAAAATTCATGCAAAAATTCATTGACCTGCTGTGATTTTCCTGACCAGGTAGACCAGAATTGCAGTACCACCGGGTATTCAGATAAATTTTTGAGGTTAAGAGAATCCGGGTTTGTATAAGATCTAAATGCAAGTGTATCCAGCTCTACTTCAGCGATGTTATTTCTGAAATCAGTGACTTGTTTCTGAGAATAACGGATTGTACTGTAAACGATAGCCAGCAGGGCCAAAATGGCACATACGGCTATAAAACCATTGAAATATTTGGGGTCGAGCTTCATAACTTTTTTGACAGCAGTAATTACATGATATAGATAACTATTTTGTATCAGTCAGATTTACTGACATCATCCACATCGTCCACAAAATACATGGAAACAGCGGCAACAATCAATGAAACCCCGCCGAGCATCAGCGAAAATATGGTTTCGCCACCAAACCAGTTTCGTGTGATGAAGCCCAGTAAACTTGCGGCTATAATCTGCGGAATTACAATAAAGAAGTTAAAGATTCCCATATATAAACCCATCTTTTTTGCCGGAAGTGATCCGGCCAGAATGGCGTAAGGAATGGCCAAAATACTTGCCCAGGCAAAACCAACCCCCAGCATCGGGATAATCAACAGATTTGGTGCACTGACTATGATTTCAAAAGTACCTGAGGTAATTTCCAACGGTTGGTTCAAAAAATAAATACTGATCAGGCTCAGTCCTCCAATAAATAGTGCTGATGAATGTACGATTTTACGGCTCGTTTTGCGGGCCATAGGTGCAAGTGAAAAAGCGATAATAGCAGCAAACCCGTTATAAACGGCAAACAAAATTCCAACCCAATCAGCCCCTTCATTATAGACAAGTGAGGTGGGGTCGCTTGTGCCATAAATATGTGCAGTTACGGCCGCAGTAGTATAAATCCACATGGCAAATAGTGCAAACCAGGAAAAAAACTGAACAACAGCCAGTTGTATCATGGTTTTAGGCATCGTTAAAAAATCATGTGCAACAACCACAAGCCCCTGTTCTGTTTTTCCCTGTCGCTGAAGCAATCCGGCTGTGAGAGATATCAGCCCAAGCACAGTTAACCCGATTGTAATGATGTAGAGTTCGTAATCAAACCCACCGTAATAAATAGCCACTGTGGAAATCAATCCAATCCCGGTAAAAGAATACCCAGAAGTAACTTTCTTCTGCCCCTCACCCGCTTCAATGGGGATATCTCTTTTCACCTCTTCAAGATCTTCAATCTGATTTTCCTCATACTTCTCAAAAGCTTCGAGTTCTTCTGGAGAATATTCGCGTGATCGCAGAACTGTCCAGAGAATGGAGAGGAAAAAAACGGCGCCGCCGATATAGAACGACCACTTCACGGATGGCGGAATCATTCCTTCGGGTGCTGTATTTGCTATACCGAAAAGGTTTGTCATCATCCAGGGAAGCGCAGAGGCAACCACGGCACCTGTACCGATAAAAAAGCTCTGCATGGCAAACCCTTTGGTTCGCTGTTCAGACGGCAGCATATCGCCCACATAGGCCCGGAACGGCTCCATCGATATATTGATGGATGCATCAAGTATCCAGAGCATCCCGGCAGCTACCCAAAGCACAGGTGAGTTTGGCATGATAATGAGCGCAATAGAAGCAAAAATTGCACCCACTAAAAAATAGGGCCTTCTTCGGCCTAGCCTCGTCCAGGTACGATCGCTGAAATAGCCGACAATGGGCTGCACCACCAGCCCGGTTACCGGAGCCGCAAGCCAAAGAATGGGGATTGTATCCACATTAGCGCCCAGTGTTTCAAAAATCCGGCTCACATTTGCGTTTTGTAGTGCAAATCCAAACTGAATTCCAAGAAACCCAAAACTCATATTCCAGATATCCCAAAACCCGAGTTTTGGCCGGGGCCGCGGTGTTCTATTCATTAGGAAAAGTTTATTTCATTAATGGCTCATGTACACCCTTTCAAGCAGCAAGTAATTATTTGGCCCGATGGTATTTGTGGAAGGTATCTCTTTTTCTGAGCCATCAAAAACATTCGTCCAGGTTCCTACATGTCCGTCTGAAAAAGTGAATGTTCGTTCAGTCTCCGAAAAGTTCAGAATAACCATCACCTGTTCGTGATGACCAATCCGCTTGAATGAAAAAATATAATCATCTTTGTCAGTAGCCATTTTACGGTAATCTCCACCAATTTCACCGTTAAAAAGAGCCTGATTTCTGGTGTTCAGATCGAGCAGTGTAGTATAAAAGTCCTGATAAGTATAATCTCCCCACTCAATCGCATCTTTTTCAAAAAATTCGAGCTGCTGATCGAGCCCGGATTCCTGGCCATTATAAATGAGGGGCATACCCCAGATGGTGGCTGAAAGTATGGCCATATTTTCAAAATGAACTCCATACAAATCAGTGTCGCTGCCCTGCCATGAATTTTCATCGTGATTGGTGGTGAAATACATGCGGAAATCCCGCTTGTCGAAGCGTTCAAAATTGCGTTCCATCACTACATCCAGGTCGGAAAGAGTTGCCTGCCCGGCACTGATGTCTCTGATGGTTTGAGCATATTCCCAGGCATAGGTCATATCGAAAGCACGGTGCAGTTCCGGTTCTTCTGCCTCGGCCAGCATAAATAGCGGCTTGATATTTTCGAGCTGTTTTCTTGCCGTAATCCAGAATTCAGTAGGCAGCATATAGGCAACATCGGCGCGAAAACCGTCAATGTTGTATTCCTGCACCCAATATTCCATCGCCCCGATCATTGCTTCCCACATATCCCGGTTGTGAACATCAAGCTGGATCACATCATCCCACTCTTCATTGGGCGGCATAAAATTTCCGTTCTCATCCGTTTCGTAAAATTCAGGGTGGGTTTCAGTCCAAACAGCATCCCAGGCGGTGTGGTTGGCAACCCAGTCCATAATCACTCTCATTCCAAGCTCCTGGGCATGTTCAACCAATTCACGAAAATCATTTTTGGTTCCAAACTCCGGATTTATGGCGGTATAATCCCGCACACTGTAATAACTGCCAAGGGTGCCTTTCCGGTTTTTTTCTCCGATTGGGTGAATCGGCATCAGCCAGAGAATTCTCACCCCCAAATCCTGCAATCTGGGCAGGTCATCCGTTAGTGCCCGGAATGTCCCCTCTTCCGAATATTGACGAATGTTAATTTCATATATATTGGCATTTACAGCCCATTCGGGTGGCAAAAAAGATATATCGTCTAAGCCAGTTTCCTCTTTTTCACCGTTGCATGAATGCAAAAGCGGTGTGGTTAGCAGAAAGAGAAAAACAAAGAAAATCCTGAAATTTCTATCCATAAATCGATCATTTTTTGGGGTAATAATTTAAAAGGTAAAATAATCGATCTGCGGGATTATTACTGAAATATCGTAACTGATTTTGTACTTGTTCAGAGATTTAGCAGAATCTTCGCTCATGGTACTGGCGCAAGCGTCTCTTGGTCAACGAAGTTTCAACGTAGTAGACCGCTTGTGCCATTTGTGTCTTTCCCCGTGGAGCTTGTGACTATTCAAATTGGTGTGCTCCCGGCAGAGTTGTGAGCCTATGTGGCCTAATCACTTGTTACTGGAACCCTGAGGCCTACCAATGACAGATGAGTTCTCAGCCCTTTCGGACCCACCCCAGCCTGCTGTTCACCTTTCCAATGGTGTTGCCCTGCAATTGGGCAAAATTTGTTACTCAGGAAGACCACCAAATGTGGAACAAACGGGTGACGCCTGGAGGATCTCCACTTCTTTCCGAACTCTCCAAGGTCACCTCTGTTGCTGGCGCAAGCGTCTGCTTGTGCCTTCGGTGCCAGTACTTTTTTTCAGTCTCAGGTAGCCCATGTTCGGCCAACATCTTCAAAAGGAATGCATCCCTGATATACACCCGGAACCGGTTCGTAGCGCAGTACCTGCGTTGCACCCACTTCGGAAGTAAAAAAGCCAACAAGGGTAAGCTCTTTGAAAATCAGAAAAAACTGAGGGCCTTCAGTAAACTCTGTTTCAATGGCTTTTCCGTTTTGAGCTAATGCAAATTCATGCTGCTTCACTTTCGAAAGCTGAAAGAATGACTGGCCGGTTTCACGGCGGCAGGTTTCATCGAATTCATCCAGTCCTTTAAGAAACATCTCACGCTCTTCGGATGTGTAAACTTCATTCACCATTTTTTCGATAAATCCGGGTACACCTGCTTCCACTGCGCCTGGTGTATCGGTTTCGGGCATGATAATATCAGCCAGGTGGGTAGTCAGGTCAACCTGATTTGGGGTAAACAAAACCGGTGACCAGGTTTCATCAGATGGTGTGCATCCTTTCAGAACACCAAAAATGGTTGGAGCAAACACAACACCACCCAGCATGGCCGTTGTTTTTTTGATAGCTTCTCTGCGATTCATATCCGTAATTTGAGATTTTCAGACCATATAAAATACAAGAATCGATCAACTAAAAAAGAATGGATATAAAATATTTTGATCCATCTCTGAATTTATTTAATTGTAAGACCTCTGTTTAATATCTTCTCTATAATGGAGTACTGAATTACTTTTAACAGCTAACTAACCGTAAAAATATGTTCACCACTCTAAGTTTTGGGGAAGTTCTTTGGGATGTATTCCCCGATTATAAAAAGCCGGGCGGTTCTCCGGCAAACCTGGCTTACCACCTGCATTGCCTTGGAAACAAGTCTGTTTTACTCAGCCGGGTAGGAGATGATACGAATGGAGAAGAGCTGATTGATTTTCTGAAAACAAAAGGATTGTCAACAGATCATATTCAAACAGACAAGAAATTATCAACCGGCCGGGTTACTGTGAATATAGATGAACATAATGAACCTTCTTATACCATACATCAGCCCTCTGCCTGGGACAATATTACAACTGAAAATGTAAGCCCTGAATTAGTTCGTTCCCTTGATGCCATCTGTTTTGCCTCTCTTTCTCAGAGAAACCAAGTATCAGCGGAGTCCTTAAAAATTTTACTTTCCTCAACCCCAACTGATTGTCTCAAAGTGTTTGATCTGAATCTGAGGCCGCCTTTTATCGATCGGGAATTAATTTTGGATCTCATCAATCAGTCTGATGTTATAAAAGTGAATGAAGATGAGTTCAGTAAAATTGGTGAATGGCTGGAAACCCAAAACCCTGCTGAAGAAATTCTGAAAAATGATCCATCTAAAATCATCATTCTGACGCTGGGTGCAAGTGGAAGTGCCATGTACACGTCAGAAGGCTATTTCAATCAGCCGGCTTATCCAATCAGCGGTGAAGGCGATTTTGTGGGAGTCGGAGATGCATTTCTGGCTTGTTTCACGCACCTGGTATTAAATGAGGAAAAACATGATCGGATACTAAAACTGGCTAACCGCTATGCAGCTTATGTGGCATCAGAAAAAGGCGGAATGCCCGATATTCCTTCCAACATTCTGGGAAAGATGAAATCTGAAGATTCCGGATAATTTCAGGATTTCGAGATGCGGCTGTCGAACATAAAATCTTCCACTCCATCTATGGTGATCTGTTCAAACTCCTCATGAAGCGGATTGATCAAATAATTCCATTCAGAAGAAATGACAGCCGAAGGTACTTTTAACAGAAGTGAATTGCGGTGTTCAATCCATTCGGTTCCCAGGTCTTTTAATTCAGTCGGAGCCGGGTATTCTTTCCAGTTCGCAGGCAATATTGCCGGATCCACCTCCTCCCTGCTCGCTTTATCAGAAATTTTGAGTTTTAACAGTTTCAAATCCTTTGGCAAAGAAATAACCGGAACATGAACCAGAACCTCAAGTGCTGCAAGGGATACATGTTCTGACGTATACAAAACCGGCATTCCCTTATGGTTCCACCTTCCCCCGTATTTACGCGCACCCTCACCACTCAGATCCCTGATATATTTTTCTTTAGAGATTCTGTACAGAAACATCAGGAATAGATGCCATGTTCAATTCTTCCGAGCTGATCTGTGACGAGGCGGGCTCCAAAGCTGGTATCGAGCAGGCTGATTGGCGTTTGCCTGTCTAATGCAATGGACGGTGTGTGCAGCCAGTGCTGCAGATCTTCGAGCGATCCAAATACATCAAGCGCTTTAGCCAGTACTTCTGCAATGAGCAGCACCCTTTCCGAAACTGCCGGTTCGAGTATATCTTCGTTTTTATATCGCTGAATGGTTCTGAGCGAAACAGGCAGTAATTCAGCCATTTCTTTTATAGAAAGGCCGCTTAGTTTTGAAATGTTTACCAGGGTTTGTTTGGATATTCCGGAGCGGGCGGTTTCTACCATTTGCATTTCGTTTGATGCTTTGTAGGCTACCGCTGCTTCTCTGACCATGTTTTGGAATGTTTCTTTTTCCATAATAACGTAATTTGTCATTTTAATTACGTCAAATTACATATTTTCCTCGGTTTTTCAAAATACTAAAGTGTTATTGCCGTATGCCTGTACATGTTATTTTTATGAGGATCCATTAAACCGACTGGATTATAAGGCCTGATTCTTTTTTCAATTTTCTCAATTAAAACTTCTGCTTCCTCTTCTGACTTTGACTTTTCCAAGTGGGATATCTCCTGATGGGTCTGTGATATAATGTCAAATAATTCCTGGTCATCGGAACAGAGAAAAGACTCTGGAACTTCTCCTCTTATCCGGCTTTGTTCATAACGGATGGATGCAATAAAATAAAGCATTACAGATGCTGTAAAAAGATCAAAATTCCATCGCGATTTATATCCAGCGGATACGATCAAGTCTATCATTTTTAATTCATTAAACATTTGATCTTGAATTTTTTCAAGATTTGAAATCAACAAATCATCCGAAGGTTTTTGTGAAAAGAGTGACAGAATTTTTTCAACACCGGTCAGTGCAAATGCAATTCCGGTACTGTGCAGCGGATCAATAAAGCCGGCTGTATGGTTCAGTGCAATCCAGCCGTCACCATACAATCGGTCAAGTTTTCTCTGAAGCCGTCCGGTTGCAATCATTCTGCCGGGATTTTCGGCAATTTTTGCATTTTCAAAAATCTGGTGGAGTGACGGATACATTTTGATGATGCCGTTCCAGGTATCTTCCGGTGAATCAGATGTAGCATGATATTGGTTCCTGTCAAGCAACAGTCCTGCACTTAACAGGTCGTTGTTGAAGCGAAGCATCCAGATCCATCCCTCTTCTGTTATGTGGTGAAGTGCAGAAAGATCCGGATTGTAGGGATAATCATCAGTAAAAAAATGATGCTTATTTAAATAATCCAGCCAATGAGGTGCGTGATTGAAATGAGAAAAAACAGCTTCAGAGTTTGTATAAAAATCATCAGCTGAAGATTTAGTGCCAAAAAATGTTTCGGAGAATTTCGGTGATCCTGTAGCATCGATCAGCCATTTGCTTCTCAGGTTTTCGACTCTCGTTTTATTTTTATATTCAACATTCCAGTGTAATTTACCGTCCAGACGATCCACATTGGCAATTTCGGTTTCATCCATGTAATTCACGCCGAGACCTTGAGCCTGTTTTACCAAAAAATGGTCAACGTCACTTCTGAGCCAGTTTGTATCCGAATTTTCATCATTAACACTTGCTGCCACAAGCAATTCATTTTCATGATCCCTGCTGCTTTTAAACGGTTTACCATTTTGATGCGGATAATAGCTAAACCCTCGTTTCAACCCGCAAACTACTTCAGGATAATGTTTTTGCCAATCACCATACCTGGATATTTTTTTTAAAAAGGGAAGTTCATATTCATCCGCAAGGCTTCTCAGCACCATGTCGGCAATTGGCGTTGATGACTCCCCTATTGCAAAACGGGGATGTTTTTCTCTTTCAATTAAACAAACACGATAACCCAATTTTTGCAGACCCATTGCAGTAATACTGCCTGCAAATCCTGAACCGACAATAGTTATGTCAAACGTCTTGATATTATTTTCACTCATCAGATACTGTTTGCTGTTTTAATTGCAGATACATTGAACCTTTGGAGAAATTTCCTGGGAAAGGTTCATATTTTGTAATCTCTCTTTTCGCTCGGTTATGCATTGTTCACATTCCGAAAATCGGTGTAAATCCCAGACATCACAAAATATCCTGCCCCGATTGAGAGAAAGCGCCTCTTCAAAAACATCCTCAAGCGAAGAAATAGATGGAGGTTCATAGTCTCCCTCCTCGCGCAGTTTTTCCATAATACCGTTGCCGTCGCGTGTTGGAATGATTGAGCAGGACGAAACTCCGGAATCAAATGCAAACTGAACCGTTTTAAGGCACCAATCCCTATTTTCCACTACACCTTTCAAGAACGGCGGGTTCAACAGAATAAAAGCTCGTGAGCTGATATTGTGGCTGGTTAAAAAGCGGACAGCTTCCGAAAAATTTTCGCGTGTAATCTGTTTGTTAAGCCTGGGCATTGCAACAGGGTGAATGGTTTCCAGTCCAATTGCAATCTCGAATGTGGCACTAAGCAGATCCCGGAATTCAGGGATAAACGGGCCAATCAATTTTGGATGATTTTCTACAATTACGTGCTCAACTTCTGAAAGTAATTGGGCAATTTTCCGGTAATCATCACGCGGTATGGCCTTCCCGTCAAAAAAATTTCCGCTGTTATACAGCTTCACCACCGGGGCATTCGGCAATCTGTCCAGTGCATACTTGATTTGAGCAGGAATGGCGCCTTTTGGAGTTGGTTTTTCGAGCGTATGTCGCCAAAGGTCACACATCACGCATTTAAACGGACACTCACGGTTGGTCAGAAATATTGTGTTTACTGATTTCACCGTTCCATCACGCTGCCGTTCAGGTTCATTCAAAAAACAGTGTGGCCGCCAGGGATTCATCTCAGCCTTGGGCGGGCGATATTCGATAATGGTTTTGTTTTCAATATGATTGGTCACTTATAAAGCACTCGGGTTGGTTCAATAATTTTTGAATAAAGCTGGATATTGGAATATCCGACCTCTCAGAAAATAACATTTTGCCTAAAGAGTTGTTCACTGCTGTTTATAAACGGAAACTATTCATAATTTAAGCCAATTATAAAATCAATGAAAATGAGCAGTTTTTGAATGGCCCGATTATCCCTGCCGCTGTTATTATTTTTTATTATTTCGTTGGATCTGACTGCACAGAACCACTCTTCAATAGAAACTTCTGCGATTATCAGCTCGAGTGACAGTACTCCGTTTTGGCTGCAGAACAACAGGCACGGAATGTTTGCCCGAAATGGCAGTCAGCTTTTCACAAGGTTTCAGCACCACTCCTCTGCCAATGAATCCGGGTTTTTTACGATCCTTTATGGTGCAGATCTGATTGCACGGCCAGGGAGCGAAGCCACGTTTTCATTCAATCAGGGATATCTGAAAATTGAAGCTGCCGGAATTGAATTTGCCGCAGGAAGGTTTCATAACACCTCGCCAATACACGATTCTGAAATTGGATTGGGATCGCTTGGCATCAGCACAAATCCCTCACCTATTCCCCAGCTTCGATTAGGCCTGGTTGACTGGACATCCATCCCTCTCACAAAGGATATTATTCAAATTCGAGGGTATGTATCACACGGATGGCTGGGAAGCAGGCGATATACCGATGACCTTCTTTTACATGAAAAAGTTGGGCATGTCCGCCTGGGAGGAAGCCTGCCATTAAACCTGTACGCCGGAATTGCCCATTACGTAAAGTGGGGCGGTGACC
>SKYV01000186.1 GCA_007127745.1 Balneolaceae bacterium
AAGAGACGGTACAGTTTGCAAAAGAGAACGAGTATGTTGCCACGCTCCTCGGCAGGAGGCGATATATTCCCGATATCAACTCCCGAAACTGGAACGTACGCGGATTTGCCGAACGAATGGCTATCAATATGCCGATACAGGGCACGGCCGCCGATATCATAAAGCTGGCCATGATTGAGGTAGACCGTTATCTGCGGGAAGAAAATCTCAAATCAAGAATGCTGCTCCAGGTGCATGATGAGCTCGTCTTCGAAATTCATGAATCGGAAACAGATCTGGTACAGAAAAAAATCAAATCGCTGATGGAGAATGCTTACGAATTATCCGTTCCGCTTGATGTGGAGATGGGACTGGCTGATAACTGGCTGGATGCGCATTGATGAAGAGTGGGAATAGATTTAAAACCAGAAATCGGCTGATTATCTGTCCAGCGATTCCAGAATATTGAGATAGGAATTGTAACGATCAGGATCGATTTTACCCTCTTCGTACGCCTTTACCACACCGCAACCGGGCTCGTGATAATGAGTGCAATTATAGAATTTGCAGTGCAGCCGGGGTTCAGCCATTTCGGGAAAAAAGAGGGAGAGTTCGGGCTTTTCGATACTAACAGTTCCAAATTCGCGAATTCCGGGTGTATCCACAATATAGCCGCCCGTTTTCAGGGGAACCAGCTTTGCAAATGTTGTAGTGTGTTTGCCCTTATTGGAATAGGATGAAATTTCTCCCACTTTGAGATCTAAATCTGGATCAATTGCATTCAGAATGCTGGTTTTTCCAACACCTGATGGACCAATAAATACTGAGGTTTGATCTTTTATTTCATCGGCCAGGCTTTGGATCGAGTTTTGGTCGTGCACGGAAGTTTGCAAAACCCGATAGCCCAGTTCCTCATACAGTTCCGAAATCTCATCCATAATGGATTTGGCTTTATCATTTGCCAGATCCATTTTGTTAATGATGATTCCGCCGTGTACCTCATAAGCTTCGCATGTAACCAGAAAGCGATCGATAAAACCCATATTTAATTTGGGCTTTTTTACGGATTGAACCACCCATGCCCGGTCGATATTTGCGGCAAGAATTTGTTCACCCCGCCGCCCGTGCGTAGCCTGCCGGGGGATATAATTGTCTCGTGTTTTAATTTCTGTGATCATCCCGCTTCCATCAGTCCCAATATCCACTTTTACATGATCACCAACGGCAATGGGATTGGTAACTTCTTTTTTTTCGAGTCTGAATCTGCCGGGAATCCTGCAATCCACAACTTCACCGTCCAGTATTACTTTGTACCACTTGCCAGTTGATTGTATGACCCGTCCTGTTTTTTCCATTCTCAAAGGTAAAAATTTCGGTGCATTATCGGGAAAAATTCGGTTTATATTTTAACAGCTTCTAAAAATCTAATTTTATCCACTTTCAAAAAAAATGCCGGATGATTTCTCACCCGGCATTTTTCATCCAAGTATATGCTGCCAGTGAATTGTCTGCATTCACGCTCTTAGTCCATTACGGCCATTTCTTCTTTGCTGTCTTTGCTTGAATTGGTTGATTCAATCTGCCGTTTATGCGATTCCGGAACTTTGAAAAATTCAGCCGGATCTTTATCGGGTTTATCTTCCAGAATCAGATCAAGAATCGGATCCATCCGCTCGAGATATTCTACCTGCAGATCACCAATAATATCTGTTTCGATTTCTTCTACATCTTTCTCGTTTTTCTTTGGGAGATATACCTTTTCAATCCCTGCTCGCTTTGCTGCAAGCACTTTTTCTTTGATGCCGCCCACAGGTAATACAAGGCCTCTCAGGGTAATTTCACCGGTCATGGCCAGGGTGCCTTTTACTTTTCTTTGTGTAAAGATCGATGCCACGGCCGATAACAGTGCTACACCTGCAGAGGGGCCATCTTTCGGAACGGCTCCCTTTGGAACATGAATGTGCAGATCAAAGTATTTAAACGCTTCTTCGGGAATATTCAATTCTTCGTATCGTGCACGCAGATAGCTGATAGCCAGCATGGCTGACTCTTTCATCACTTCGCCGAGCTGCCCGGTGATGTGGAGTTTACCAGAACCTTGTGAAACGCTGGCCTCAATAAAGAGGATGTCGCCGCCATAGGGTGTCCAGGCCAGGCCGGTTGCAACACCGGGAACTGTAGTTCGTTCGGCAACTTCTGAAAAGAATTTTCTCTTGCCGAGAACTTCCTCTACATCATTTACGCCCACACTCATGCTTTCAATTTCTCCGCTAGCTATTTGAGCAGCTACATTCCGGCAAACGGCGCCAAGCTGGCGTTCCAGGTTTCGAACACCGGATTCGCGGGTGTATTCATCAATAATCTTGTTGATAGCCGCTTTCGAAATTTTTATCTGCTTTTTGTTGAGCCCGTTTTCTTCAATCTGTTTTGGGAGCAGATATTTTCGTGCAATTTCAATTTTTTCTTCCTGTGTGTATCCACTGATGTTGATAATCTCCATACGGTCACGTAACGGTGCGGGAATTGTATCCAGCGAGTTGGCCGTGGCAATAAAGAGAACACTGGAAAGATCGTACTCCAGTTCAAGATAATTGTCTGTAAACGAATCGTTCTGCTCCGGATCGAGTACTTCGAGCAGGGCAGAGGTTGGATCTCCGCGGAAATCGGAACCCACTTTATCGATCTCATCCAGCATCAGAACGGGATTCCCCTTGCCGGCTTTTTTCATAGAACGCAAAATACGGCCGGGCAATGCACCGATGTAAGTTCGCCGGTGACCGCGAATTTCCGCTTCATCGTGGATGCCACCGAGACTGAATCGTTCAAATTCTCTGTTAAGCGCTCTGGCAATCGATTTACCCAGCGAAGTTTTACCTACCCCAGGAGGGCCGTAAAAACAGAGAATGGGTGCTTTCATGTCTTTCTTAAGTTTCAGTACTGCAAGATATTCTATGATTCTCTTCTTAACTTTTTCAAGTCCGTAGTGATCTTCGTCAAGAATTTTTCGAGCCCTTTTAAGATCCAGTTTGTCTTTCGAGTAATCACCCCAGGGAAGATCCAGGATCCATTCAACATAGCTATGAATGATTCCATAATTCGGTGAAGAGTTCGGCGTCATTTCAAGGCGTTGGATCTCTTTTTTAGCCTCTTCAACAACGTGTTTGGGTACATTCTTTTTCTTGTCGAGGCGATCTTTCAGTTTGGCGATGCCCTGCTGTTCCACATCTTCACCGAGGGCTTCCTGGATAGCTTTCATTTGCTGGCGCAGGTAAAAATCGCGCTGCTGATCATCAATATCGGTTTTTACCTTGGTACGAATTTCTTCACTCAAATTTAGTACCTGAAGCTCTTTCTGTAAGTGCTCCATTACCTTATCCAGTCTTTCTGAAAAGTTTCTAATCTCCAAAAGTTCCTGTTTGTCGGCGATGGATACCTGGAGATTGGACGAAATAAAATTCAGTAGAAACGAAGGGCTGGAAATATTATTGATAGCAATGGATGCCTCGCTCGGGATGTTGGGAGAGAGGTTTACAATTTTTGAAGCCGTCTCTTTAATGGACCGGATGGATGCATCGAGCTCCACGCCGGAGAGATCCATGTGCTGCCGAATCGGTTTCACCTGAGCTTTAAAGAACGGGTCACTTTGAATAAATTCTTCTATTTCAAAAATACTTTTTCCCTGTATAACAACACTTTTGCTGCCGTCCGGCATTTTAATCAGTTTCAGTATTTGTGCAACCGTACCGAATTTGAACAGGTCATTCGGTTCAGGGTTTTCAACGGATTCATCTTTTTGAGCAACCACACCAATGGTTTTGTTGCTTTCATAGGCTTCTTTTACAAGTGCAAGTGAGCGGTCTCTTCCTACGGTAATCGGAACCACTACGCCCGGAAAGAGAACTGTATTTTTCAGGGGTAAAATCGGCAGATTTTCAGGTACTTCAGATTCGGAGAGTTTCTTTTCCTCCTCTTCGCTCATCAGCGGTATAGCCTGTTCAAAATCGTCGAAGCCTTCATTTTGATCTTCAAAATCCATCTTTATTCTAAAGTTCTGATCGAACATGTAGTAGGGTTAAATTTTTATTCTTTTAATTTATTTACTTTGTTTTGGCAAATAGAAAGCCAAAGCCTGCAATGCTACCATAACGGCAGAACATCCTTCAGGGTTCTGCCAAATTGTGATACTACTTTCTGATTATGACAGTTGGTCAGAAAACACTATTGAATATAAAACTTTATACCCAAAAGAGATGCCGCAAGAATTTCAGATGTTGGGTTTGAATTACGTGATTTAACTTGTATAGCTGCATTAAGGTCAAAACGTTCGGTTTCGAATCCTGCACCTAAACTGTATAAACCGGAAAGGCCGGAGCCGAGACGGGTTCCAGCACGCAAGGGAATTTTACGAATCGGCCGGATTTCCAGGCCAAGGTATGTCGTCAACCCTTTTGGGGTAAACGCACTTTCTGAAACTGAGTAGCTTAGATCACCCATCATTTTCATACGCCTGTACTGAAACAGTCCCCCGGCATTAATAGTGGTTGGCAAAAGAGTATTAAAATTATCCTCAGAGAATGAATCGGTGCTAAAGGCAAGAAGGTCTCCATACTCCTCTACGAGGTTATAATGTTCATTAGGTGCCCCGCCAAATTCAGTTTGAAGAAGACTGCCGGTTGTATTGGTGGAGATGGTTTTCGGCTCGGTTTGATATTCAAATGGTTTATTGTAATAGTAAACGGCTCCAAGGTCGGTGATGGAAAAGCTGATTCTGAGGGACTGATCTGTAGGATCATCCTGCCGGCGCAGTACGGATAAATCCTCTCCAAAAGTAATCAGATACGTGATACCGATATCAAGGCCTACACCGATACCCGTTGGTTGCATCAGGTCACGGAAAGACTTGTTGCCAGATGGTAAATCGCTGGGCTGTGAGCTGAAAAATTGCGCTGCATGGTCAGATAATATTCCTGTGGTTTGCTGTGTATACTGTAAATTTCGCTGCCAGAATGCACCGTCCGAAACAAAATTGTAGCTGTTTGTAAAGTCGGCATTCATATAACTGCCGGGAACTACAACTTTTGGAGCCACGCCCACTATAAATTCAGACAAGCCGGGAATCAATCCATTCAGATAGGTGAATGATTCGGCAAATCCGAAAGATAATTCATGAAGTGCTTCATACCGATAATGAAAAGACTGTTCAAAATGGAATGAGTTGTTTCTTTCGAGAGGAGTACCCGAGAAGTAACCTCTGCCAAGTTCGTACTGGCTTGCAAATCTCGAGCGCAGTGAAAAGGCATAACTGCGTTTGGGGCGAACCCATTTCATCCCAATCCAGTAGATATCGGCCCGGTTGGTAAATACACTACTCGATCGATGATTGCCAAAACTGCGTTCAATAATCTGTTCTCTGGAGGCTTCGTCCAAAACCGTTCGCGTATCACCGGCATTGAAGAACGAGGACCGGTTATAAAAATCTCTGAACCTGTCGAAATTATTGTCAACAGGTAACAGTGAATCGTAATAGTAAGCGCCCTGCAACAGGGACAGTTGATAGGAATAATTTTTTTCCGAAATGTAAAGATTGGCCGGATTTACAAACAGTGATTCGTAACCGGTTAAATAGGCCGTTCCGCCTCCGCCAAGCGCCATACTTTCGGCTGAAAATGAAATCTGCGCTTTTAAACCCGATGTAAATCCCAAAAAGAAAATGACCAACAAGGACAAAAACCGTTTTGTGCCCGATTGATCAAAAAGTATTTTTTTGTTAAGCAATAGTTGCATCATCAATCAGTATAGATGCCCGGGTGCTTGTTCGCTGTATTCAACATTTTCTGTAGATTGAACAAGAAGCAGATTGATAAAATATAATAATGTTCGGCATCACATTAACCGGTTATTACTTTAAGCTTTGCTGCACGGAGCATCAGGGTTTTTTGCCCTCTTTTTTTAAAAAACACCACCACTTTGCTGTCTCTGCCTGAGCCGTTGCGCTGCACGATTTTTCCCGGTCCAAATACGGGATGCAGTACGTGAACTCCCGGCCTGAAGGGATCGTCGTCGTATTCATATTCATAGGTGATGTTACTATTTGAAGGCTTGCCAGATTGAAGCGGCTCTTTCCAATCATATTCAATTTTGCTGGAGTTGTCATCGTCATTTTTTTGATGATTATTCTGACGTATGGTGGCTCCGGTTTCCGTGCGAACAACCCCGGGATCCACCTCGTCCAAAAACCGTGAACGCGCCTGTCGTTGCTCTTCTCCAAATTTAAATCTCATTTTGCTGTGGCTGAGAAACAACTGCTCTTGTGCCCTGGTAATGGCCACATAAAAAAGTCTGCGCTCCTCTTCAATGTTGGGTTCCTCGCCGTCTCGTGCTCCCATGGGGAAGAGGTTTTCTTCCAGGCCAACAATAAACACAACCGGAAATTCCAGTCCTTTTGAGGCGTGCACCGTCATCAGGGTAACGGCCGGAATGTTCTCATCATATTTATCCGAGTCGGTAATCAGCGTAATCTCTTGTAAAAATGAAGCGAGATTCGGTTTTTTTGTGTTCTGCTGATAGTAGGCAATGGCATTTTGCAGTTCCAGCACGTTATCTCTTCGGGTGAGTGCCTGTGCACTGTTTTCTTCCACAAGAGCTTTCATGTAGCCACTCATTTCCAGCATTTTTTTGGTGACTTCCAGAATAGATGTTCCAGTTGCAAGCTGAGTTCTCAACGCATCAATCATCTCCACAAAACTGCCAATTCGGGCTTTTGCCGGTTTGTAAAAATCGTACGATTCCACATCGTTGATGATACTCCATACACTCCGGCGTTCAGTCCGGGCTTTTTTCAGTATATCATTGAGCGTTTTGTTCCCGATTCCCCGGCTCGGTTCATTGATAATTCGCAGCAGCGCCTGTTCATCTTCCGGGTTTACCAGAAGTGTCAGATAGGCTATCACATCTTTAATTTCTTTGCGCTGATAAAATGAAAGCCCACCCACAAGCTGGTAATCGATATTTTTTCTGCGGAACGATTCTTCAAAAATCCGGCTCTGATAATTGGTGCGGTACAGAATGGCAAAATCGTTGAATGCATAGCCCTTCCGCAATTTTAAGTCTTTAATGTAATTGGCTATCCGGTTTGCTTCGTCGCGTTCATCAAAGTTTTCGAGCAGGGTAACGGTATTCCCGTCATCGTTATCCGTCCAAAGTGTTTTTTGGAGTTGCTTCTCATTTTTTTTGATGATTGAATCGGCGCATTGCAGAATTAGTTTAGTGGAACGGTAGTTCTGTTCCAGCGGAATTTCTACGGCATTTTCGTAATCCGATTTAAAATTCAGAATATTCGAAATATCGGCTCCGCGAAATGAGTAGATGCTCTGTGCATCATCACCCACAACACAGATGTTCTGGTATTTATCGGCCAGCAGTTTGGTAACTTTGTACTGGGCGTGATTGGTGTCCTGATACTCATCAATCAAAATATACCGAAATTTATCCTGATATTTTTCAAGCACATCAGGATGTTCGTTGAACAGTTTGATCGGTTTGATGAGCAGGTCGTCGAAGTCCATTGCGTTGGCCTGTTCCATGCGGATTTGATACACATCATAAACTTGTGCGGTAATGTCGTCCAGCGTGCTGTGCACAAATTTGGTTTTGTAGGTATCCGGCAGAATTAATTGATTTTTTGCATCACTGATTTTTCGTTGTATGGTTTTCGGTTTTATTTCTCTCGGATCAAAACCAAGCTCTTTTAAAATCAGCTTGATGGCATTCTCAGAGTCGCTGGTATCATAAATCGAAAAATTTGAGGAAAATCCGATTTTTTCTGCTTCAAACCGCAATATTTTTGAAAATATGGAATGAAATGTGCCCATCCAAAGGCCTGTGGCTTTGTCTCCAATCAGACTGGCGATGCGTTCCTGCATTTCCCGGGCAGCTTTGTTGGTGAATGTAAGCGCCAAAATATTGTGCGGCATGGCGTGATGTTGCTGCAGCAGATAGGCAATTCTGTAGGTAAGTACACGGGTTTTACCGCTCCCGGCCCCGGCAACAATCAGCAGCGGGCCTTTCACGTGAGAGGCTGCTTTGCGTTGTTGTTCGTTTAGTTCATTTATAAAATCGGTACTATTTTCCGGGTTTGATGAATCAGGTTGTAGTGTAAATTTTTGCATCTGTCGGGATTACTTCTTTCTTCTGCTAAACGGCTCCAAAACTACGAATTATTATGGACGGGATTGCACTAAAATTAAGGGTTATTGAAATAAGTCTCATTCAGATTAAAGGAAGCGTACGACATTGTTGGGACTTACCCCATTTTATGACTCATTTTCCACCAAAGTTTTGGGATAATTTCTCAGTCCGATATTGAACCAGGTTATCCGGCCTCCACATTTCTCTTTCATTGCTTATTTTGTTTGATACAAACTGTACGGTTTGTTGCATCAAATAAAGCGAAATGAGATTATTTGATACGTAACGATATCAGGCCAAAACTCTGTACACAGGGCTTTGGCATACAAATGCAACTTCGGTAAAAATTAACCCCGGTGTATAGAAAATTTGAATTCCCCGATACAGAATCGGCGGGTTATTCCCACTCGGGAAATTGGGTGGTATTAAGATCCAGCTGGGCGATGGTTCTCATGTCAGACTCATCAAGCTCAAAATCAAAAATATTACGGTTTTCTATCATATGAGCTTTTTGGGATGTTCTCGGGATTGTAACGATGCCTCTCTGATAATGCCATCTTAAACTTACCTGCGCATTGGTTTTATTATATTTTTCTCCGATTTCCGCAAGTGTCTCATTTGTAAAGTGTCCATTTCGGCCTTGCGCAAAAGGAGACCAGGCCTGCATTTGCACATCATGTTGATTCAAATATTCATGAGCTCCGGGCTGCTGAAAGAATGCATGGGTTTCTATTTGATTGACTGTTGGTTTTATTTCACAGTATTCAATTAACTCAGTGAGCTGGTCAGGTTCAAAATTGCTGACTCCAATTGCCCTGATCTTATTTTCCCGGTATAAATCTTCCATCGCTCTCCAGGTTCCTTTTACATCACCACGGGGCCTGTGTATCAGATAAAGATCTAAATAATCCACCCCCAATTTTTCCAGAGAGGTCTCAAATGCTTTTTTTGTATTTTCAAATCCATAATCATCCACCCATACTTTTGATGTCACAAAAAGTTCTTCTCTGTTAATTCCGCTGCGTTTAATTCCTGCTCCAACGGCATCTTCATTATCGTAAATCGTAGCCGTATCGAAAAGACGATATCCAACGGAAATTGCATCCGCAATACATTTCTCGCCAACTGAACCGGTCAGGTACAAGGTTCCAAATCCGAGAATAGGCATTTGTACACCGTTGTTGAGTGTAACAATTTGGCTTGAAGGACTAACTAAATATTTGTTTGCAGCGCCAAATACGTTTGATGCACCAAATCCTGCCAGCATTGCAGATGCAGCGAAAGTTGCACCGGTTTGTAAAAATTTGCGCCGGGTTATTCCATCCATTTTATTTAAGTTCTTCATGTTATCCTCGGTAATTTTTTTTTGTATAAATATACTTTTTTCTGCTGATTTCGTTTTATATAAATTAATACAACTTTGTACGAGCAGAAACAACTACATTTCAACAATTTCAACACGCCTGTTCCGAGCCCGTCCTTCTTCTGTAGAGTTACTTGACAACGGAGCTGCGGGGCCAATTCCCACCGGCGTAACTTGTTCAGCTTCAATTTCATATTCATTGATCAGCATATCAACAATGGCCATTGCTCTGGCATCAGATAGTTCAAGATTCATTTCATAGCTGCCAACATTATCGGTGTGGCCCACTACCAAAAACAGTTTGGTTGAATTTTGTGAAAGAAATTCGGCAATGGTGTCAAGCGCGTCGAAGGATTCCGGCTTCAGGGTTGATTCTCCGGTATCAAAATAAATATTGTAGATGGCTACCCGGCCTTGTGCAGCGAGGCCCTGTTGCAGGGCATCCATCGTTACCTTTCCCAGTTCCATGGGTTCAACTTCTATGGTGATGAGCTCATAAAAGGTTCTGTCCTGTTGACGCGCTGCGGCTTCACCTCTGCCTGCTACAATAATCACATAGGCATCTTTGGCACCCATTGAAATTCTGGCAGTCATAACATCAGTCCAGTTGAGGTAAAAACGGGTATAGCTCATCACGTTGGCAGCTAGCCCTCTTTCCGGCCTGTGAGCGGCAAGGATAGTTTGAAGTTCATTTCCATCAATTTCAACAGAGCCCGGTTCCCTGCTTCTAAAAAGGATTTCTCCATTCATCTGCTGAATTGTTGCTTCATAATTTCTCATGATTTCAAGCGGAGAACGGCCCTCCGGTGCCCTGCAGAATTGGCGCCGTATGATTCCATCAACAATCGTAACAGTTGAATTATCCATCACAACGGGAAATTCTTCAAACCCGATCAGGTCATCAAATTGCACGCTGCTGCCTTCATAAAGTGAGATAATTCCATTTCCTTCTTGTGCAAAAAGGATGGTTGGAAAACTAAAAAGAGATAAAAAGAGTACTCGTAGTATATAATTCTTCATAAGAACCACCTTTTGTTTCCATTATTAGCACCGTCAAAAATTTTAAAAATTATTCAGGAAAATGGCGCTCATATGGTTATGTTAATCTCTTGATGTTAAATCAGGATGAAATAATCTGATATTTATGAAAGAGCGGATCCCCCTTCTCCGTGAAGCTTAAAAAACTCAAGACTAACACTACTGTTATGATAATAATGGAATGGTAGGTTGGTAAAGGCTTCCGAAGTTTTCGTGTTTTTAAAACATTGGTAAATTTTATTTGTCAAACTTTATGCTAGTGTCGATGTAGACTTCTGAAGACTCGTTTACATGACAATCTACTTGTATAAAAGACAATACTTTAGAGTATAATTTAATCTTGACCCATCACCGTTACAATAATTTTCCTGGCTTTGGCGTGGTTACGGTGTTCACAAAGATAGATTCCCTGCCAGGTGCCCAGGTTAAAACGGCCGTTTGTAACCGGGATGGAAACAGAGTGCCCCAGTATTGAGCTTTTGATGTGTGATGTCATATCATCAAGCCCCTCGTAGTTATGCTCAAACATATTGGCATCTTCGGGCACCATCCGGTTGAAATGAGTTTCAAAATCCCGGCGCACCGATGGATCGGCATTTTCATTGATTGTCAGGCCGGCGCTGGTGTGTTTGATGTGGATGTGGGCGATGCCTGTTTTAACATCTCTCAGTTCGGGAATCTGATTGAGAATTTCCTGTGTTACCAAATGAAAACCCCGGGGTTTTGAAGAGAGCGTAAATTCTTTCTGAATGAATTTCATAACGAATTGATTGTTTCAAATTCCTGATTTTCTTTAAGCTGATTCAACCGAAAAGTCCGGAGATTGCACCTCCGTCGTGGCTGATGGTCTGGCCGGTCACATATCCGCTTTGAGGTGAGAGGAGCCATGCGGCCAGTGATGCAAGTTCTTCAGCTTTCCCCATTCTTTTAACGGGAATTCCGGCCTCCATCTCTTCTTTGGCTTTATCGTATGAGATTCCTTTCATACTGCTATTGTTTTGAATGACCCTCTCAATGGCCGGGGTTTCATGAGCACCCGGTGCCAGAATATTTACAGTAACACTACTGGGAGCCAGTTCTGCAGACAAAGTTTTAGCAAACCCCGCAACTCCTGCCCGAAATGCATTACTTAATGTGAGAGCAGGAATGGGCTGTTTGATTGATTTGCTTTCAATAAACAACATTCTTCCGTAGCCGGCATCTTTTAGCAACGGTGCAAGCCGCAGGGCAAGGTCAATTTTCCAGCGCATTACCAATTGCCATGCGGCGTCCCAATCGTTCATATCGGTTTGAAGGGGAGTTCCGGTTGGTGGTCCGCCGGCGTTAAACACAATTCCGTGGAAGCCCCCCTTTTTGGCACTTTTTTCAATTTTATCGAGTGTTTCACGGTAAATAAGGCTGCCCTCAATAATTTCTACACGTTTTTCAAAATGTTCGAAGGTTTCTTCCAGTTCGTAACCTCTTCGGGCAATGGTTACAACACTGGCCCCCTCAATTAAAAGTTGTTTGGCAATAGCATGGCCAAAACCGCTGCTGGCCCCGCATACAATAAAACGCTGATCGCTGATTTTCAGATCCATGGTATATTTTTTTTGATTCGTTGTCTACTGAAAGAAAACAATTTTTTAGATCATATTGAATGGCTAAAAGTTGTAAACCGGTTTGCAGCAAACTGTAATATTCAAGCAAAAACAGTAAATTTATTATACAATGCATTAATCCGGTAAGTATTGAAATGACTTTTGCCCCTGCTTTATGAAATATTTTCTGTCTTTTCTGCTCTTTATTTTAATGGTGCCTGGAAACCTGTTGGCAAATAATGATGACCCGATCCCGATTGCACGAACAACCGAGCCCATCATACTTGACGGATTAAGTGATGAACCTGCCTGGGAAAATGCCACCCGTTTCGAGATGATAATGTATGAACCGGTTTTTGGTATTCCTCCGTCGGAAGAGACCGAAGTGATGGCTCTGTATGATGATGACTATATCTATTTTGCCGCCCGCTTGTATGATTCGGATCCTGACGGGATACGCGGAAACGTACTATTCAGAGATGTATTTGGGAGTGATGACTATTTTGAAGTGATGCTCGATACATTTAACGACAACGAAAGTTCCATGATATTTTCCACCAATCCTGCAGGTATCAGACGGGATGCGACTATATCGAGAGACGCAACCGGGCCGGCATGGTTGAATGCAGATTTTGACACCTTCTGGGATGTTGAAGTAACTGTGAACGAGGATGGATGGTTTGTTGAGATGAGAATTCCGTTTTCGAGCCTGCGCTTTACAGATGATGACGGGCGTGTGGTGATGGGACTTTCCATGAACCGGATTATTGTCCGTAAATCAGAGAGAGCGGTATATCCCGCCATTGAACCCAATACCGATTTTGCGTATCTGAAACCATCACGCATGCAAAAAATTGTGCTTGAGGACGTGGAAAGCCAGCGGCCGGTTTACATCAGGCCGTATTTGCTGGGCGGGCTGGAGCGGATGGCCGTATTGAAGGACGTTGGAAATGAGTACAGACATGAGCACAGCAGAATGGGAGAAGCCGGGCTTGATGTGAAATATGGGCTTACCAATAACCTTACTCTGGATGTTACCCTGAACACCGATTTTGCTCAGGTGGAGGCAGACGACCAACAGGTGAACCTGACACGATTTTCTCTCTTTTTCCCCGAAAAGCGGCAATTTTTCCAGGAAAGGGCTGGTTTGTTTGAGTTCAATACGGGCGGACGTAGTCGCCTTTTTCACAGCCGCCGGATCGGGTTAACCGAACAGGGGGAAATGGTGCGTATTTTGGGTGGTGCCAGGATTGTTGGCAGGGCAGGCCCATGGGATATTGGATTTTTGAATATGCAAACCGATGAGCACAATGATCTTGCCACAGAGAATTTTGGGGTATTACGCTTGAGGCGACAGGTCATGAATCCATATTCCTATGCCGGTGGGATGGCAACCAGCCGTATTGGTGCTGACGGACAATATAATCTGGCATACGGTTTGGATGGATCTTTCAGGCTTTACGGTGACGACTATTTTATATTTCAATGGGCACACACTCTGGATGAAAGTGATGATATTGAGCGGGGATGGAACCCGTCTGAAAGTGGTCGGTTTTCTGGAATTTTTGAGCGAAGGCTCCGAGATGGAATCGGTTACCGTACCGATTTTGTATGGTCGGGGCCTGATTATGATCCGGGAATGGGTTTTATTCAGAGGGCTAACTTTACTCAGGTGGGGCAGCAAATCTCTTATACACATCGGCCGGGTGATGATTCTTCATTCATCTATCAAACGTTTATGGTAAATGGTGAAGTTTTCTATCGAAATGAAGACTGGACTGCCGAAACGATTGAGTTTGGCCCTGCATTTAGTTTTATGCTAAAAACGGGTGCTTTTGGTAGTATTGGAGTTCAAATGGTGCGCGAAGATCTGCTTTTTCCTTTCTATCTCGATGAAGATGTTTTTATTCCCGAAGGTGATTACAACTTTTACAAAGCTACGGCCGGTTATACGATGTCAAGAGCAGGCCTTTTCAGGATTGGAGCAAACGCAGAAGCAGGCACATTCTTTGACGGAGTGCGATATTCCGTATCACTCCGGCCAAGCTGGACGGTATCCCGCCATCTTGAAATTCAAGGATCGTATATTTATAACCATGTGAAGTTTAGTGACCGCAATCAACAGTTCGATTCGCACCTTGCCCGTGTTCGGTTTGGTATTCCGTTCAACACGCAGGTATCCACCAATATCTTCGTACAGTATAACAGTGTGATCGATGCGTTTACAACCAATGCCCGTTTCCGTTATAACTTTCGTGAAGGAAATGATTTGTGGATTGTCTACAACGAAGAGTTAAACACAAGCCGGCTGGCAATCATCCCGGAAATTCCAAGAAGCCAGTTCCGGACGTTTATGATTAAATACACCTATACGTTTATTCTATAAACATCTCTATTTGATTGATATTTAAATCAGCTTCAAATTCCGGTTAAGTTTAAAAGAAAATTCAATCCGGCACCGGTTAGCAAAACCACAACCAGCATAATGAGTGTGAGTTTTAGTAGATCCAGCCATCCCAATTCTTTGAACAATACAACAAATGTTGCCACACAGGGAAAATAGACCATTAAAACTATGCTGGCTACAATTAATTGCTGCAATTCCATTCCCAGGGGCACCAGCATACCAATGGCCACATCTTTACGCAAAAAGCCCACAATCAAAGCAGCACCGGCTTCTCCGGGCAGGCCAAATAGTGTGGTGATGACCGGGGCAAAAAAGCTGCTGATCAGATCAATAATCCCCATGGTGTAAAAAATATTCACGATAAAAACACCCAATAAAACATATGGCAGTGCATGTTTAATGAAACTATTCATCCTCATGTAAATTTTTTTCACAGATGACTGCCAGTAGGGAATCCGGTAGGAGGGAAGATCAATTAACATTTCCGGAGCTTTGCCTTTTATGAATAGGTTCATAATAACGCCAAGCATAATCCAAAGGATAAAGAGTGTTCCGTAAACAATGGCAAGTCCAGTGACACCGGCTTTTCCAAGCAGGCCAATTACCATCGCCTGTTGAGCCATACATGGAACAACAATGGCAATCAATGTGGCTACAATAAATCGCTGTTTTTTGGTTTCCAAAACTCGGCCAGCCATTACTCCGGGCACATTACAGCCAACGCCGAGCATCATGGGAACAATGGAGAGGCCGTGCAGCCCAAGGCGTTGTAAAAACCCGTCTATCACCACACCCAACCGCGGGAGGTACCCGATATCTTCGAGCAAACTTAATACCAGATAAAAACAGAAAACAAACGGCAGAACCACTGCAATGGGGATAAACAGTCCGGTGGTCAATAATCCGAAAGATTCTTCAAAATTAATCTGTCCGTCAATCAGTTCTCCGATTAAAATATCATGCAGCCAACCGCTTGATCCCATTGTTATGGAGAGATACTCGGCTACCGGCAGCCATAACAGATCGAATGCCTCATCAAAAATTTCCTCGTGAAGCCAGTCGCCGATCCATGCCACAATTGCAAAACTGAAAAACAGCACCACCAGAGCAATAACAGGCCCTGATATTGGGTGAATTGTGGTATGATCAAGTTTTTGCCAGAAGGTTTCCGGAGCTTCTCCTTTCGTTTGAATCTTTTTTGTGATGCTTTCGACAGCCTGCCAGAGATTAGAATTATTATCGGCAGACAACCCGCCGGTTCGAGCTTCCGGCAATCGGTTTTTAAGAGTGATCAGGCCATCCCCGGTAAGTGCACAAGTTGTAACCACCGGCACACCGAGTAACGCCTCCAGGGCTTGGTGATCGATCTCGATGTCGTTTTTCATCACCTCATCCCACATATTCAGTACTACAATCATGGGTTTGCCAATTTGCAGCAACTGTAACGTAAGATAGAGGCTGCGCTCGAGATTTGTGGCATCCAACACATTGATGATGGCGCCCCCTTCTTCCAGCAGCTCAACCGCTGCTTCTTCGGCCTTGTTGGAAGGCTGAAGCGAAAACGTACCCGGAATGTCCATTAACTTTTCTGTTTTACCCTCCAGGTTCATCTTTCCGCTGGCAAATTCAACAGTAGTGCCAGAGTAGTTTGATACGACCACATGAGATCCTGTTAACCTGGAGAAGAGGGCGCTTTTCCCGCAATTGGGATTGCCCATCAGCAAATAGTGCATGTCATCTTTATATGGTCTGTACAAATTTTTATTTCGGGATTCCGGAGTTCAAAGGCCTTACCAATATCCTGGACGCCATACCACGCCCGATAGCTGTCTGGTGGCCATTCATCGAAATGACTACAGGACCCCGCATAAATTGTGAGTTTATTCTTGATATGATCTGATGCTTTCGGATTCCCATTTTTTCCAGTCGGTGTTGCATCGTTCTGCCACCGTTTAAAGAGATAATTTCAGCCTTCTCTTTTCTGTTCAGTTCTGTTAGTGTTTTTTGCATGGGGAGAATTCTTGATTCAATCTATTAAGATTAAATCTAAATAATAATTTAGACAGGTTCATCCATTTTTTGTTAAAAAGTATTTTGATAGAGTATCTCTGAGATTCATTTCATGATAAAATAAAGTCAATTGCGAGAGAAATAGTCCTGTAGCTTATTCTTATTCTTTTTAGCATACTGGTAAAATAAATCAGGATTTCGTGAAATAAACCGTATCTTGAATGCTGTCAATTTTTGGGTATAAACAGTCTATTGGAACGAAGCCCATCGAATTCTTTTTAACAATTACCGTGCATACAGGTAAGGAAATTTAATTTATGAGTCAGGATATCAGAAATATTGCAATAATCGCTCACGTAGATCATGGCAAAACCACATTGGTTGATCAAATGCTGCGCCAGAGCGGAACGTTCAGAGAAAACCAGCAGGTAGCCGAACGGGTGATGGATTCCGGCGATCTGGAAAAAGAAAAAGGGATTACCATCAGTTCCAAAAACACGGCTGTACTTTGGGAAGGAACCAAAATTAACATCGTAGATACGCCCGGTCATGCCGATTTCGGGGGAGAAGTAGAACGAATTCTAAAGATGGTGAACGGAGTGATTTTGCTGGTAGATGCTGCAGAGGGGCCACTGCCTCAGACCAAGTTTGTGCTTCGAAAGTCGCTGGAATTGGGATATCAGCCTATTGTACTCATCAACAAAATAGACCGGAAAGATGCCCGGCCTGATGAGGTTTTAAATATGATATTTGACCTCTTCGTAACCCTTGAAGCTAATGATGAGCAGCTCGATTTTCCGGTTCTGTACTCCATTGGGATTGAAGGGGTTGCCAAAGAGGAACTGAAAGATGAAGGAGAAAATTTAATACCACTCTTTAACAAAATTATTGAACACATTCCGCCACCAAAGCAGATAAAGGATGCTCCATTCAAAATGCTGGTTAGCAGTGTTGACTGGAACGATTATGTTGGCCGAATTGCTATCGGCCGGGTAGAGCAGGGCACCATTCAAACCAATCAGGAAATTGTACTGATGGACCGAAAGGGAAATCAAAAAGTGAAAGCTAAAGCTACCAAGTTGTTCACATTCAATGGTTTAAACAGAGAGCCGGTGGATCAGGCTTTTGCCGGAGATATCTTTGCAATGGCCGGTTACGATGCAGTTGAAATCGGAGACACTCTGACGGATATTGCTGATCCTGTTCCGATTTCATACTATGACATTGACCAACCTACAATGGCAATGTATTTCAGGGTGAACAATTCACCGTTTGCAGGCCGTGAGGGTAATTATGTAACCTCAAACATGATAAAAGACCGGTTGATGAAAGAAATACGAACCAATGTTTCCATTCGTGTTGAGCAGACGGATAATCCTGATATTTACAAGGTTTCCGGAAGGGGTGAGCTGCAACTCTCCATTTTGATTGAAACGATGAGGCGGGAAGGATTTGAATTTTCGGTATCCCGGCCAGAAGTTCTTTTTCGTGATGTAAATGGAAATGTACACGAACCCTTTGAAGAAGTAATTGTTGATGTACATTCCGATTACAGTAACCGGGTAATTGATAACCTGCAGAAACGAAAAGGAATTATGATCTCAATGGTTCAGGAGGGTGAAAATCACCGAATTGAATTTAAAGTACCCTCACGCGGACTGATCGGTTTTCGTGGCGAAATGCTTACCGAAACTCGCGGAACCGGTATTATGCATCAACAGTTTTATGCCTATGAACCTTATGCAGGTGATATTCCCGGCCGGAACAGCGGTGCAATGATTTCGCTTGAACAAGGCGATGTAACTCCTTATGCACTGGAAGGTTTGCAAGATCGGGGGGAGTTTATTGTTGAACCCGGAGACCCGGTTTATATGGGTCAGGTTGTAGGCATTAATAAACGTTCTGATGATCTTGTGGTGAACGTGGTGAAGAAGAAAAACCTGACCAACCACCGAGCCACTCAATCTGCTGATTCTATAAAAATTTCGCAGGCAAGAAAACTGACTTTGGAGCAGTGTATTGAATTTCTGGACAACGATGAACTACTTGAAGTCACTCCAAAAAGCCTGAGAATCAGAAAATTATATCTCGATCCAAACGACCGAAAAAGGGAACAAAAACGAAAAGAGATGGCATAGGTTGGTTGAAATCGACTCTCTTCTTCAGAAAATTCTTTGCAGTACTTGAGGTGCTGGCCGGGAATGGCTGATGGTTGATCAATGTTGGCGATATCATGAAAAACATCAACAGTTATCGGGTATTCAAACGAAATAATGCATCACCGGACTCAAGTGCTGATTATGTACTTTACTGGATGCAGATAAATCGGCGCTTACATTATAATTTTGCGCTGGAATATGCAGTATCATGGGCTAATAAATTAAATAAACCCCTGTTGATACTGGAAGCATTTTCATGTGATTATCCGTGGGCTACTGAACGTTCACATTCATTCATGATGCAGGGAATGAAAGACCATCTTGAGTATGCTGAAGAACACCATTTAAACTACGTTTCTTTTGTAGAAGAAGAACCGGGACAATATGAAAAATTACTGAATAATCTTGCTGATAATGCCTCCATTCTCATCACAGACGAATTCCCGGTATTTATTATGCGTGAGCGAAATGAGCGCTATCCGGAGCATTTCAATATTCCTTACATCACGATAGACAGCAACGGACTCATCCCGCTCGGCCTTACGGACAAAGACCCCTACAGCGCATATCTGTTTCGAAAAACAATGCAGAAACATTTTGTGGAGGCGTATACTAACCCGCCACAAAGAAATCCACTTGATGATCTTATCAACAAAAAACAGATTGAACACCCAGCCGAAATTTTTGAAAATCTGCCTGATGCAAAACATGCTTTAAAAAACATTCCGGAATTTATTTCCGGGTTAGATATTAATCACGAAGTGAAACCAATTAACTGGCAGGGCGGCAGATCGGCCGCGCTTGGCATGCTTGGCAATTTTATTGAAAACGGACTTCTGGAGTACGATGATAAACGAAATCACCCCGATGAAAATAAAACCAGCAGGTTGAGCCCATGGTTGCATTTCGGGAAAATATCTGAATATGAAATTGTGAAAACCGTGTTAAGTCACCAGCCCAAAGGGTGGGATCTCAACAAAATCACCTACAACAATGGATCAACCGGTGGTTTTTTTAATGGAGATCCAAACATCGACAGTTTTCTTGATGAAGTGATTACCTGGCGTGAAGTTGGATTTCATTATGCTCATCACCGCTCCGATTACCACAAATATGAAAGCTTGCCAGATTGGGCCAAAAAAACACTTGATAAACACAGAGGTGATCCCAGGAAATGGCACTATAGTTACGAAGAACTATCGCAATCAAAAACACATGACGAGCTTTGGAATGCAGCCCAAACACAATTGCGGGAAGAAGGTATCATCCATAATTATCTGCGAATGCTTTGGGGCAAAAAAGTGATAGAATGGACAGACAAACCAGAAACAGCCCTGCAATACCTGATAGATTTAAACAATACCTATGCCATAGACGGCCGTGATCCAAACAGCTATTCCGGAATATTCTGGTGCTTCGGCCGATTTGACCGCGCCTGGCAAGAACGCCCCATATTTGGAAAAATACGCTACATGACCAGCAAAAGCGCTCGAAACAAAATAAAACTAAAACAATATCTCCGAGAATTCCGTACTCATAATATCGATAAATAACCCGATAAAGTGAAAATATCGACAAAATAGCCGATAAGTTGAAAATATCGAATAAAAACACGATATTAAGGTATGGAAACAACAATAACAGGAGATATCGTGCAGTCCAGAGCAGTAGATCAACCGGATATATGGTTAGGTCCACTCAAAAATCTCTTCAAAAACTTTGGAGACACACCTAAAGACTGGGAGATTTACCGGGGAGACAGTTTCCAACTAAAAGTAGAAGCTCGCGAGGCATTACGCATAGCAATACTTATCAAATCGATCATAAAAAAAATAGATAAAAAAAAACTCGACGTTCGCCTTGCCATTGGAATTGGAGATGATGCAAAATATGTCAACCGGGTAAGTGAAGCCACAGGAGAAGCATTTGTATATTCAGGCGAGTTATTAGAAGAGCTGAAAGAAAAAAAAATCCATTTAGGTGTAAAATCAAAATGGCCGGATTTCGACAAAGAACTAAATATGATGTTCAAACTGGCCCTTGTGATAATGAACTCCTGGACAAGCAATACCGCAGAAGTAGCCGCAATACTATTTAAAGTGCCGGGAATAACACAAGTAGAAATTTCAAAAAGACTTGGAATTGCACAGTCATCTGTGAACGACAGAATTAAAAGAGGATCGGTTTACGAAATCATTGAACTCGATCAATACTACAGAGACCGGATAGACACACTCACAAGTAATCAATACAGCTACTATCCATGATACTAATAAAGTTGATTTTAGCGCATCTGATCGGAGATTTTTTTCTGCAACCCAAAAAATGGATTACAGATAAAGAAAAACGCACCTGGACATCTCCATACCTTTATCTCCATTCCTTTCTGCACTTTGGGTTGATTCTTCTGATTTTGTGGGATATTTCATATTGGACTGTTGCTCTGTTTGTTGCAGGTTCACACTTGTTGATTGATGGTGCCAAAGTACAATTACAAACAGAACAAACCCGGAGCCTTTGGTTTGGGACAGATCAAATTTTGCATCTTTTTGTTTTGGTTGCAGTTTGGATGACGTTTTGGAGTGAAGTATCTGTTGCGATACCTGGCGAATCGTTCTGGATAATGATTACCGGAATTGTATTTTTGACATATCCTTCATCGTATATCATGATGAATATGATGAATCGATGGAATGAACAAATTAATACTGAAAATGAAGATTCTCTGGAAAGTGCGGGAATGTATATTGGAATGCTGGAGAGAATTTTTATCTATACAGCCATTTTGAGTGGCTATTTGCAAATCATTGGTTTTCTTCTTGCAGCAAAATCGGTATTCAGATTTGGTGATTTAACCCGTGCTAAAAATCGAAAATTAACAGAATATATTTTGATCGGTACACTGATGAGTTTCTTGATTGCAATAACTACGGGATTGGCTACTGTCCGGCTATTAAGTTAATGGTTTTCCAATATTTCGGTTAAAGCCGACTGATAATTTCTGTAACAAGCCTTGCAAAATCTTCTTTTCGTTGTTCGGCAGCTTTTTTTACTTCAGAATGGTCCAGCTTTCCTGCTTCCACACCAGCTGCCATATTGGTGATGAGAGAAACTGCTGCTGCCGGGATGTTCAGTCTGGAAGCTTCAATCAGTTCAGGTGCTGTACTCATACCTACCACATCGGCTCCTAAAATTCGAAAAGCCCTGATCTCTGCTTTGGTCTCGTAATTCGGGCCTTTTACGTAGAGATAGGTGCCACGCTGAACATCGAGGCCAATTTCTGCTGCAATTTTACGAACACGGTCTGCAATTGAATAAAGATTGTACCGAAAAGGCTCAGAAGGAAAGGGAGAAATTTTCTGGAATAGCCTGAGCACATCATCAATTACCATTAAATCACCGATGTTAAACGTCGTGTTGATCGCTCCAGCAGCATTTGAGATGACGATATTTTTTGCATCAAAAGCCTTGGCAAGATGGATGGGTAGCGCAGTTGTTTTAAAATCGTGTCCCTCGTAGTGATGAAACCTTCCCGAAAAAGCGATAATGTGTTTTCCTGCAATCTTACCACAATAAAGCTCACCAGAGTGTCCCTGAACCGAGGTTTCAGGGAAGATTGGTATTTGTGAATAGGGAACTGAATGTGATTCTGAAATAGAAGACGAAAAGTCACCAAGTCCAGACCCTAAAATTACAACACTATCAACCTGGGGTGGAAATTCATTTTCTACAAGGTATTCTTTGATTTGATGTATATAATCAGGGATACTCACGATAGATTTTTTATTGCATATCCTTTTTTATTTTTACAATCAGCAAGGCAAAACATAGGGTGATCGGTTTCGTGGTAAGCCAGGATTGTAAAACCTTGATCACAGGCCATCTTTTTTAAACGTTCCCTAACGTGCATACTGTGTTTGGGATCAAAATCAAATTTGGCAGAAAAACTACGGTTGATGGAAATTCTCCGGCCAATCACATCACCCGCCATCATAAATCGTTCCTCCCCGTTTTCGTATAAGAGTAGTTGATGGTATTCTGTATGTCCGCCAATATTTTTTACTGTAACATGAGAGATCGGCTGCGATTCATCCGGCAAAAATTCAAGATTGGCTTTCATATCCACAAAATGGAAAAAATCTCTGCTCTCTTCATTTTCATCATCAATGTTTGAATGCAGTTTTTCCCATCCATCTTTGGATACCCAGATGTTTGCTTCCGGAAATGTGAGTTCCCAATAGCCGTTTTGCCGGTGAGCAATTCCTGCCATATGGTCGAAATGGAGGTGACTGATAAAAATATCTGATATTTCGTATTCCGAAACTGACAGGTCTGCCAGATTGGTGATCAAGGTTTCGATAGACGTCTCATCCCCGAACAAATCACCAATACCGGCATCAAATAAAATGTTTCTTTCGCCATCCTGTATTAAAAAGGGATTTATGGCAAGTTTCAGAGTACCTTTAGGTGGTTTATCCGACTTTTCAATAGGAAAGAATTTCTTATCCTTTCCAACAGCAAAAGTCCCTTCATACAAGGGGGAAACTTTCACGCGGGATGTTGTATCAACCGCAGGGCTTAGTACAGAATTTGACATCAGTGTTTTTTCTTGTTTTTCTTTTCAAATCTTTCGTATGCATCGATAATATCCCGAACAAGTTTATGTCTCACAACATCTTGCTGATCCAGATATACAAAAGAAATCCCATCAATTTTCTGCAAGATTTTCTGGATGGATATTAATCCGGATTCTTGCTGTCGCGGCAGGTCAGACTGAGTGATATCGCCGGTGATAATTGCCCGGCTGTTAAAGCCGATTCGGGTCAGAAACATTTTCATTTGGATGTTGGTAGCGTTCTGTGCCTCATCCAGGATAACAAATGCATTGTTTAACGTGCGGCCCCGCATGTAGGCAAGCGGAGCAATTTCAATGACATTTTTGGAGAGGTAGAATTCAAGCTTGTCAAATTCTATCATTTCTTCGAGGGCATCGTACAGAGGCCGAAGGTAGGGGTCAATTTTTTCTTTGAGGTCTCCGGGCAGGAAACCAAGATTTTCTCCGGCTTCTACTGCTGGCCGGGCAAGGATAATTTTTTTTACTTTCCGGTTTTTCAATGCTCTTACTGCCAGAGCTACCGATGTATAGGTTTTCCCGGTTCCGGCTGGTCCGATAGCGAATAGAATGTCGTTGTAATCAGATTGATCTACGATATTACGTTGACCGGGTGTTTTTGCTGATATCGCTTCGCCGGTGTGGGTATGCAGAATGATATCTCCGGTGTCCTCCTGTGTCGGAATTTTTCCAGAGATAGATTTTTTACTTTCTGACTTGTTGGCCAGTGCCAATAATGTTTTTACATCACTTGAATGAATCTGATTATTTCTTTTGGCAATCTGTACCATTTCCTGCAGAATATCTTTAACCAGTTCCACCTCATGCTTCGGTCCTAAAATTTTGATGCGATTACCACGAGCGGTAATTTTTGTTGAAGGGAATGCATTGTCCAGTTGCTGCAGGTGTTCATCAGAAAAACCGAGAATAACAACCGGTTCAATGTTTTCAATAAATAGTATCTCTTCAGAAAGTTGTTGAGAAGTATCGATATTTTTAAATGTTTGTTTAATCTTTTGATTGATATTGGAATACAGCTAACAAATCAAACCACATGGTCTGTTCCTGTAAGTGCCTTTTTTTGAAGTTCAGCTATTCTGGCAGGAATATCATCCGTTTTAAATACACTGCTTCCGGCAACCAGAATATCCGTTCCGGCAGACGTTAGTTTGGCTGCATTCTTCAAACCAACTCCGCCATCTATTTCTATAAGGAAATTTAGATTTAAATCATTTCGAATTTGTGCCAATTTACGCACTTTTTCAATACTTGATTCAATAAATGATTGACCACCAAATCCGGGATTTACACTCATGATCAAAGCCAGATCAACATCCGGAAGAATCGGGCGTAAAAGTTCTACAATTGTAGCCGGATTGATGACCACACCGGTCATGCATCCGTGTTGATGAATATTCTGGATGGTACGATGAAGATGCGTACACGCTTCGTAATGAACTGATATTAAATCGGCGCCGGCATCAGAAAAATCTTCAATATATTGATCCGGATTTTCAATCATCAAATGAACATCCAGAAAGGCATCGGGCGCAATATGTCGAACAGTTTCAACAATAGCGGGGCCGTAACTGATATTTGGAACAAAATGCCCGTCCATAATATCACAGTGAATCCACTGGATGCCCGAATCGAGGCATTGCTGAATTTGATCACCGAGCTCTGAAAAGTCGGCTGCGAGAATCGAGGGAGCTAAAACCGGGAGATTAAAATTCATTGTCGTTGTTTGAGTTTTCAATAGATTCGTCCTCTACAGATGTTGTATCGTTGATAATAGCGCCGGCTTCAATCTCTTCACGGGCATCAAAACGCTCAGCTACAATCAGCATCAAAGCTTCACCTTCCGTTAACTCCTCTTCTTCAGGTGAATAGGAGATGATGGTATTTGGGCTATATTCCCGGCTGGGCTGAAACCGAATTTCTCCAACACGCAAACCGGCGCGAATAATGGCCTGCTGGGCTTCAGATAGGCGCATACCTGATACATCCGGGACATCCACCATGCGTGAACCCAACCCATCGCTCACGGCAAGATTGACAACTGTTTCACGACTTACCGTATCTCCCGGAGCTACTGATTGGCGTAATATAGTGTTACGGAATCGGGATGATTCATAGCTGATGGTTCCAACTTGCAGGCCGTGATTTTCGAGCTGAAGTTCGGCATTTCTGAAGTGCATTCCCAAAACATCCGGAACAACAGTTGTTGGAGTAACATCCGAATTTACAGTAAGATAAACTTTTCGGTTTGGTTTTACGATTTGTCTTGGAGAGGGAGACTGATCTATAATGTAATTGGCCGGATATGCAGAATGAGACCTTCGATCCAGAATTTCGTGACGAAGCCCGTAATTTTCGAGTAGGGTTTGAGCTTCTTCCAGCGATACTTTGGTTACATCCGGTACGGTAATCCCTTTGTTGTAATTGGTGTAGTTGGGCATGATTACCAGATCCATAATCAGGGCAAATGCAATGCCGGCCCCAAGAACAGCACCAACTATCTTGTATAATTTTTTATTGGTAAAAAAGTCTTTCAACATTTGGATCATGTGAATAAAATAAAACTAATCTTAGAAAGTGTAATTGACAATGATTTGCCGTCCAGGCATAATACTTGAAGCAGCCTGAAGCCTGTTTTGTTTCAGCTTGAAGGTAAAATATGAATCAAATGCGGAAATAAAATGGTTTGCAATCAAAAGTGATGTAAAAACTCTGCTTCTTCTGAAGTCGTTGTTAAAACGGTCTGCCAGTTCCACCCCTTTATAAAACATGGGGCTTGCGTATTCACCGTTTCTGTCAATAAAATAACGCTCGAAATACTGTTCATCGGTATGGCCAAGGCTGTTGTGAAAAGAATCGTAATCTTTCCAACCCGCCTGATATTGATAATATTTGGCAATCAATTCGTAATATTGCTGAGAACCGTAATCGGGCAATACATGCGAAAAATTATTTGCGCCCAGATCGTCCGTTGTAACGTAAAGAGTGTTGCGTTCAACCTGCCTTAACGTTTCCAGTGCCACAACGCTCCAGTCTTCATCAGGGGTAAATGCCGGCTGATTTCCCTCAACCATATTCCTCAGTTCAGATAAATATGGATTATTTAATCCGTGAAAGTTGTGATAATCGATCAGCCACTCTGAATATTGTACAACGCTCCAATTGTTATCAGCGTATTGTTCATATTTCCGTTCACCCGAAATTCCGCGATTTCTGTAATCCACAATCATATAAATGGAAAGTGCCTCAACGGCAATGAAAAGCCCGGCCCGTTTCCAGTTTCGGTTGGCTATTTGTGCTGATCCGGGAATAATCAGTGAACTGAAAAAATGGGCTGCAGAGTGGTTCCAGAATCCCGAACTCGATGGATGATATTCATTGTTAAAATCCGAATCAGTGGTTCTGAGCAGCACAGGAGTTATCAAATCAAGGGGTGATGGCTCCTGATAGTTGTTCTTTAGGATAACATCAGATTCAATTTGATCCTGATTGCTTTGAGAGAGCAAGGGAAGCGGTAAAATAAAAAGGATGATACAGACTGTGTACTTCATCAGGGATCAAAATCAAATGTTAAGCCAAAATAAAAGAGCACTTCTCTGCCATACTGAACTTCATTCAAACCGGTGGTGGTAATAAATTGAGACGGTAATGTAACGTTATACCGGTTCAGGCCATAAGTAGTATTCACAAAAAATTTCATCGGGAAAAGATAATACGAATTGAATGCAAATCTTAATTCAGCACCGATACCGGTTTTAACGGAATCTCCGATGTTTAATGGCCCTCCCCAGCCATTTCCGGCTTCAAAAAACAGATGCCCGAAAATTTTGTCGAACGAATAGGGGCCGGCTTGCTGGTTGATTTGAGTGAACAACGGCCTGATAAGTGATGCGCGTGAAAACCAGGTACGCTGGCCGCCAAGGGCAAAATATGGGTAAGAACGCATTCCGGTCATTCCACCGGCATAATCAAGATAAAAGTAATCATCCGGGCGATTCAGGTAGGCAAAAGCCCGGCTTTTAATTAATCCGTTTGTCTGATTTGTGATTCCAAACCCGATTTGTTTATTCCACTCCAGAGAGTGATTCCGGTCTCGCGAATACACCGGAGATAGAGTGCCATCTTCAATCTCGTAATCCTGCAATAACCGGGCTGGCTGAAACTGGTAACCGATGGATGTGGTAATTCCTTCCGGGGCGATGTCGGCGTGGCGGGTTGGAGGCGTGAGGTCGATGTAATACGTAGCTGAGTAGGTAGCTCCCCTGAAATATTCGGATGTACTCCCCGGAATAAATTCCTGAAATTCCCGGGAGAAGAATCCCTCCACAGTTACACTATAAGGTGAATAGGATGCACCCAGTTCAAGTAAACTCCACCGGTTCAGTTTACTTCTCAAAAACAGGCTGGCTTCCCACATATTATACCGAATGTCGACTTCACGCTCTTCGGGCAGGCAGGATGTGCAGGGAAACTCTTCAATGCCCAGACCGTTTTGTACATTCCGGATCTGATGATACACTTCCAGGCTGATGGTAGGAGACCAGCTTCGCTTAATGAAAGGAAGACCGCGATAATCGACAATCAGGAAAAGATCCCGATCAAGATTGTTGATGCGTGACGGGGAGAAGAAATTGCCGAGGCCATCAGCGGAGCGGGAACCGAGCCCGATCAAAGCGCCACCAAATACCGAGAACGATTCGGTAACATCCCTCGAGGAAAAGTAGGCGCCGGCCTTAAAATCTCTCCACATATTTTGTCCAAAATCGCCAATGCGCCCGTCCCGGATCAAACGCGAATTATTTCCTTCCAGTTTGGAATAGTTATCGAACCGAAGAACCGGTAAAATGCTCAGTCCGGTTGTGGTTTCATTGTATGGCCTCCAGTAGCGGTTTTCGTTTTGGATGGAAAATTCCACATTTCCGGATTCGTCTGCCAGAGGCTGTAATGCCAGTAATTCTTCTTCTGATAAAAACCCTTCTGAGTCAGAGAATTCTTCATCAAGTGGCTCTTCCGGATTCAGATAATCGTGCCAGTTTTGGCTGGTTGTGGCCAGGTTGACCGATTTTTCAAGCGAAATACCGGAAATTTTATATCCGTCAGAATAATAATCGGCAACGTATAAAGAATCATTTTTTACGTGAGGCATAAATGCACCGCCAATCACATCCGTTATTTGATGAATAGAATCATCTGTAAGGAATTTTTTATAGATATTGAAAATTCCGCTGATGTCTGACGAAAAATAGAGAATTCCTTTTTCGAAATCGATCCACGGATCTCGAAAATCGACATCGTGGTGGGAGAGAACCGGCTGAAGTTGGCCGCCGGAGATATCTGTTTTGTAGATATTCCGGTTTCCTGATGATGCTGTTGAAAAATAGATCGTGTTTTCATCACCCCAAACCGGTGTATAAACAGTTTCTGCGGAATTGAAGTTGGTTATCTGATGGATGTCTCTTGTGTCAGCATCAAGCAGCACCAGATTTTGGGTGCCATCTTTGAGCTGTACAGCCGCAATTTTATTTTCAGTGGGATGCCAGGCCGGGTCTTGAATACGGGCACTTTCAGTGATTTTTTTCTTTTCTTCCGATTCTAAATCAAAAAGGTAAATATCCTGATAGGTTTCACCATACCGGTTTTTTCTGGCCCGGCTGTAGGCAATTTTCCGATTGTCGGGAGAAAAGGAGAACCGGTTACTGATAAAATCAATTGAAGGATTGGAATAGATTCCATGAGTGGACATATACTGTTGCCGGGAATCGTTCAAATCAAATCCGCCAATGTCATTGATAACGGTTTCGCTGTCATTGCTATAAATAACAAGGGATGTTCGTGCGTGATCACGGCCGCGATTGGTCAGATAAGCAAAATATTTTCCATTTAGGCTAAATTGGGGGTAGAAGTTGAAAAATCCGTTCGTTTCAATTTGTGTGAATGATGCCGGGTTCAGTCCGGAGATTTGCTGTTCATAAAAAGATTCCCGGTCATTCAGCCAATCATGGTAAAGTTTATCAGCAGGTACTCCGGTTACCTGTTTCATTACAGTGTTGAAATTACTGCGGCCGGAATTCGCTGCGTGTCGGCTCAAATCTGCAATAATATCCTCACCAAAACGATCCGTCAGATAGAGGGTAAAATCAAATCCCTGGTTATAAACCAGCTCGCGTTCAAGGCTGTTTTTGGAAGTAAAATGTCCCATCTGATGTAAATTAAGGGCAGTGCCGGAGAGAATCCGGGTTCTGAGCAGCATATCCCTGTGGGTGTCCCAAAAATCGTGATTCAAATTATGTCTTTGATATTGCGCCGTTCCCTCGGCAAACCAGGCCGGTATGCTCACTGTTGCAAACGGGTGAGTGATAATTCCGCTGGGATAGCCGTACAGTACATCAGGTCGGCGTACATCTTCGTATGAGAGCCATTGCATGTAGATGGATTGTATCCGCTGGGAACGCTTCATGGAAGCTCCAAGCTGCACCATATGAGTGAATTCGTGAGTGATCACATTTCTGAGCCAGTGGTGGGTTCCCCGAAGAGGAGTGTCGAGTGCCGGTACCCATATCTCGATTTTATTATCAAAAAAGAAAGCCGCTCCGTTGGAGAAATCTTCCCTGTCCCGTAGCACAATACTCACTTTTCTTTCCGGTTCGTGTTGATAAAGTGATGTGACCGGGCCGTAAATTTCTTCAGCTATTTTTGATGTTTTCTGAGCTGAATAACTGCTTCCTTCCTGATAGTGAACAAAAAAGTGTTCGCTCTCGATAGTGTACCAGGGCAGGTGATTCTGCGGATACTCAAAATCAGCCGGACTGACCTGTGCATTCGCAGAAAGGCTTAAAACTGCCGATAGTATCAGCCCGATGATGAACCAGACAAGATATGAGTTGAATCGAATCATTTACCGGGCTATTGCAATTTTTACGAGTTTTCGTTCGGTACTGCCATTAGCTGTAGCTGAAATGAGCGCCATATAACCGCCGCTGCCCCAGTCAGACGTATCAATTTCAATTTCTTCCGGAGCTCCGCCACGAGATTCTAATGTACGGCTATAAATCAGACGCCCGCTGGTTGTCGTTACCTGGATCTGTATTTCTGCCGGATCAGCCGTTTGAAATCGAATAATTGTATGATCTGTTGCCGGATTTGGCCAGTTATACGTTTCCTGTTCATTCAATAATTCAAAAGAGGGTTGAATGGTATCGGTATCTGAGAGTAATCCTGTGATTTTATTATTTCCCTGGTTGCCATATTTAGATCCCCAAAGTACGTTCTCCATATTTGGAAATTCCCAAACTTTCAGGTCGCCGGTATGGCTGACTGTAATCAGAAAGTTACCGGATACGGCTGCATGAACCGGCTGACCCGCAGCAGGTTCGGTACTTCCGATAAATAATGGAAACCCGTGGTGTAACTGACCTCTGTAATTATAGGCATATATATTGAGAGAATAGGAATCATGCCCCATCACAAGAAGCTCAAAATTTCCGTCTCCATTGAAATCAGCAATGAGGGGCGTCCCGGTAAATTGCACACCATCAGGGGGTGATATGGGAAAGTGGTTTAAAATGGCACCATTTAGATTTACAGCTATTATCTGGTTTAAATGATGATCTATAAAAATAAAATCGATGTTTCCATCACGGCTGAAATCTGCCAGAGCCGGCCACCCAAAATCCGGTGATTCATAAACCCGATTTAATTGTTCCGGCTGATTGAGAGGGTCAAACAGGAAGAGTTCATCTCTTTTATAGACAAAAGACTGAAAATGATTGTTTTGCGATTCAATCAAACCGAGGTAGAAAGGATGTTCAAATGGCGGCCCTGATGAAGGGATTTGTTGGCGGTATTCTGTTCCGGAGATACTGAACCTGATGTAGCCATTATTATTGATTGATCCCTGGTGGCCATGTCTCATCTCTGTAAATTGCCTGCTCTCTTCAAAAAAATCTGAATCAACTTCCAGATTTGATATATCTGCTTTTGCTCTTGTTCCGTCAAACTGCAAGATTCCCGGAGAAGGCGAGCTGATAAAAGCTGAATTTTCAGGAGCCGTAAAATTCCAGACTGCCGAAAAATCTGAGCCATTCCATTCAATGATTTCAACATCAGTGGTTTCACTTTCTTCCGGGATGTGAGCAACGGAAAATCTGTTTGAAACGGGTTCAAAAAATGGTTGTTGTAAACGGTCCGTAAAACTGTCATGAAAGTCGTAGAGTGCGTTTTCGTCTGCACTGTAAATGTGGATTCCATTCTGTGCCGGAATCAGAGCCATGCTGCGCTCTTCCATCTCAAAAGGTATGATGGCAAGTGGGAAATCTTGCCAGTATGAAGTGTCAAAAGGAGTGAAATAATTGAAGGGTAGGTTCTGCTTCAAATCAGTTAATTTGTAAAGATCACTGAAAGGTTCTGCGGTCCGAATACTAAAGGTGGCTGTGGGGAGGTTGCCGGAAAAATCGTATAACTCAAAAAAGGAGGGAGAGCCCGATTTGCTGCTGTTATCGGGGGTAGTATCCGGACCAAATCTGTTTTCATAAAGAGTAATTGTGCCGGTTGGTGTTATTACTGAGGCATCATTTCCACTCCACCAAAAATCAAAAGCTGAGCCATTTGCTTCGTTTCTCGTCAAGCCGATCTGTGTTGGCCTGCCAATATCCTGGGCTCCGTCTGCTTCCATCAATTCCACTCCTCGACGATCCGGCTGATCATTCACTCCATTTCCCATGGCGAGCTGACTCCGAATCACCGATTCATCAATATGCCAGATCAAAAAGCCACCGTTTAAAATCCTGCCTTCATCAGTCTCATCTATAGCACTCACAGGGCCTCCGGGCAGAGAAAAATCGTAGTTGCTTGCGTTTATCACAACTCCCGGTTCAAGCTGATCATCAAAATTGGATAACTGTAAGACGAAGGAGGTGTCTCTGTTGGTAAATGTTTGGTTAATAATTGACCCATCGGGTTGTTGAATGGTAAGTGTTACGCCGGTATTATCCGGGTCGCGATGACGGTTTTCAATCAAAAAATATTCATCATTTGAAATTGCAACCCGCGCAATACTTTTTGGACTTTTTTTCACTGCAGCATCAAGCGAAATTTGACTTTCGGGTTCAGGTGAAATATCAAAAGGTTCTTCCCAGCCCAAATAAATTTTTTCCCAGGCCGACATTTCCGGCGGGAAAAGCCCATTGTATGAAAAAATTCCAGCACCGTCCATCAGCCCAAATCGGCCGATTCCTGATTCCCCCGTTTGGGTGTTAAACAGATCGGGCAGGCCAAGATGGCTGGCAATCTGGGCGGTTACAAGCCCGTTGGTGGAAAGTGGCAATACAAACCGATTCCCTGCGGCATCTTGACCGGCACGGGTCAGGGTTCTGGGTAAAATCAATGTGTTGTTTACAAGAAAATTTCCGTTGTCAATCGGAAATCCGCTGAATGATGAATCATCCAGAAAACGCCGGAGAGCGTCTCGGTTTAAATAAACCGACGGTATATCCTGGGGAGTTTTATCAAGCGTGGTTCCGGTCAGCTCAACATCTCTTCCCACCCCTGCATGAAAAATGATGAATGCGGTGTTTTGATGTGGATTCAATTCCAAAGGCAATCTGCCATCTGCTGCCACAAGATTCCAGACATCGTTTGCTAATTCTCCCAGCGGAGACAAATCCGGGTCATGGCCGATGGGCGAGTAGTATTCCATCGGTTGGTCAAGGTGATAAATCTCTGGCAAAACCTGATACTCAATACTGAGCCGATTATGAGACATCTGCTCGAAATAGTTTTTCGCAAATTCCAGATGAGCTTCAAAATACTTCTGATCGTGTGGAAGTGCGTCGATATTGGTACCGGGGTTCTCAAGATAGGGGATGCTGCCCGGTTCAAATGTACCGTTACCGGATGTAAACCGGTTGGAATCCGGTTGAAATTCAACCATTACGGCAATCACATTCAGGGTTCCTTCAACCGGCTGGGCTGGCAAAAGTTGGTTGATTTGAAGTGCAGAAACGGGCAGATTTCTTTGAAGGTGTGCCTGTGCCCCGGCGAATGAACTGACTCCAAAAAACAGAAAGAGCAGTGATAATACGACGTTACCACTGCTCCCTGAAAACCTGTACGTCATCCGGTTTAATTATCTGAAATTGACCAATAAACTCAGCCGGATTGTGTTTGCAAGCGGATGATCATCTTCAAGAGTATAAAGATAGCTAAAATCAACGCCGAAAATGTTATACCTGAGCCCGGCTCCAAGTGTAATAAACTCTCTGTTTCCATTCTCGGGATGCTCGTAATAGTAGCCGGTTCGGAGTGCGAATAAATCGTCATACCAATATTCCAGACCAAACCCGAACATAAGCTGTTGAGCCAAACTTACCGTAACCATTTCGGTGCCGTTAAATCGCTCGTAAGAACCCCAGGAGTTAAAAAGAGCCTCAAAAACGCCCATTGACTCGTACTCCGGATTTTCCGGATCGGAACCAATCCGCTCATTTCGGGCCATAATTTTTGAAATATCGTTGGCAAACGTGATGGTATTCAGCCCGTTTGAATCAAGGTCCATTTTGTATGCCCATCCTGCACGAAATACGGTTGGAAGCGGATCTTTTTGGGCATTATCGGTGTACTGAATTCCAGGACCGATATTCGAGAGGTTAAAACCTGCATTGAAAGAAGCAAGACGATTGGCTACTTCAAAAGGATTGGATTTGTAGAGGGCGGCAAGATCGAGGCCTACACTTGAGCCGGGATTAATACTTTGACCACTTACACTGCCATCCGCCAGAGAGCTGTAAATGTATCTCAGCCCGGTTCCAACAGCAAAGTTATCGGAAATACTGAAACCGTATGAAAGTCCGGCAGAAATTTCAAAACTGTTGAATCGACCAAGTTCAAGGCCAGTTTCATCGGTTCGGGTTTGCTCACCAAGATTCAAAAATGTAATATGTCCGCCGATGGTTCCAATTCCATCAACATGATACGTTCCCACAAGATAGTCGTAAAAAAGATCGGCATTAAAAGCGGGCAGCCAGTTAGCGTGTGTCAGGTTAATCTGGCTTTGATCCTGGAAAGCCAGTCCGGCTGGATTCCAAAAAATGGCTGATGAATTATCAGCAATTGCCACCCCGGTATTTCCCATACCAGTAGCTCTGGAATCGGGTTCTATTTGAAGGAATGGAACAGCCGTTATGCCAACCTGAGCCTGAACAACACTGAAAGGAATAAAAGCTACTACGAATAATAGAAATGTGATTTTTTTCATAATGATGATGCCGTTTGAAGGTAAAGTAGTTAAAACCACTTAAAAATATGTAAATATAACTCGGTTCAAATGTTTATTATTGTTTCACATCTTAAAAATTGAAAGCTGACAATCAAGCCCGTACAACACAGAAACAAACTACGCTGAGGCTTAATTACAGCTGATTTCAGGTTTTGGAAAGTGAAACTGTAGCAATTTTAAATAGGCTGAAAAATAAGTTGTTTATGAGTGATATGATATTGAAATATAAGTGATTTTCAATGCCAGAATCTACTTAATTGATTTCTATCTACGTATAAAATTCATGATACACGCACCATCTAAAAAAGTCAAGTAATGGCTGATCTATAAAAATAATTTAATTGTCTGAACAGATTTGAAATTTTTGTGAACCAACCCCGGGTTTTTATCAAATCATTTCAACAACCAGAGACGAGGCTCCACCGCCTCCGTTACAGATTCCGGCGCATCCGAGCTTTCCACCCGTACGTTTCAGAGCATTCAGAAGTGTCACAATAATTCTGGCTCCCGAGCAGCCTATTGGGTGGCCAATACTAACTGCGCCACCGTGAATGTTTACCCTTTGGGGATCCAGTTCCAGAAGCTGATTATTGATTAGAGATACAACCGAAAACGCCTCATTAATTTCAAACAGATTCACATCGTCTTTTGAAATTCCCGCTATAGAAAGCGCACGCGGGATGGCATCAGACGGAGCGGTTGTAAACCACTCGGGAGCTTTTGCGGCGCTGGCATGGCTCAAAATTTTAGCAATGGGTTTTATTCCCAATTCCACAGCTTTTTCTTCACTCATCAGCAAAACAGCTGCAGCTCCATCGTTAATACTACTGGCATTGGCCGCTGTAATGGTTCCCTTTTTATCAAAAACAGGTTTTAATTCGGGGATTTTATCGAAGTTTACACGCTGAAGCTCTTCGTCCATTTTCACCATATTTACAGCACATTTCCGGCCTTTTACTTTTAATGGTACTATTTCATCAGTAAACCAGCCTTCTTCATGAGCTTTTATGGCGCGTTTATACGACTCAATGGCGTATTCATCTTGTTGTTCACGGTTAATACCGCATTCTGATGCGCAAAGTTCACCGGCATTCCCCATGTGGTAGTCGTTGTACACATCCCAAAGGCCGTCATTTATAATTCCATCAGAAACTTCAGAATGGCCGATTTTTGAGCCAAATCGATGTTTTTTGAGATAATAAGGCACATTGCTCATACTTTCCACGCCGCCGGCAACCATGATTTCATTATGGCCTAATGCAATTTGATCGGCTGCAATCATGATGGCTTTCATACCGGAAGCACACACTTTGTTCACCGTAGTTGCGGGAATTTTATTGGTCAATCCAGCCTTCAGTGCTGCCTGACGGGCGGGTGCCTGGCCAACTCCGGCAGTCAGAACATTTCCCAGAACAATTTCGTCAACCTGATCCGATTTTACTCCTCCGGTTTTCAAAACTTCATAAATAACCGATGCTCCAAGCTCCGGTGCTGTAAACGATGACAAACTTCCGCCGAAGGAACCAATCGGTGTACGTTTTGCTGCAACGATTACCACATTCTTCATCTTTTAGCTCCGTTATGTTTTGTTATAAAGACTGTTCCAGATCTTCAATCAGATCGTCGGCATCTTCCACACCGACCGACAACCGGATCAGAGAATCTTTCAATCCCGCTTTTTCACGAATATTTTTGGGGATAGAGCCGTGAGTCATGGAAGCGGGATGGCTGACGAGAGATTCAACTCCGCCCAAACTTTCAGCCAGGACAAATAACCTGGTTTTTTTCATCACATCAATCGCCTTCTCCATCGTATCGTCTTTCATGGAAAATGAGACCATCGCCCCAAAATCATTCATCTGATCTGCAGCCAGTTTGTGCTGGGGATGATTGCTCAGGCCGGGATAATGCACGATTCCCACCCTGGGATGATTATTTAAAAAATCAGCAATTTTTTTTGCATTTTCTACTGATCGTTCAACCCTCAGGTGAAGTGTCTTGATGCCTCGAAGTACCAGGTAGCTATCCATTGGCCCCGGGACCGCCCCGGTTGTTTTTACCTGAAAGCGGATTTTCTCCATAAAATATTTATCCGATGAAGCAACCGCGCCTCCAACCACATCCGAATGGCCGCCAAGATATTTTGTTGTTGAGTGCATGACCGCATCTGCCCCGAGAAGCAGTGGTTGCTGCAAATAAGGGGAGGCAAACGTATTGTCAACCACGCTAAGTGCTCCGCGCTCTTTCGACATCTGCGCTGTTTTTCTGATATCGATTATGCGAAGCAGCGGATTGGTGGGTGTTTCGATCCATACCAGTTTTGTTTTTTCGGTAAAGGCGGCTTCAATTTCGTCCAAATTTGTCATGTTGACAAATGAAAACCGGATTCCGTACGGTTCAAACACCTGGGTAAATAAGCGGTAAGTTCCGCCGTAAAGATCGTTTGTGGATATTACATGATCGCCGGGTTTTAACGTTTTTAAAATGGCATCAATGGCTGCCACACCGCTGGAAAAACAGGCACATTCATCAGCTTCTTCAAGACCGGCAATCAATTTTTCGAGTGCAGTCCGGGTTGGATTTCCCACACGGGCGTAGTCGTACCCCTGGTGTTCGTTGGGGGCTTTTTGTACGTAGGTTGATGTGTGAAAAACCGGCGGCATTACAGCTCCGCTGGTTTTTTCGGGCTCCTGCCCGGCGTGAATGGTTTTTGTATTAAACTTCATAACTAAAAATTGAGAGATCTTTCAAGTGATTGAGCGTCTTCTTTCATATCCAAATGGAGATAAACCTGATAAAGATGATTCAGATAATCGAGATTATCCGGATTCAGTTCAGCCAATCGCTCCCAGAGGGGGAGAGACAGACCAAGAAACTGTTCTTTCTGGCTGATGATAACTTCAACGATTTCACTATCAAATTCAATTCTGTTTGTCAGTTTCGATAAGGTCAGAAAGGCATCCTTGTAAAAGGCAGCCATCCGGTATGTATTTTCCTCGTTTATCGGCATTGTGGCCTGAATTTCATCAAAAATGAGGTGCACCTGATCGGCCATCAACGAAATTTGCTGAATATCTTCTGATTTATCGGAATCCAGGTAATCTTGCTGAAACAGATCATCTGCTTTCAAATCAAAAAGAAAATAAATCTGTGTAGCCAGTGTTTCCTGGTAGGTGTGCCGCGATGGGAAACGGTCTGTCAGCTCACTCAGAATGGCAATAGCTTCTTCATGCCGGTTATCGATGATGTAAGCATTCACCAGCCCGTGTTTTAGATGCTGGTCATCCGGGTTGGATTCAACAAGGGTTTCGTACATGCTGATCGATTTTTCTACATCACCCGATTCCAGGTAGAGATAGGCAAGTTTTTCCAGGAATTCAGTATTGCTGCCACCAGACAGGGTATTGGCTTTTTCCAGGGTTTCTATGGATTTACCCAGATTACCTGATTCATAAAGTGTGGTGGCCTTCAGGCTGTAGGTAACCAGGCTGTCAGGAATTACGGTGATTGCATTATCAAAATGTGCGATAATTTCACTATAATTCTCGTTCAGACCGGTTGAACGGTCTTGCTGTAACAGTTGCACACCCCGGCTTTGTTCTTCGTTCCAGGCAGTTCTCAGAACATCTTCGATTTCGTTCTGATCAATATTCTCCTTATGCATTGCAGCATCGGAATGATCTTTCAGGTTTTGATAAATCGGAGGCCTTTCCCGTGGAGAATGGGTTTTAGCAAACTCATAGAGCACTTCACTTTTTTCGAGGTAAAGAGAAGATGTTCCGGGATTTTCAGCAAGTTGATCGTTAAGCCGGTTTAGTTCAGCCTCAAGGTACTGTGCGGTGCCGGGTTCATATTCTGGGGTTTCGGTTGGTTGAACCGTTGTACATGCCTGGACAAAAAAAAGCCCGAAGGCAAAACCGATATACAACGGAATTGCCATTCGGGTGATACGAATTTTCATATATTTTTTACTACCTCTTTATTCAAAACCTGCTCGTTCCATAGCCTCTTCGGCTTCCTCTTCCATTCCCAGTGTAGTATATACCTGGAACAGAGACTGCCAGTTTTCCGGATTGTCCGGATTTATTTCGGCTGCACGTTCGTAGTAAATAAGGGCATTTCTGAGATTGTCTCTTGCTTGAGAGTCCAGCTGTTCAGCTATTTCGTTATCTGTTGTATTGTTACGCCGTTCAAACAGGTTGGCTGCACGGTTTTGATAGATGATTCCGAGAATGAAGTTCGCTGATTCGCTATCGGGTTCAAGTTCAACAACTCGTTCCATTTCGCGAATGGCAATTAATGTAAGATCATCAATTTCATCTTCTATACTATCAATCTCGTCTTGAATTTCATCGATCTCGGCTTGTGTCTGATCGAGTTGATCGCCTTGCTGACTGCGGGATTCCTGGCGTAAATCGAACTGACGCTGATATTTCTGCGAAACATCGGCAATCAGGCGGTCTACACTTTGGTAAATTTGTGTGCCAAGCACTCTTCGATATTGCGGATTATCCGGATCATCGGCAATCAGTCCCTCAACCAGTTCAATAGCACGGTCTCTTTCGCCGGATTGGATATAGGCATCTGCCAGGAACTGAACAAAAACGGTTTCGTCCGGATAATGCTCTAAGGCTTCGTTCGACAGTTCGATAGCTCTTTGAAAAGATTCATCAAACAGGTAGAGGCTGATGATGTACTCATAATCATCTGATTCAGGTTGTTCTTTCAGATCCAGAGCCATTTCGAAGTAACTGATGGCATTGTCAATCTCATCCATCTGAAAATAGGTGGATGAGATTACTTCATAGGTCATTGCACTGTCGGGATTGATCGCAATCGCATTTTGGAAATGATCAACTGACGTTTTGAACGGTTCGGGAGTTGCGTTGAAAAGACTATCGTCTGTCTGAACGTTCACACCCATGTTGTACTCATCAGCCCAAAAAGAGATGATTGTATTGTTGAGTTCTTCGTACTCATCAGGCAGCTCTTCCTGATCTTCCATGATTCGTTTAGCCGTATCAAAAGATTGTTTTGCCCGCTCATAGTACGACTTTCGGTCTGCAGGGGGTTCGATCGTTTCGGCCTCGGAAGCGATTACTATGCCTTTGTAATAGTGGGCAACATAGTTTAATGAGTCTTGTGCAATGGCTTCATCGGTCGCCTCAAGTGCCATTTCAAAATCGCCGGTAAGAATTCCGATCTGGACTTCATCGATAAAAGGATCTGTAGTTTCACATGCCCAAAAGAGCCCGGCAAATAAAAATATTAATAGAAGTGGTTTATAACTTTTCATTTTAATCGTGATATCGTTGATTATTTTATTTCCTATAGTATTAGAAAGTAACCATATATAGAAGATTCCGCAATAAGAAGCGGCATCTGAAGTCTGAAATTTACAGATAATTCTATACAACTGTATATTCTTACAGGTAATAATTAAAACTTAAATTTTAAATTGTATTTCGCGATGAAAAAAATTGTAAAGACATCAGCTGCACCCGACGCTATTGGCCCTTACAGCCAGGGTGTGGTTCATAACGGAATTTTATATTGCTCCGGACAAATTGCTCTCATTCCGGGTGAAATGAAGATTATTGATGGCGGTGTTAAAATTCAGGCCGAGCAGGTTATGGAAAATATGAAAGCCGTTGTGGAAGTATCCGGAAGCAGCATGGAGAAAGTGTTAAAATGCACCATTTTTTTGGCAGATATGAATGATTTCACTTCTGTAAACGAGGTTTATGGTCGTTATTTTAAGGCAGATCCGCCCGCAAGAGAAGCTGTGGCTGTTAAAACACTTCCGAAAAATGTGTTAGTTGAAATCAGCTGCATTGCCGCAGTCTGAGCATCAATAAGAAAGTGTTTGATTACTGACGGTTCTGTTTCCCACACCATCAAATATTTCAATATTTATAATATTGGTGGATGCAGGCCTGAATGAAGGGTTGTAGAATACAAGAAAGTTTTTTTCGGGGTCATATTCTATAATCCCTTTTTCACCATTTACTGTGATGGAGGAACGCCTGTAATCGATGCCCGTTTCCCGATCCAACGTTGGAACAATAACAATGTGATTTCCGGCAAGATTTTGAGATATCCGTGCTCTGCCAACCCACGGGTTTGTGTGGTCTTCGCGTAACACCAGGCTGCTGATTTCTCTCAGAGGTGCCCGGATAAATCCATTAGCCCGGGTCGATGGGCGGTAAAACGTCCGATCCCGGTAACGGTCAACGGAATAGAGAGCCAGCTTGTCGATGTTCTGAAACTCCTCGGGTAATCTGTAATTAAAATAAATTGTGCCGTCAACCGGAATTCTGTCGGGGCTGAAATCGAAGTGAATTTCGTCTCCGGCTTTGGAAATCTGCAGTTGTAAATCTAATGTATCGTAAAGTGCCCTTGTAGGAAATTCAAGCCAAAATCTGTAATCTGGTGTGCTGAAGATACTCCGTTTTCCGGGAATAAGCCGTTTCTTCATCGCCCTGCGGGAACAGACTCTGTAAGCAGATTCTATTCTTCTGAATGGAACAATATGCTCGTCCTGGGTAGAAGCGAATAGCAAGCCAGACGGCATAAGCTGAGGATGATTCCACCTGATATAGTTGGAAGCAAAATGATCCGGCTTCAAATCAGGATAAGGTGAGACATAATCGATCTCACGTGGTTCAAAATTTTCCGTATTCTGAACATTTAGTGTAACAGTAGCTATGGTTTTATTACCAAAAATATCTGCCGCTGTAATGGTGATTGGATGCCGACCATCATCAAGTTGTAAAATTCCGTGGTTTTCAATGATATGATAAAATGGAAGTTCATTTCCTTTTACCCGGAACAGCCGCTGAAAACCTCTTCGGGTTTGAGCAAGTATGGGAGCCGATCTGTCCAGAAACATATGGCCTGCATGAGAATAAGAAAAATAATCAGCCGTGGCATGAAACAGGGTGTCAGCGGTCTGTGTCATGGTCAGAGAATAGACGGCATAAACATTTGGTGTGTCGTTTGCGCGATCGTGCACATTTACGGACAGTCCCACCGGGCCGGAGACGTTTACTTCACCAAATGAGTAACCGGAACCACTTCGGCTTGCATTGACAATTTCATGACCGGCCGGCCGGAATGTTTCCGGATGAAAAAACTCAATGCCGAGCTGACGAAAAACGGGAGGGATGTTGTCCCTCACTGATAGGTTGGTTAAAAGCGGATTGAAAGGCTTGAAATCGGGAGTTCTGAGTTCAAAATGAAGATGAGGGGGGCCAACACCTGTAGAACCAGTATAGCCAATCAGTTCTCCCTGGCGGTAGTAGATTTTTTCATCTTCAACAATTTGGTCGAGGTCTGCTTGGTACGTGATGAAACGAATAGAATCTGCAAAAGCCTGCAATTCGGGTTCAAACCGGTTCAGATGTGCATATACCGAATAAGAAGCATCGAAATGTTTCATATAGATCACATTTCCGTAACCATACGGGCTCATCCCAATTCGGTAAATATAGCCGTCTCTTGTGGCATAAACCGGATAGCCTTCCTGCCCCCAGGTTCGGATGTCAAGACCCGCATGCAGGTGAGCCGATCTGGTTTCAGCAAAAGTGGAAGATAGCTGGCGGGTGGCGTTTGTAGGCCATAAATAGGAAACAGAATCAGCTAAAAATGAGAGTGACTGCGCATTGCTTTTCTCAACGGGCTGAATGATCAATAAAACCAGAAATGCACAGGATAGAATTCTACGCTTGAACATAAACCTTCAATGATGAAATGTGATCTCCCAAACCAGCTTCAACTGTGTCTCCGTCTGTAATTTGACTGACACCTTCGGGCGTGCCCGTAAAAATAAGATCTCCGGGATTAAGGATAAAGTGCCGGGAGAGATAGGAGACAATGTCTGCTGATGAAAATAGCATCATTTCCGTGTTGCCGTGCTGTCTTGTTTCTCCGTTTACGTTTACCCAGAGATCGAGATTTTGCAGATCCGTTTCTTCATTGAGTTCTGCAAAATTTCCGACAGGGGCAAAGGTATGAAATCCTTTTGAAAGTGCCCATGGAAGTCCTTTTTGTTTTGCATTGGCTTGCAGGTCGCGTGCTGTTATATCAAGTCCCACGGCAACTGCTTTTATGGATTTTTGAGCTTCTGCTACAGTGGCTTTGTGCGTAAGCTCTCCAATCATCAGTACCAGTTCAACCTCGTGGTGAATGTTGTTTGATGATTCAGGTAAAATCACACGTCCGCCATTAAAAATTACAGAAGAGCGGGGCTTGAGAAATACGACAGGATCGTCCAGTATTTCACTTTTCATCTCTTCAACATGTTTGGCGTAATTTCTCCCGATACAGTAGATGCTGCCGAGCTGTAATTGGGGGTATTCGGGAATGGAAAAGTTCTTCATATCCCAAAAATAAAAAAAGCCCCGGCAACATCTGCTACCGGGGCTTAAAAAAAATTGTAAATTTTATACTTGCTCTATGGAAACATATTTTCTTCCGCCGCCTCTGGTACGGAAATTCACCACTCCGTCGGCCATTGCAAACAGCGTATCATCTCCGCCTCTGCCAACGTTTTCTCCGGGATGAAATTTGGTTCCGCGCTGGCGAACTATAATGTTACCGGCTCGAACTACTTCACCGCCATATTTCTTCACGCCCAGGCGTTTCGATTCTGAATCTCTTCCGTTCTTGGTTGAACCTTGACCTTTCTTATGTGCCATAATTTACCTCGCTGTTAAGAAATTTTTTCGATTTGAAGCTGAGTGATAGACTGTCTATGTCCGCGCTTCACTCTGTAACCTTTTCTTCGTTTCTTTTTAAAGACAATAACCTTGTCTGCTTTGGGATGATCCACAATTTTGGCTTCAACTTTTGCTCCTTTTACAGTTGGTTTGCCGATTTTTACTTTTCCTTTTTCATCTTTTACCAGCAAAACATCGTCGAAACTGACATTCTCCTCGTCAGTAGAAAGCCTGTTGACAAAAATGGTTTGATCTTCAGCAACTTTGTATTGATGCCCGCCAATTTTTACGATAGCGTACATGATCCTTATTTCCGTTTAATTCAAAATTTTTACAGACACAAAATATACAACTTTAATAGATAATTAAAAACCACAAGAATTCACTTTTTTTGATGATAGTGGCACTAAAATGGGTCAACTCCAGGGTAATTGATTCAGGTCCACATTACCGCCCGTCAGAATAATGCCGACTTTTTTACCCTGAACGCTGATTTTGGCATCCATCAAAGCCGATACCGGAACAGCACAGGATGGTTCAATAATGATTTTCATCCGTTCCCAAACGTTTCGCATATCGCGGATGATGGACGCCTCGGAAACGGTAACGATATCGTCAATATGTGTTTGAATGATCTGAAACGTAAGGCTGCCGAGTGAAGTACGCAGGCCGTCGGCGATTGTATCTGTTCGTAAAACGGGTTCGATTTTTCCTGATTTGAGGGATCGCCAGGCATCATCGGCCAGTTCAGGTTCAGCACCGTAAACCTTTATTTCCGGATTGATGGCTTTTGCTGACAGGAGTGTTCCGCTCATCAAACCACCGCCGCCAACCGGTGCTATGATCATATCCAGGTCGGGAATCTCTTCGAGAAGCTCTTTGGCTGAGGTCCCTTGTCCAGCAATCACATCCGGGTGGTTGTAAGGGTGAATGAAAGCAGCCCCGGTTTTTTGAATGATGTTTTGAGCCGTTTCTTCGCGCGATTCAATGGTATTTTCACAGAACACAATCTCGGCACCGTATTCCCGTACCGCATTCACTTTTACAGATGGGGAATTTTTTGGCATCACAATGGTTGCTTTGTAGCCGTTCATCCGGGCTGCAAGTGCCACGGCTTGTGCATGGTTTCCGGACGAATGTGTGATGATTCCTTTTTTTCCGGCACGCTCCGGCAGTTTCATGATAGCATTGCAAGCCCCCCGGAATTTGAAAGCCCCTACTTTCTGGAAATTTTCACACTTGAATAAGAGTTCCGCGCCGGTTTGGTCATTGAACCATGAGGATTGCAGAACGGGAGTCCGGTGCGCGTACGGGTTGATGCGTTCCGCGGCTTCATTAATATCCTTGAAATTTGGGATTTGGGACATGGATGAAAGTTGGGTTCTGCTTATGGGGTTAAATTTACATAACTGTGATGAATGAGCGAGAAACAAAATCGCCGATATCCAGTGTTTTTTCTCTTAGTGTTCGTATTGTCATATCTATGAACCGAGAAATCGAATTGGAGAGTTCTGAAAGAGATATTACACGCTTCATTAATTTCGAGCAACTTTTCCAAAGATGTTTTGATGAATTCCAGGGATCAAATATTTACGTGTGTATTGAAAACACGGGTGCAAAGTTCTACGTCACATTGGCGACTCATCTGGTCCTGATCAAAGATGAAAATCATAAAAACAACAATATAAGGAACAATGTAAGCTTGTCATCTGCCGGAATATTCGAATTTTCAATCAACACCTTTACTGAGAATATGGAGGCGAAGGTAAACCATTTTCAGCTTGAAGATTGTTAAACCTTTGTTTCAAACTGGTAAATATATATTGAAAATTTCAAGTGTATAACTACTCAAAATGTGTACCTAATATTGTTAGGTACTTTCATATTTCTTGCAATAATCGCTCTGCCTTTATAGTTTCATATTTACATCATAACGAAACTTAAAACAATGCCAAGCATTACAGTCAAAAATATACCAGATTCTATTTACAACAAACTAAAGCAACAGGCTCAGGCTCAACATCGCAGTATGAACAGTGAAATTATTGCCTGTTTGGAGCGGACCGTCAATCCAAAGCGGGTTTCTCCTGATGAAATTCTTCGGCAAGCCCGAATGATGAGAAAAAAAGTCAGAGGAAGCTTATCTGCTGAAGAGATTCAGGATGCCATTGATCAAGGCAGGCCATGATCGTTGTTGATACAAACATCCTTGCCCACTTTTGGTTGCCATCAGATCACACCGAACTTTGTGAACGGCTGTTTCAATGGGATCCGGAATGGGTTGCTCCTGTTTTGTGGAAAAGTGAGTTCAGAAATGTTGTTATTCTTTACATGAGAAAAAAACTCATTGATCTGCCGGAAGCAATTCAAATATCTGAAAAAGCAGAAAATCAGATGAAAGAACGAGAATTTCATGTAAACTCAATGCAAGTTTATAATCTGGCAGATAAATCTGATTGTTCTTCCTACGACTGTGAATTCATCAGTCTTGCAGAAGACCTGGACATCAAACTGATAACCATGGACAAGCAGATCCTCCGCTCGTTTCCTGAACGATCTGCTAAACCGTTGGATATCATTGACTCATAACATCACCACTCCACCATAATCTTTTTATACTTTTTTGATTTTCAACAATCTTTTTATAAAAGTTTGGACACACCATTTTTCAGTTTCAGTTGGTAATGTTGGTTTATGGCATTTTTTAAATATCCCAGCGACCAGCTTAAATCGAAGAAGTATCTCAAGGAGTTCAGACAGCCCCGCAAGAGACTCTAAAAGCTGGACTTGCAAACGCCCAAATGCAATTAAATAACACTTAACCAAATTAACATTATTGTTAACATTTGTTCTGTGAAAGAAATCAAGTTACATAAAACCAATCAGGCAAAGTTCCGATCAAAAAGTTTTTAGATTCTTTGAGCTCCAACATATGCAAACAGTTGCCTGGTGTTGGAATTGGTTGAAAGGCTGTATCAGATTCCTGTACAATATTTCAAGAAACTCAAAAGCACGGATGACATCAGGGAAGTGCGTGTCAGGGTTGGATCCAACAGTTTCCGGTTGTTGGGTTTCATAGATGACCATGATGAGTTTGTCATACTCTGAAATGGATTTGCCAAAAAATCACAGAAAACTCCCAAAAAAGAAATTAAATTGGCAGAGCAGCGAAAAGCTGATTATCTGTCTCGTAAAGGATGTAAACAATGAGTGATCTTCAAGCATATATCAGCGACAGAAAAAAACGAGACTCCGAATTTCAAAGAGGTATGATGAAGGATTCCGTAGCTTTAAAATCGGTATTCTCGATAAGCAAGCCCGTGAAAAAGCAGGCATGACACAGGATCAACTTGCCAAACAATTAAACACGAAAAAAACAGCCATCTCACGAATCGAGAATCACGCCAAGGATATTAGGCTTTCAACTTTGGAGAAGTATGCCCAGGCATTTGGTAAAAAGCTCAGAGTGGAACTCATAGAGTGAAACAGGGATAAAACGGTTCAAGCGGATGATTATGCGGCTCGGGGCATTGGAAAGTTAATCACCTCGCCGTTTATCCACCAAACCATCAATAATCCAGCCCCGGCTGGGTGATTCTGAAATCGTGCTCTTCTTTTGACTCCCGAACCATCTCTTCAACATCCTTCAGGAGCTGTTTTGCATCAAACACTATTCCATCTTTGATGGTGTATTTCATTCCACCCACACGCACAGCTTCATTATCTTGATTCACTCTGATGGCACCTGTTCCGTACAGAACTTTCAGGTTTTGTTGTGGGTTTTCATCAATTATAACAAGGTCGGCCAGTTTGCCCACTTCGATGGTGCCGAGTTGGTCATCCACTCCCAACACCTCGGCCGCTTTTAATGATGCCGACTGAAAAATTTCGAGCGGATGGAATCCGGCTTCCCTTAACAGTTCCATTTCGCGGATGTAGGCAAAACCGTACAATTTGTAGATATACCCGGCATCGGAGCCAAGCGTTACCGTTCCACCCCGGTTTTTGTATTCGTTCACAAACTGCATCCAGATACGGTAGTTCTCTTTCCAGGCAATCTCCTGTTCAGTGCCCCAGTCGAACCAGTAGGAGCCGTGAGCCCGGCGGTCGGGTTCAAAAAACTGCCAGAGAGAGGGGAGGGTGTAGCGTTCGTGCCATTCGGCCCGGCGCTCGCGCATCAGGTCGCGGCTGGCTTCGTAGATGGTGAAAGTGGGGTTGATCTCAAAATCGAGTTCCAAAAGGCGGTTCATCACCTTGTTCCATTTTTCACTTCCAGGCTCGGCTGCCTGTTTCCACAGTTTTCCGGCTTGCTCAAACCGATGCTGTTCGTTGCTGTAGTTGTAATCGAGGGGATAATCCTGAATCACACGGTCATCGAAGAGTGCCTCAGGCAGGCCATACCAGTGGGTCATGCCCCGCAGCCCCAATTCTGATGTGTGCGAAACATTGGCGTACACAACCATTGGCTGTGCATGATGGGCCATGGAACCCAAACCCAGCTTATTGGCTTCATCCAGTGCAGCTTCCCAGATTTCGGGACGTGCACCAAAAAATTTGATGCCGTCTGCTTCTCTCTCATCAATCATCCTGACCCACTCACGGGCTTGGCCGGTTGTGGTGATTGGGCCATTATGCCCCATTCCAAAACCAAAATATGGGAAAATTCGGGGAGCAGTTATGGAATTTTCACTGCTTTTTCTGGTGTGATTTATCGTCCAGTCCATCCCGCTAAAAGAACCTGCCTCACGAATGGATGTGATTCCATGGGCAAGCCAGAGTTTAAACACATACTCTGGAGTTGTGCCTTGTGCCGAACCGCCGATGTGTGTGTGCATATCAAAAAAACCGGGTAAAATGTACATTCCTTCGGCGTCCAGCTCTTTATCACCATCTTCGGCTTGTGGCCTGCGGGTTTCGTTGATGGGTACTCCGGGATACCCCACATTTTGGATCTGCGTGATGGTATTGCCTTCAATCACAATATCCACAGGGCCGGCGGCAGGGGAGCCGGTTCCATCAATCATCGTTCCGCCGCGGATGATGAACCGATCATAAGGGCCATCACCTTCAGCTCTTGAAGGGGCATCGGGCATTTGGGCAAAAAGGTTTGCACTGACGCCCGAAATGATTAAAACCAGCAAAAATTTTTTCATTTTAATCAAAACATTCGTTCAAAATTTCAATGAATGTAATGATTGATCCAATGAATTGACAATCTTTGAAAGAAGGAAATTATGGCTTCTCAATTTACAATGAAGTAATTATAATACCCTCTTTTAGGGCGTTCGCCGGATTCCAGCAAGGTAGCTTCTCCACGGAAATGGATCACTTCACCTCCAAGAAACCGACGTGCAACCGAACGGGCAACTCTTCCGAGTTCTCCCAATACGGAAAATTTTTCATGGTCATTAGTTCTGGTGACTTGCAATGTTTCACCATTACTCAGTTTCAGTTCAAGTACTCTGGCCAAATTCTCACCGAATGTATTCCTTTTGGATAGATACTCAATCGATTCAATACCCATCATTTCAAGCTCTCCGTTTCGGTTTACCAGTCTATATCCGATGGTGTCTTTTTCATTCGTATCTTCGGGCAGCATCAGAAATAGCATATCATAATTGTCAGCATCTTCATGAAAAACAAACCGGTACCCGCTGTCTAAAAGGCGGGTTGTAGTCTGGTTTTGGAAAGTGTGATCCATGAATGCAGTCCCATTCACCCGCTTTCTGTTGTGATTAACTTCAACGTGCCCGCGCACCTCGCCGTACGGGATATGCGTTGTAATTCCCACCTGCTCATCATCGATGGTGTATTTGCCATCCCCCAGTTTTACACCTTTATGAATATTGTGAAGGTTCAGATCGATATCGTATGATACGCCGTCTTTTTCGGTTTTAATCCTCACACGATGTTTTTCCGGCAGTTTACCTTCAAAATAAAGCTCTCGTTCAAGCCGGTTTCTGAACATATATTTTTCCTTGTCCAGAACCAGCCGGTTGATGTTATATTCCCTGGAAAGTTGATACACCTCATCATCAAGACCGTAAACGGAAAGCTGAACTCCGGTCACTGCATTTTTTAAACTGCCAAAATCAGCGGCCGAAAACATGATGTGAACGATTAGTCCATCATTCAGATAAAACTGATAATTCCAGAATTCATTAAAATAGCTCCCTTCCAGTGTTTGTGGCCAAATGTCATCATCATCTGCCTTGTTGAGTTCTCCGGTCGGATTGGAAATCTGAGCGTACCCGGAAGTGGTTAAAATCAGTGTTATAGAGAGCAGTAAGAAAGATTTCAAAACGCTTTTGGTTCTCTTCGCATACGAGGGGTAATTCTTCATAAAAATGATATATACGGTTAAATCTGTTTGTAATAATGTTTAGCCTGCTGTTAACGATTATTTTGGTAAAACGTTGTTCGTTTGATTGATAGTAAATTCGAATGAGATTAAAATTGAATAGCTTATTAATATAAAACTAATTTTGCGATGTGTGGTTCCGTAAGGATATTTTTCAATCATTAACTTAAAAAATTGAGAGAATACCTTATTATTTATAGCACTTCAGAAGTCTTTGTAATTTAGTCTTTTAAACCAGTCGACGAATTCTGGATGCCCCCAAAATGGTTAAAAAATTGTGCAGTAAAGGAAGTTTTTGTGTGTATATTTGTGCGATGATATTGATTTTCGGTAAAGTGTAAATCAAGCAATTATTTACTGATATATGTAATTTTCAATTCATTTAGACGCTACTTTATCATATAATTGTCTGGAAGCAACATTTTTGATTTGTAATCTTCGTTTGCCAAAAACAAATATTTAATGGCTGATACCTCACAACAAATTGATGCAGTAATTACCTGGCTTGACGGTAACGACGAAAAACATCGTGAAAAGAGGCTGAAAACACTTCAAAAAGAGGCCATAAAGAGAGAAAATGAATTGACCACCGGCAGAGATAAAACCAGGTTTATCGATAACGGCGAGTTAAAATACTGTATATCTTCCATCAAAAAGTTTGCCCCGTGGATTCGAAAAATTCATCTGGTGACTGATAACCAGGTGCCTGAATTTCTGACTGATGAGATGCAAGAGAAGTTGAATGTGAATATTGTAGACCATCGGGACATATTTGAAACATACGAATGGGC
>SKYV01000273.1 GCA_007127745.1 Balneolaceae bacterium
CCGTAATCAACAAACCAATCCTGCGTATTTCTGTATTGATCATTAATTGAATATCCTACAAAATCAGCTATATAAGAGTCTCCGGAATCTTCGAATGTACCGTAAGTTCGTACCATAAAATTATCTCCTTCGAGCTCTATTTTATGCTGTTGTATGCTGAAATTACTGAGGCTGTACCGCTGGGCTCCAGTATAGACTGATGTACCGTAGCCGTAGTTAAATGTGTAACTGGCCTCAAGATTATCGGTAAACCGATAGTGAAGCGATGTTCCAAGTTTCAGGTTTTCGGCATCGTTATCCACAAGGTATCGTTCACGGTAACCTGTTCTTGCAACCGGCTGTGCAGGAAGGCTTTGGGCAAACATCATGGCATCCTGCATCGGTACTCCAGCCTGATTTAACCCTTGTGAAACACCCTGTACAAAATCCGGATTCAGGCTCAACAGGCCTATGTTAAAAGTTCCGTCGTCTCCATAGAGATGGACACCGTCATATGCCGGATTTACATCCACCCCGGATGGCGCGAGAGCAGAATTTTTATCGGAATAATCCACACCGCGCCAATCGTTCGCTGCTGAATAACTGAAGTTTACCTTAAATGCAAAATTATCGCCGATTCTGTCGGCATACCGAAGCGAAGTTTCGAATGTTGGGCTTGGACTTCCCGGTTCTCCCAACGATTCATTCCCGTCTATATGGTTCACTCCGCTTTGAACGTGAACACTTAACCCGGGATAGCGAAACGGATTTTTACTGTTGACCAATAAAATTCCATTAAACGCATTGGGTCCATACAGTGCTGATGATGCACCCGGTATAAATTCCAGGCTTTCCACATCCAGCACGGAAGGGCCATTCAGGTTGCCAATCGGAAAGTTCAGCGCCGGTGCCTGGGTATCCATTCCATCAGTAAGCTGTACCATCCGGGTGTTACCGGTTGAGTTGAACCCTCTGGCATTCACTATTTGAAAGTTGATACTGCTGGTAGTCATATCCACACCCTTCAAATTGGCAAGTCCCTGGTAATAACTGGGGGAAGGCGTTTGGTTAATGGTAATAATATCCATTTTTTCGATAGATACCGGGGCTTCCATAATGCTCTGTTCCACCCGTGATGCAGATACGACCACATCCGTTCCAAGGATGGTTTCCTCACGAAGTTCTATTCGTAAATCTGTAACATTTTGTTCTGTTATTTCAACATTCTGAGTTGAATATCCGATAATAGAAGCGACAAGGGTAATGGGTGGTGAATCATTAACACTGAGGCTGAATTCACCCTGAGCATTTGTAGCAACCCCAACCATCGTACCTCTTACAACAACATTTACACCGGCAAGCCGCTGGCCTGACAAGGCATCAACAACTACACCCGAAACGGTCACTCTTTCTTCGGGATCTCCATCATTCATCGATGAGGCTGCAAATACATGAGTATTCAGCGAAAAAAGCAGTAGTACAACAACATAGAGCAATTTCTTTCGCAAGCAATGTAACTTGTTTTTCATGATATGGCAGTTAAGTTAATATTTTATGGGGACATAACAGCATAGAATAAGGTGCGCTGCATTCTGCTCTAAAATAATGTGCAATTTTTGGCTTATGCAAGCGCTTTCAACATATTTTTTTCATATTTTCTTTATATGAAAGTAATTCAAGCACTTGAATGTCACCATTCTTGTTGTCATCCAAATCCACAGAACCATTCTAATGACTCAAAAATCATCTATTCATCTGCTCATTGTGTTTTTGTTTTTAGGCCCGATGATATCAACCGGTGTTGCCCAGCAGCCAACCCCTTCCACCATTTCGGTTCAAGCTTCCGGAGAAGTAGAAATTCCGGCTAATCTTATTCAGTTTCATGTTAACATCACCCAGTTTCACACCGACCCCAAAGAAGCTTTTAGCCGCCACAAAGAGCTCGAAAATTTTTTAACAGATCTGATTTTAGAGGAAGATATTTCTGAACGGCATATCACTGCAAATCCTATTAGTATTTCACAAACACGCCGCCAGCAGGAAGGAACCGGATTTGAAACCCGTCAGCAAGTTTCCATCCGGATAGATGATGTTACGCAATTTGAAAACATGCAGCTCACGCTGATCGAAAACGGGTTTACTAACTTTTCTGGCAATTTTAGTTCCACAAATATTTCTGAGGCACAGGATGAAGCACTGGACAAAGCCGTCCGCGAAGCTTACCGAAAAGCCGGTATTCTGGCAAAGGCCTCAGGAAAATCAGTAGGGCAGGTTGTTTCTTTAGAATACGGAACCACATCAGATGTAACTCCAAGAACCCGGGGGCTGCAGGTTGCATTTGAATCTGCAGACAGAACATTGTTGGAGTTTGAACGGATGCTTTCCATTAGAGAGCAGGTTTTTGTCGTTTTTCGGATCAGTGAGTAAACTGTTTCAGAGAATCGGCTCCAACACTTTCCATACATTTTCAGCCACAATTTTGTGTCCCTTTTCTGTAGGATGGATACCGTCGGGCAGGTTCAGGTCCGGATCGCCGGCAACCCCTTCGAGTATAAACGGCAGAAAAACCACATCATTCACTTCGGCCAGATCGTGGTACATCTGGTGAAACGCTTCAGTATAATCCTGGCCCATGTTTGGCGGAGCCTGCATTCCAGCCAATATTATGGCCGCATCAGAATAGGTATCTTCAACTTTGTTGATAATTCCCTGCAGATTCTCTTTTGTGCTTTCAGGATCTATGCCACGAAGGCCATCGTTGCCTCCAAGTTCAAGAACAAAAATATCCACAGGCTGCTGAAGGATCCAGTCAACCCGGCGCAAACCGCCTGCCGAAGTTTCTCCACTCAATCCGGCATTTACAACCCGGTAATTGTACCCCAAAGAATCAACCTTTTGTTCGATCAGTGCCGGAAAAGCCTGCTCAATTTCCAGGCCGTACCCTGCTGTAATGCTGTCCCCAAAAAACAGTATGGTTTTCTGCTGCTGATCTTGCGCCTGAACACTCATTGTAATGAGTACAAATAAAATACCAACTTTTACCAGTTTCATTTCGTCTAATAAATTATGCTGTAGATTATCTCGCTTCCAGGGAATGGTTTACAGTAACCAAATTGTTGCCAATATTGTTTCTTACATAATTAACGCAGAATGACCAATAATACAATACTTGCCATAGAGAATCTTACCAAAACATTTAAAAGCGGAGATCACTCACTCACGGTTCTTCACGATGTAACATTTTCCATCGAAAAGGGAATCAGTTGCGCCATTGTGGGGCCATCAGGAAGCGGAAAAACCACCCTTTTAGGGCTTTGCGCCGGACTCGATAAACCAACTTCAGGCTCAGTAACTCTGAACAACCAGGAAATTTCCGGTTATTCTGAATCTCAGCAGTCAAAAATCAGGAACGAACAAATTGGCTTTGTATTTCAATCGTTTCAACTCATCCCCACACTTACGGCACTCGAAAACGTAATGGTTCCGATTGAGCTGAGGGGACTGGCCTACAAACATGTTGAACAGCGAGCACTCGACTTGCTGGAAAGTGTGGGGCTTGCAAAGCGAACCCACCACTACCCCAATCAGCTTTCGGGTGGTGAGCAGCAGCGTGTGGGCCTTGCACGGGCATTCATCCATCAGCCCGAAGTTCTGTTTGCCGACGAACCTACCGGTAACCTCGATGGAGATACAGGCACACAAATTGAACAGCTTTTGTTTGATTTAAATCAAAAACAGGGAACAACACTGGTAATTGTTACGCACGACAAAGAGTTGGCTCAACAATGCGACCGAATCATCGAACTAAAAAACGGCCGGATTGAATCTGACAGTTACGTAAATGCCAAAAAACAAGATGCCCACCTAAATATTGCCTGATGAACTTTTTCCGTGAACTATTAAAACCTTTTGCCTGGAAACTGGCCTGGCGGGATGCCAAACCGCAGTGGAAAAGTTTAATACTCTACACCTCATCCATTATTGCAGGTGTGGCCGCGCTTGTGGCAATTCTCTCCTTCCGGAGTGATGTGCTTCTCACCGTGGATGATCAATCCCGGGAACTTCTGGGCTCAGATCTTGAGCTGAGGTCTGGCCAGCCTTTCCCCGATCCGGTTCTCGCTTTTGTTGATTCGATTGGCGGCAGCGATGCCGAAGCCGTGGAGTTTAACTCCATGGTGATGTTCAAAAACAACGGAGCAAACCGGCTGTCGCAAATCCGGGCCATTGACGGGCCATTTCCAATGTATGGATCTATTAAAACCGATCCGGAAGAAGCTTCAGATATCTATCAGTCAGAAAAATTTGCACTTGTAGAACAGACCGCAATGCGCCAATTCGGGAGTTCAGTTGGTGACAGTATCCGTGTTGGAAATATCGACCTTGTGATTGGAGCAGCCCTGATCAGCGTACCCGGAGAAGCCGCCGCCTTTTCATTGATCGGCCCTCGTGTTTACATTGCCAGGGACCTTCTTGAAGGATCAGGATTACTGGATCGGGGCAGCAGGGTTACATACAAAAAATATTTTCAGTTCGATTCGGCCGAAACCGCTGAGAGAATCTCCGGTGAACTGCGCCCGATAGCCAGGGAACACAGAGTAAGCATCGAAACTGTTGAGAGCCGTAAACAGGATTTTGAAGCGATCGTTGATAATCTGGCCAAATTTCTTGGGTTGATTGGATTCATTGCTCTGTTGCTGGGTGGTTTGGGAGTGGCAAGTGCCATTTATGTTTACATCAAACGAAAAACCAATGTGGTTGCCACACTCCGGTGCATCGGTATGGACAAAAACACGATATTGGCCACATTTGCCATTCAGATAGCTGCACTGGGCTTTGTTGGCGCAATACTGGGTACAGGAATCGGTGTATTCCTTCAGCTCTATCTTCCCGGACTTTTTACCGATCTGCTTCCGTTCGAAATAGTTCAACAGATATCGGTTCAGGCAATTGCTCTCGGGCTCATTACCGGAGTAGTGATCAGTGTTCTCTTTTCATTGCTCCCCATAGCTGCTATCACCACCATCTCTCCCCTCCTCACTCTGCGGAATACGGAATTCTCTCCTATTGGCGCACTGCCCAAACGTACAAAAATAACGGCACTGGCACTTATTCTTTTTGTGCTGATATTTATTGTTGGTTTCTTAACCGAAAGTTTTATCGTGGCAGCAATATTTACTACAAGCCTGTTACTATTTGTATTTTTGCTGTGGGGAGTCTCAGCTTTGCTGATGATGCTGGTGAAAAACCTCCGGCTCAAAACATTTTCTTATACAGTACGGCAGGGAATGGCAAATCTGTTCCGGCCTAATAATCAAACCTCCATGCTGATTACCACACTCGGGATGGGCATGCTGTTGATCGGAACACTCTACCTGTCGCAAGATATGCTTCTGCAGCGTATTGATTTGCAACTGGGTGACGACACTCCGGATGTGGTTTTTTACGATATTCAAACCGATCAAAATGCTGGGGTTATTAACACGATTGAAGAACATGGCGGTACCCTGCTTCAGAACGTTCCAATTGTCTCGATGCGTTTGTCAGAGCGTAAAGGAACTCCGATAAGAGACGTTCGGGAAGATACTACGATACAGCTCAGCGGATGGGCACTTTCCAGAGAATATCGCGTTACTTACCGCAACTATTTATCAGAATCTGAAACCATAACTGAAGGTGAGTGGATAGCCGAATCGGACGGAATTGGGTCGGTTGTGCCAATTTCTGTGGCTCCGCAAATTATGGAAGAGCTACAGTTGGAACTGGGCGACAGCCTCACATTTGATGTACAGGGTGTACCACTCCAAACCAGAGTGGCCAGTGTGCGTGAAGTTGACTTCCAGCGGCCTGAACCCAACTTTTTTGTTCTCTTTCCGGCCGGAGTTCTGGAGACGGCACCTCAGTTTTATGCAGCCACGGTCCATACCCAAAATCAGGAACAGGCACTTGCCATTCAGCAGGCGGTAGTGACCGATTTTCCAAACATTTCAGCTATCGATATTTCGGTTGCGCTGAACAGTGTACGCGAATTTTTGGACAAGATATCGCTGGCCATACAGTTTATGGCCCTGTTCAGTATTTTTACCGGATTTATAGTGCTTGCCAGTTCCATTACCATCAGCCGCAGGCAGCGCACCAAAGAGTCGGTTCTGCTTCGGACGCTGGGTGCCGAAAAATCTCAAATTGGGTCCATACAAACCATCGAATACGCTCTTTTGGGATTCCTTTCAAGCCTGACCGGACTGCTGCTTGCATTTGTAGCAAGCTGGGGATTGGCTTATTTTTATTTTGATTTGGCCTTCGTTCCAGATGTTCTTACACTTGCAGCTATTACTCTGATCATTATGATTACGGCTATTGCCATTGGCTGGAGTGGAAGCCGACACATTTTTAAACATTCGCCACTGGAAATTTTACGACTGGAAACAAATTAATATCAATTTATGACTACAAACCAAACCGTCTGGCTGATCTCAATCATCATCTTGTTGGTTTGTTTGTTGATTGCTCTGCTTTTATACATCTACACCGGGCAAATTTTCATTGCTATTTTAATTGCCCCCCCGATTATCCACTGGATTTTGAAGAAGCGGCAGAAAGACCCCAAACGGAAGTATCAATCTTGAAGGTTTTGATTTTCCGGAGCATCGCATCCGAATTTGGCAAATTTCATTTAAGAGCTTTCTGTCTGTTTACGTTTAAGAGATTTTTAGGCAAATTGTATATACAGATAAAAGACAAATTTAACCATAACCTTTAACCGAGTGAATCCATGAAAATTCTGGTTCCCATCGACTTTTCCGACCGCAGTAAAAAAGCCCTTCAGGTTGCCGACAAATTTGCCGCCCTGTTCAAGGGTACGGTAACACCTTTTTACTCGCATCTTCCAATTTCAGAGCTGGATGAACCATATGCACTGGGAATGAGCACCAAGATGTATCAAAAATTTGAGGATCTTGAAAAGACCCTGGTAGACAGGGTGAAAGAAATTGCTGCCGAAAATGTAAAAGAGCAAAACCTTGCTGACCCGGTGGTGGTGATGGGAAATGCTGCTCAGGGGATCATTGATGCATCCGAAGATTATGATTATGTAATTATGAGCAGCCACGGACGAACCGGATTCTCAAGATTTTTGCTGGGATCTGTATCTGAAAAAGTACTTCGACTCTGCAACAAACCCGTCATGATCGTGGAAAATGAATCAGATGTGGAAGATTTTAAGAAAATTCTTGTGACCACCGATTTTTCAGAAAATTCGGCAGAAGCTTTTCCGTATGCAATCGAAATTGCCAAAGCTACCAACGCCAACGTTGATCTGATTCACATCCTGAGTTTCGATCAGTTTGAGGATGAAGAGAAAGATCTTTCACTCAGAAAAATCAGGGAGGAACGGCTGAAACTTCTCAAAAAAGAGCACTTTAATGATATATCAGATCAAATTAACCATAAAGTCATTGTTTCTCAGGATTCGCCCCACGAAGCGATCTACAATCACGTAAAGGAAAATCAGTACAATTTGATTGTAATGGCTACAGTCGGCAGAACGGGAATCAACTATTTGATGATGGGAAGTACTACTGCAAATGTGGTAAGACATGTTAAAACTGCAGTGCTGAGTGTAAACCCAAAAAAGACTTCCTGAAACTGAATTTGATTAAAAAAAGCCACGTTATTTTTAATAGCGTGGCTTTTTTTGTTTACCAAAAATGAAAATGGAAAGGAAATTTAGAACTTAACCTTCAAAGTGCCTAACAAATTCCATCGTTCTACAGATCTGTCGGCCACCTCCGAGTTGAAAGATAACCCCGGTAGATTATCCGGCAGCGGAGTGTAATCATATTGGGCATAATCGTACACGGCCGAAATTTCGTCCCAAATAGTGTATTGTCCGGCAAATTCAAAACGGATATTCTGGGTAAGTGAAATTCCAGCTCCAAACCCAAAAGTGCTTTTGTCATCATCACTATCTACATATCGGCTCGGAATATAGCTGTATCCGCCACGAACCGTTAGTTGTGGACTAAGGTCGTACGACACTCCGCTTCTGAAACTCCAGACCGACCGGAAATTTTCTGCTATAAAATCATTTTCAATCATCTCATCTTCAAAAAGGCTTCCACCTCTGAAATCGATACGTGTTTTGGAAAAGTCCTGATAATCAACCGAAACAGAAGCTGAAAAATTATTCAGCTCATAAATAGCTGCCCCGATGGACGTTTTTGAAGGAGTTCGAACACGATATCGAAATTCGAAAGCTTCATCGTCTTCAAATTCAACCCCGTTATCGAACGTCGTTATGATCCGGGCATCAAAATCTTCATCTACACTCAGCCGCGATCCCCTCTCATGGCTCATACCGATATTAAGAAAATCTGTAACCCTGTATAACAGACCGCCCCGGACTTTAACGTTATGAAAGGTGCTTCGAACCTTGTCTTCAAGAATGATATTATCGATGTCGGTACCTCCTTCTCCACTGTCGATAAAATCTCCGTCGTAATCGTTAAATTCGTCCACTTCCTGGAATATTCGGTCGTAATCAAACCGGCCGGTGGTAATGCCCACACTCGCACCAATCATCAGATTTTCCTGAAACTCGGTTGCCACAAACATGGTGTATTCACCGGTTTGCCCCTGCTGGATAATTTCACCTTGCTGGCGGATACCTAAAAAATCACCAAACCGGTCAAATCCTATTCTGAAGATAGATTCATCCCAATCTTCAAATTCATCACCAAAATCGGTGGCAAATGTGTTATAAGCAATATCCTGATAGGGAGAACCTTCGTACTTAAATTTATCGGTAATGGTACTGTTTTCGTTTCTGGCCCTAAAACCCAGAGCCCTGTTGTAAACCGAATGCTGGGTATATCCTGCACCCATCACAAAACTACCCTGAATTGTCGGATACCGATACAAAAAACCGAGGCTGGAAAGTCCACCCTGGCGGTCATCAAGAGATCTTGCCTGCCCAAGAAAAACGGCATCTTCATCAACACTCCGGTAATTCAGCCCGAGATCCATAAAGCTATTTTGAAAGAGAGCCATACTTGCGGGGTTATCGAGCACCGAACCAAAACCTGCAGGATAGGCTGTTCCCGGCATAAGAATTGAAGCAGGATCATTACCGGCTCCCTGTCCAGAAAATAATGTAGCCTGATGGCTATATAAAAGTGCGTTGTTGGGGTTGGTCTGAGCGTGGGCTTGATTCAGGCCAAGGAACAGCCCAATCAATAATAAAATTTTAGTTAGCCTTCGCATACTTCTCCTGCATTATTTAAATGTAAATATTTATCAGATGATATTTTTGTGCAGAATGTTACCGTCAGTTTCTGTTTGATGACGACCGACTTCTTGAACTTGATGAGGTAGCACGGCTGCTTGAAGAACTTCTTGTGGATCTGACTGTAGAGCGTGAACTGCTACTTGAGCTGCTTGACCGCACAGTAGATCTTGAACTGTTGCCCGAACTGCTGCGTGAGACAGACGAAGATCGCGAACTGCTATTGTTAATAACACCTCTCACAACGCTGTTTAAAATACTGCTTCCACGAGAACTTCTGTTAACAGATGAAGAAGATGAAACTCGTCCGGTTTGGTTAACACTTGAAGAACGGGTATTCACCACTCTTTCTCTGATGCTACGAACGGCTTGCTCCTGGCTTGTAGATGGCCTTTGGAAAGCTGCCGTTCTTTGCTGAGAAGATGATGAGTTTCTCACACTACTTGTTTGAGGTGAGTTAGAATTTGAGCGATTCACGCTTCCTGAACTCCTGTTCGTTGACGTGCTTCTGTTCACATTCCCGCTGCTTCTTGTAGTTGAGCTGCTGCGGTTCACTGAACCCGAGCTACGGTTTGTTGATGTGCTTCTGTTCACACTTCCACTACTTCTGTTTGTAGATGTATTTCGGTTTACAGATCCGCTGCTTCTCGTGGTAGAGCTGCTGCGATTCACGGTGCCACGGTTTGTGCTTCCGCTCGTGTTTCGATTGCGCACAGTTGAACCGCTTGTTGATCTTGTTCTGTTTACCGTGCTGCTTCGGTTCACCTGTTCGGATCTTGCCGAAGAGCGGACATCACTCCTGGTACGTGTGGCAGAATTAACTCTGGCATCCGTTCGCGTAGTTCTGTTCACAGTGCTTGTGCCGCGAGTTGAAAGACCGGTTGAGCGCGGCCCATACGTGCGTACGGCACGTGTTGATCTTGATCCCGTCAGATATGCATACCCAAAGTATGGCCGGGTATGACCGTAATAATATCCATAATATGGGCGGTGGAAAGGATAAATTGTATATGGGCCGTATCCATAATAATAATGGTGAGGATTGTACCATCCATAATGAAATCCGAAGCTAAAATGCCACCTTGGAGATCTGTAATAACGATATGGACGATGGTATGAGTAGAAGAACGGATCGTGATAATAGTGGCTTCTTCCAAAATAGTAGTTATTTTGAACAACTGCCCGTCTTGCGTGGCTGCTGTGTGCAAGATTTATCCCATAATTCAAGTACCACTCTTTGGCTTCATAATCTTTAAAATAATAAGATTCTGCATCAGCCCAGCCATCTTCATAGCCGAGTGTATAATCCTCTTCGTTAACAATTTCTGCAGAACGATCCTGCACTGCCTGCTGACCGGAAGCCGCACGATCTGCTGCCACTCGTTCAGCAGCACTTGGATATCTGTCTTCAAGGGTTTCCAATTGGGTATAGCAACCCATCATCAGAAACGCCAGTACTGTAAGTATAATCGAGTAGTTAAAATATGTTGATCTCATAATAGCCTCCGGGCTTTCGGTATTCTTTTACTATCCACAAGTAAAATATCAATTAAATCAATAAATACACATCACATATCCATGTGATTCTTTTACCATCAAATTTCACCGCGAAGGGATTTTGCAATCACCTCTGCTTTAGAGTTAACGTGTAATTTCTTATAAATGTTTCGTATGTGTGCCCTCACAGTATCAATGGATATATCAAAACGGTCGGCTATAAGTTTATAGCTCAGCCCGTCTACAAGCCCGGTTACGATATCCTGTTCTCTTGCAGTAAGATCGCTTACCGGTTTTTTCTGTGGCTCCTGAGCACTAAAATATTCAATTACTTTTCGGGCAATTTGTGGAGACATTGGAGCGCCCCCCTCAGCCAGATTTTCAATTGAGTTTTTAATCTCTGGCAGCGTGGTGTGTTTGAGCAAATAACCGGAAGCACCTGCACAAAGAGAGTCGAAAATTTTGTGTGAATCGTGATATATCGTGAGCATAATAATCTCGATATCGGGGTATTCTTTTTTGATAATTCCAATCCCCTCAATACCAGACATTCCCGGCAGTTGAATATCCATGAGCATAACATTTGGCGGGTCATGCTCCTTCAAATGCTCCAGCATCTCTTCAACCGAATCTACGGCAATTTTGCAGCTTAAATTTTCCTGCATATCCAAATATCGCTGGATCAAATTTCTGATTTTTACGTTGTCTTCAACAATTCCTACGTCTATCATAGCTATCCCTATTTGATGGATCCGGTTGCTTTAACCGTAAATCCTCCGTTTTGGTTAATTTCAATTTTTGAACCGATTCGCTCAGCCCGCATTTTTATGTTTCGAAGGCCTTGTCCGGTTTTTCTCACTGTTTTCAACTGAGTTCCGTTATCACTCACAACAAGTTCATAGGTCTTACCCGAAAAAGAAAATCGGATATCCACCTTTGTTGCGTTTGAATGCTTCACCACATTATTAATCGATTCTTTGAAAATCAGATACACATTCTCTTTTACGTCAACCGGCAGTTTTTCATGCATCCGGAGCTGGTCAAAGTCATAGTTAAATTGAACCTCTCCGTTCGCAAATACTTGATTTACATAATCCTGCATCCGGTCAGTAAGATCTCCGGCCGTATCATTTCTTGAATCGATTGACCATACAATATCATCCAGGCTGGATACTATTTTCCGGCTATGATCGCCTATTTGTTTCAGGGTATTTTTAATTTCTTCGTTCACATCGCCGGCCTGTAAAAAGTCGGTTTGAAGGGCAAGTTCTGTTAGCGACGAGCCAACATCATCATGCAAATCGCTTGCAATCTGTACGCGCATTCTTTCAATATCAACCTGTTTTCTCACACGAAAATATCTCATATAAAACAGGGCCATACCAACGATGAAGAAGCCAACGAGCAACAGAAACCACCACTGAAAGTAGAACGGCTGCATAATTGTAAAAGAATAACCGGCCGTTTTTTCACTTCTTATTCCATCTGCATTATAAGCCCGCAGCTCAAAGTCGTAATGTCCGGCGGATAGTGATGGATACCTAATAGTTCGTTCCCGGGTGGTTTGCCAGCCCTGGTCGAGGCCTTTCATGCGGTATTCATAAATTATCTGATCCGGGGCCTCGAAGCTCAGGCCGGTATAGGAAAATTGAACAAAGTTTTGATCATGCCGGAATTGATGTTTTCGTTCCGGGTTAACCTGTTTTCCACTTACCAGAATTTCCTCAAATTCGATACCCGGCGGTGATTCATTTCCTCTGATTCGATCCGGAAAAAACCGGCTGAGCCCTTCAACAGTACCTAACCAAATAGAACCATCACTGGCTAAAAAAGAGCCGCCGGCATTCAACTCGTTGGCAATCAATCCCTGGTTTTGATTAAAAACTCTGAAAGCACGTAACCTCTGCTCCCGGGTTGATTCTCTCAAAAAAACTTCCGGTTCCAAATAATAGAGACCTCGGTTTGTGCCCACCCAATAATTATTATTTCGGTCCTGAATGGTAAAATATGAGATGGTTTCGCTCCCCTCCGCAACCGTAATGCTCTCAACAGTTTCCCCATTAAACCGGGCAATTCCGTTAAATGTAGAGAACCAGACATGGTTGTTGTGGTCTATGTGAATCTGAATAACACCATTGCTGGGTAGCCCGTCAGCAATCGTAAAAAATGTGAACTGATGGCCGTCGTATCTTGCCGCCCCTCCATATGTAGCAAACCAGTAATTTCCACTGTCATCCTGCTTAATATCCATGACTGTATTGTGCAAAAATCCATTCCCGGTATGGTGCTGAACATATCCTTCTTCCGTTATCCGGATAATGCCATCATTGTAAGTGGAAATCCAGAATTCGTTGGTTTCTGTATCCTCAAAGATTTTGCGTACAACACCGAAAGGGAATATCTCATTTTCAAGTTCATAAATATTATCCCCGTCAATAATATTAATTCCGCCTCTGCTACCCACCCAAATACGTTGTTGACTGTCTTTAAAAAGAGTATAAACAATGTTGTCACTCAGGCCTTCTGCCACAGTAAAAGAGATCATCTCCTCACCGTCATATTTTATCACACCGCCACCGTATGTAGCAATCCAGATATTATTATCAGCATCTTCCTCAAATCCGGTTACTACGTTGTTGGTCAATCCGTTATCGATGTTATAACTGTTAAAATATTCTCCCACATACATAGTGATGCCGCCACCGAGTGTTCCAAACCAAATATTGCCCTCTCGGTCTATAATTGAGGAATATACTATAATGGCCGGCACCCCTTGTTCGCGTGTGTAATTTTGGAATTTTGTACCGTCATATAACGAGATTCCACCTTCTGTGCCCAGCCATATCTTTTCAGGAGATTCTACCGTGATGGTTTGAATACTCTCATTCAAAAGGCCATCATCAGAATCGTGCATGATAAAAGAATCATTTTCGTATAGCACAAGGCCTGACCGTGTCGCGATCCATAACCGATCGTAATCATCAATAACAATATCCCTGATGCGCATTTCGGGCAAGCCGTGCTGTGTGGAATAATATTCTGCCCGGTCATCTTCAATTTTAACAAGCCCTTCCCTTGCTCCAATCCAGATAGTGCCGTCAGCAGCTTGTCTTACAACCCGAACCCGCTCAATGGGCAACCCATAGGTTTCATCCACAGAAATGAGTTCGGCGTTGTTTTGTAATTTCCAAAGCCCGTTACCATCTGTGCCAAACCAGTAGTTTCCCTGTGTATCTTCAAAAATATCCAAAATTGAATAGCGCCCGAGTTCCTGTACACTCTGCGGGGTGATAAGTGAATCTCCATAAAGTGTGGAAATTCCTGTTTCGGTTCCCACCCAAATGGTACCCTGCCTGTCTTCAAACAGAGAGTTTACACGGTTGTTTGCCAGTCCATCGTTTTCGTAGAATTGCTTGAATGTTTTGCCGTCAAACCGGTTCAGACCATAGCCGGTCCCCACCCAAATATAACCCCGGTTATCCTGAACCAGTGTGTACGCTACCGACTCACTGAGCCCAAGTTCTATAGAATAGGTACGGAAGGGCAGAAATTGAGACCAGACAGAATCTACCCAGACAAATAACAACAGGAATAGTGATATGATGAAAAATCGCAATTTCATTCCTGTAATCTAACAACTTATACAGCATGAGCCAATCACATCTTCATGTGAATGAACAAACGATCTTTTATCTTCAGAATTTTTTGCGAAAAAAAAGCCGGATTCAGCATCCGGCTTGTAATATCAAAAAAATTAACCAAGGTAGGCGCGCAATGCAGCGCTCCGGTTGTGGTGGCGTAGTTTACGCAGTGCCTTTTCTTTGATCTGCCTTACACGCTCGCGGGTTAAATCGAATCGTTCGCCTATTTCTTCGAGTGTAAGAGAATGTTCTCGGCCAATTCCAAAATAGAGACGGATGACTTCAGCTTCGCGTTTTGTCAACTTTGAGAGTGCACGTTCTATTTCAACTTTGAGTGACTCACCCATTAAATCATTGTCGGGATCCGGTATCTCTTCATTCTCGAGTACATCGAGCAGCCGGTTATCTTCACCCTGTGCAAACGGAGCATCCATAGACAGATGGCGGCCTGAAATCTTGAGGGTATCAGCCACTTCCGAGACAGTCATCTCCAGGCTTTCTGCTAACTCTGCAGCCGAAGGAACTCTTTCATACTCCTGCTCCAGCTTGGAAAGCTCTTTACCAATTTTATTGAGTGCACCAACACGGTTCAGTGGTAGACGCACAATTCGGCTTTGTTCGGCCAGTGCCTGCAGGATGGACTGACGAATCCACCACACGGCATACGAGATAAATTTAAAACCCCGGGTTTCGTCAAATCGCTTGGCTGCTTTAATTAACCCAAGGTTTCCTTCGTTGATAAGATCTCCCAAAGACAAGCCCTGGTTTTGGTACTGTTTGGCAACAGAAACAACAAAACGAAGGTTTGCTTTTGTGAGCTCTTCGAGTGCGCGCTGTGAACCTTTTTGTATCTCTTTTGCTAACCTTACTTCGTCATCGGGGGTAATTAATTTCTCTTTTCCAATTTCGTGCAGGTAACGATCCAGTGATTCGGATTCGCGGGTAGAAATTCCTGAGCTTTTTGCCACGTTAAATAGTTTAGATTTGTTGGATTATTTACTTATTTATGCTTGCCCTTTCTACGTTTATAATATGAATATGTTGTGCAGAAGTAACAAAACTAACTGTGAAATATAAATAAAAGCTACCAAATTTCGTAGCTGAATTTAATGATTTTCAAAGCAGTTCCAAAAACGAACGGCCTTTCAGTTTGTTATCTATACCGTAAATATCGATAATGGTTGCGGCTGCATCCGAAAACGTATCTCTTGTTCCCAGATTTTTTCCCGGTTCAACGCCTTTTTTCAGTGCCAGAACCGGTACAAATTCCCTGGTATGGTCGGTGCTGTCATCGGCGGGATCGTTGCCGTGATCGCCGGAAAAAATCATCAGATCTCCGTCACTCAGCTTCCGAACCATTTCTGGAAGAGCCCTGTCGATCTCTTCCAGGCATGATCCAAAGCCTTTGGGATCCTGCCTGTGCCCGTAAATTTGATCGGTATCAATCAGGTTAACAAAAGTAAAACTGTTATCAATTCCGGCACTCATCAAACTGAGAAGCTGCGAAATTCCCTCGGCGTTACTTTTGGTTCTTCGGAATTGGGAAAAACCGGTGTCTGCAAAAAGGTCTATCACTTTCCCGATGGAATATGTTTTAATTCCATTATCCAAAAGTTCGGATAACAGATTGGGTTCAGGCGGCTTTGAAGAATAATCGTGCCTCTGGTCCGACAACCTTTCAAACGATCCCGGCACGCCATGAAACGGCCTGGCGATGACCCGCCCCACTGCATGCTCTCCTATCATGATATGCTCCCTGGCAAACTGGCACCACTCATACAAGGTTTTCACCGGAACAATTTCATCATGGCAAGCAATCTGAAAAACACTATCTGCTGATGTGTACACAATCGGAAAGCCGGTTTTCATGTGTTGCTCGCCATAATCTTCAATAACCTTTGTGCCGGAATAAGGCAAATTACAAAGTGCACCGTTCACGCCAATGCCTTCACAAAATGTGGTGATAATTTCATCCGGAAAACCATTCATATAGGTTGGGAAAGGTTGTTTAAGGTGTATGCCGGCAAACTCCCAATGGCCGGTTGTTGAGTCTTTTCCCGCCGAGGTCATTCTCATTTTTCCGAACGAAGCCAGTGGTGCATCCAACGTTTTGATGGAGTCAAATTCCCGGATATTGCCAAGTCCAAGTTTTTCGAAATTCGGAAGGCTGACATTGGCAATTTTGCTCACATTCCCGAGTGTATCTGCCTGTTCGTCTCCATACAGATGAGCATCCTCCTGGGCTCCTACGCCAAGACCATCAATAATTACTAAAAATGTTCTGGGCATGATTTACATGTTTACAATAGTTGCATCTCTGTTTTTCATGGCCATGCTTAAAGCCTGCTTTGCGTCTGTAACAATTTCATTAATATTGGTTTGCTCTGAATCGAGCTGAACCGATCCGGCTTTCATAAATACCTCCAGTTTCCGGCCGTCTCCAAAATCAAGCTTGTTTTTCAAATCGTTCATATTTGCCGAAAGCCATTCCTGGTGATGTTGCTCCGTTGCTCCAAACAATAGATACGAAAAGACATAATCACTATTGAAACCAATTAATCCGTTATAACCGAGACGGGATGGATTCAGTGCTTTCACAAGCAGTCGCTGAAGTTTTTTGAGGTCTTCGAGCCGTAACCTGGAACGCAGTTCAGACAGATTATCAATTCCGATTAATCCGAACCAGGCTGTCTCTTCTTTAAATTGTATTCGCTGTACCTGCTTTTGCAGCAATGATTTCCAAATTTCCGGCACAAAACTTCCATACTCTGTAGTAAATAAATCTTTTTGAAATATTTTATTATCCGGTTTTGCCTGAATAGTGCAGGATGCAACTCTCACCAAATTTTTAAGCTGATGTTTGACCGATTCTTTGAACGTCAGCGGATTTTTGTCATACGCAAGAACCACGGCAAGCCGCCGGTCTGATATTAAAACGGGTATTGCCAGTGTAGCCCCTTCTGTTGAACGTTCGGATGATGATACCCTTTTTGGATTTTGGTTAAAATGAATAGAAAACAGTGGCTTTCCTTTTTGCAAAGCATCATAGGCCATTGATTTCTCTTCCACCATAAGCCCGGTTTCAGGAGAAGTCGGAGCATTTTCTGACCGAAGAACCGTTACCCAGGTTTCCATACCGCGTAGTCCTACACTTACTCCGCCTCCGGGCAGTAGTTTTTGCATCTCCTCGGCCATTGTATTCAATATCTCAACATCATCCTGATTTACAGAAATCTGGTTTAATGAATTTTCGTAATCGATCCATTTATTCTGGTCGTCATACAAATCAGTGAGCTCCAGATATGTATTCAACACATTAATATGGGCATTTATGTATGACGAAATTGCCCGTTCCATTTCTTTAGAATGGATATTTTTTTTGGTTTCCAATACCGACAGCGCTATTGTCTGGCCGTTGTTTTGAAAAGGAATCAAATAGAGATGCTTTACCGGCACTGCATCAAAATAGTGGTGAAGTTCAGAGCGGTCGATATCGCGGTCAACCTGGATTTTTAGTGGCTCATGAATGTCTTTGTATTGATTCAGAAAAAATTTATTAAAAGCTATTCTGTCTTTAAACATCACATTGGGCAGCATTTTATATGTTGTTTCAAGCACAAATTGCTGCCTAGATCGGTTCACCCAATATAAATATCCGGTTTGCGCACCAACAGACTGCCCCAATAGCTGCATCAGGTCGTCCATGATGTGCTTGAATTCAAATAACGCTTTCTCTTCCCTGTTTGTATTCATTCCGGATATTTATTGGCAGATGCAGTTATTCTCAGAAAGTATGGACATTAAAGGGATTCTGCCAACTTCTCGGCATCTGATATCATATTTTCAAAAAGTGAGAGCCCGTTTTCCCAAAAGGCGGGATCTTTGATATCAAGCCCAATTTTTGCAACGAGATTGTGTGGCCAGTCTGACCCTCCCGCCTCTAATATGGAAAGATATTTTTTCGAAAATTCACTTTTTTCTGCATTCTGGTACACATCGTACAAGGCCAGAACCAGAAGTTCACCAAATGCATAGGCATATACATAGCCGGGAGTGTGCAGAAAATGCGGAATATAACACCACCATATTTTATATTCATCGGTTAGCATAACCGAATCCCCGTAGAGGTCTTTTTGGGTTTGAAACCATAATTCAGAGAATTCATCTGTAGTTAATTCGCCGTGCTCGCGTCTTGCTGTATGAATTCGATCCTCAAACCGGTTCATTGAAATTTGCCGGAATACGGTGGCAATGGTATCATCAATTTTGCTGATGAGAAGTGCCAGTTTTTCTTTTGGATCATCCAGAGTGCTCATCAGTTTGTTAAATACGAGCATTTCACCAAAAACAGAAGCAGTTTCTGCTGTGGTGAGCGGTGTTGAGGATTGCAGCTCGCCCTGTTTTCTGGACAAATATTGATGGACTCCGTGTCCCAATTCATGGGCCAGGGTCTGAACGTCACGAAGCTGACCATCATAATTCATAAACACATAAGGGTGAACCGATGTAACGGTACTTGCCGAATATGCCCCTCCCCTTTTTCCCGGTTTAATGGCTGCATCAATCCATTTTTTTTCAAAAAATTCGGATGCAATCTCTCTCATCACGGGATGAAAATCTCCATACGCACCCAGAACCATTTCTTTTCCCTGCTCCCAGGAGACGGATTTTGTGGTTTTCAACATCGGAGCATAGCGATCGAAATCAAACATCTCATCTACCCCTAACAGCCTGGTTTTCAATTTGTAATACCGCTGAACAAGATGATAGTTGTTTGTTACAGCAGCAACCAGGGCTTCAACAGTTTCATTATCGGTTTGATTGGAGAGGTTCCTCGATGAAATCCAGCTTTCATACTTTCTGAGCTTGTCGTTTGTGTATTTATCGGCGAGAACGGTGTTAAAAACAAAGGTCAGTGTTCTGGAGTGATCTTTGAATGTTTTGGTAAGCGAGGCATGAGCCCGTTTTCTCAACTCCCGATCCGGATTGTGAAGTTTGCTGAGTACTTCCTGTTCGGTCAGTTTTTCTCCGTCCAGCTCAAACCGTGCTGCCCCAAGAGTTTCATCGAAATAACGGTTCCAGGCAGCCCGGCCTGTTACCGATTTTGCACTCAGCACCTGTTCAGCTTCTTCTGTGAGAGTATGCTTTTTATATTGGCGCGATACCTGAAGATAATGTTTCCATTTTTTTAACTCTTTAGAATCAATCAGTTTATCGGCCTTTTGATCACTCAGTTTTAACCATTCTACATCAAAAAACACCAAATGTTGATTTACTTCCGAACCGAGTTCATTAGCCTCCTGAAGCAATTTCCCAAGCGTGGCATCTTCCGTATTAACAGACCAGCTCAGGTATGCATAAGAGCCAAGCTTTCCCAAAAGTCCGGCAATCTCTTCGTACTGTTGAAGTGCATTTGAAAATTGTTCGGCATTCAGTTCCTCAACACTGCCTCTGTAGGATGCATTAAATCTTTCAGCCAGTTGTAGTACTTTCTCACGGTCCGCTTTCAGTCTTGGATCGTCCGGAGATTTATATAGGTCACTCAGGTCCCAATTGATCGTTTCTGCTCCGGTTTTTTTCTTTTGATTCTTTTTTGTCATTAAATATGATGATTTATTGGTCGGTGTTGGTCAAAATGTTTTTTTACAAGCGCACGATATCCAAATTTCTGAATCAAACAACGTCCGCCTCTGTAAGATTGAAAATATAAAGAATACTAATCCGGCAATAAATACTTTTTTACCTTCTGAAATACCTTAAAATTGTATCGAAAAGAAATTGGTTTACTGCATTTTTTGTTAGAAGTATGCATCAACAAATGAGGA
>SKYV01000241.1 GCA_007127745.1 Balneolaceae bacterium
CTATTGATGCAAACGAAGCCGCAGCCTATATTGCGCATAAACTAAGTGAAGTTATTGCTATCTACCCGATTACACCGGCATCTCCCATGGGAGAATGGTCGGATGAGTGGTCGATGGCCGGTAAAAAAAATATCTGGGGTACTGTGCCCGAGGTTGCCGAACTCCAGAGTGAAGGAGGCGCAGCTGGTACCATGCACGGTGCTCTGCAAACTGGCGCTATCACAACTACGTTTACCGCTTCTCAGGGCCTGCTTTTAAAAATGCCCAACCTTTATAAAATTGCCGGAGAACTGACCCCGGCCGTTGTGCATGTTGCCGCACGAACCGTTGCTACACATGCCCTTTCCATTTTCGGAGACCACAGCGATGTGATGGCCATGCGACCAACCGGTGTGGCAATGCTCAGCTCTAACAGCGTACAGGAAGCGATGGACATGGCACTGATTGCCCACTCCAGCACGCTTGAATCGCGAATTCCTTTCATTCACTTTTTTGATGGTTTCAGAACCTCGCACGAAGTTCAAAAGATCCATCAGGTTCCCGAAGAAGTGATGCGAAAGATGATTGACGACCAATGGGTGATTGAACACCGCAACAGGGCACTTACTCCGGATAAGCCCGTTCTTCGCGGTACGGCTCAAAACCCCGACGTTTTCTTCCAGGCACGGGAAACAGGCAACAAATATTACATTGCCTGCCCCGGCATCGTGCAAAATGCAATGGATCGTTTTGCAGAATTAACCGGGCGCCAGTACAGCCTTTTCCAATACGAAGGCCCGGAAGATGCAGACCGTGTGATTGTCCTGATGGGATCAGGTGCCGAAACCGCTCACGAAACGGTTGAAAAACTAAATGCTAACGGCGAAAAAGTGGGCATGGTAAAAGTGCGCCTGTTCCGCCCGTTCAGCATGCAGCATTTGATACAGTCTCTGCCTGAAACCGTTCGGGGAATTGCAGTACTTGACCGGACAAAAGAATCCGGAAGTGTTGGTGAGCCTCTCTACAACGATGTGGTATCAACACTTCACGAAAACCGCACCGAACAGTGGAAAACGTTTAAAACTGAACCAAAAGTGGTGAACGGCCGCTACGGCCTCTCTTCCAAAGAGTTTACACCGCCGATGGTGAACCGGATATTTGACGAACTCAAGGAAGAAAAACCAAAGAACCACTTTACAATCGGAATCAACGATGATGTAACGCACACCAGCCTTGCCCTGAAAGACAGCAGCTGGGATACAGATGAAGAGACTTTTGAAGGGCTCTTTTACGGCCTGGGTGCAGACGGTACCGTTAGTGCAAATAAAAACTCGATCAAAATTATCGGTGACAATACCGACAATTATGCACAAGGCTATTTTGTGTACGATTCAAAAAAATCGGGAGCTACAACGGTTTCTCACCTGAGATTTGGGCCGAAACCCATTCGTTCAGCTTATTTAATTGATAAAGCAAAATTCATTGCTTGTCATCAGTTCACATTCCTCGACAGAATGGATATGCTGAAGCATGCACGCCCCGGCGCTACTTTCCTGCTCAATGCTCCCTATCCACCGGATCAGGTGTGGGATCATGTACCTAAAGCTGTTCAGCAGCAAATCATCGATAAAAACCTGAAGTTTTACAGTATCGATGCGTATAAAGTTGCCCGCGAGAACGGGATGGGTACACGCATCAACACGGTGATGCAGACCTGCTTCTTTGCCATATCCGAAATACTTGATAAAGAAGAAGCCATACTGCTCATAAAAGATGCCATCAAAAAAGCGTATGGCAGTAAAGGAGAAAAAATACTGCAGAGCAATTATGCTGCTGTTGACAACTCCATCGAAAACCTTCATGAAATCGAAGTGCCCGGTCAGGCCGGATCCGATCAGGAAATGCGGTCACCTGTACCCAAAGAGGCACCAGATTTTGTGCAAAACGTAATCGCAGAAATTATTTCCGGACAGGGAGATGACCTTCCGGTCAGTGCATTCGAAGCAGACGGCACATTCCCCACCGGCACTACCAAATGGGAAAAGAGAAATATTGCCCAGGAAATCCCGGTACTCGAACCGGATATCTGTATTCAGTGCGGCAAGTGTATGCTGGTTTGTCCACATGCGGTTATTCGAATGAAAGCGTTCGATGGCGAGCTTCTCGAAGCTGCTCCAGAAACATTCAAGTTTATGGACGCGAGAGGCAGAGAGTGGCCCGACAATACCAAAATCAGTATTCAGGTATCGCCCGAAGACTGTACAGGCTGCGAACTCTGTGTTGAAGTTTGCCCCGCTAAAGACCGAAAGCAAGTTGGCCGCAAGGCGCTTAACATGGCCCCGATAGAACCGCTGCTTGAACAGGAGAAAGAAAACTGGGACTTCTTCCTCACCATCCCGGAATACGACCGATCCAAACTGAAATCCGAAACCGTAAAAGGTTCACAGTTCCTGGAGCCACTGTTTGAATTTTCCGGAGCCTGTGCCGGCTGTGGTGAAACTCCCTACATCAAACTGATTACTCAGTTGTTTGGAGACAGAATGGTGATTGCAAACGCAACGGGCTGTTCTTCTATCTACGGAGGCAACCTGCCAACCACACCATACACCACAAATAAAGATGGTTATGGCCCTGCCTGGTCGAATTCTCTGTTTGAAGATAATGCAGAATTCGGACTTGGCTTCAGACTTACCATCGACAAGCAGAAGCAACAGGCGGCAGAATTACTTCAGCAGTTGAACGGGGAGATAGATCCTGAACTGAAAGAGCAGATTCTGAACGCCGATCAATCAACAGAACCCGGTATTTACGAACAGCGCGAACGAGTAGCCAAATTGAAGGAGAATCTCGCTAAAATAGACGATAACAATGCAAAAATGCTGGGCAGCCTTGCCGATTATCTGGTGCGAAAAAGCGTTTGGATCTTTGGCGGAGACGGCTGGGCATACGACATTGGCTACGGCGGACTCGATCACGTACTGGCAAGCGGACGCGATGTAAACATTCTGGTGATGGATACCGAAGTTTACTCTAACACCGGAGGTCAGTGCTCCAAAGCAACTCCGCTGGGAGCTGTTGCGAAATTTGCCGCAGCTGGAAAGCGAACCGGCAAGAAAGATCTTGGACTGATGTCTGTATCCGGTGGTGATGCTTATGTTGCAAGAATTGCCATGGGCGCCAACGATATGCAAACCATGAAGGCCATTCTTGAGGCAGAGCGGTACCCCGGTCCGTCCATCATTATTGCCTACAGCCACTGTATTGCTCACGGCTACGATATGAAGCACGGGCTCGATCAGCAGAAACTTGCTGTGGATTCAGGCTACTGGCCACTCTTCAGGTTCGATCCTTCAAAGGTCAATGAGAATGACAATCCGTTCCAGCTCGACTCGAAAGCACCAAAAATAGCATTCAAAGATTATGCTTACAACGAGATGAGGTACCTGATGCTTGCAAAATCTCAGCCAAAAGTGGCCAAACAGCTGATGGACCAGGCGCAGGAACAGGTTAAGGAACAATTCAGGGTTTATGAACAGATGAAAGAAGTTTATGAACCAAAAAATGAAGATTCAGACGAATAAACAATCAGAATAAGATGGGGTTCCGGTTCCTGTTAATGATGGAGCCGGATTCCCTTTTCTGACCTTAGACTGCAGGCAAAGCAGTTAAAAAACATCATCACCAAATTGAAAAACGACAGCATAACAAACAGGATTGAATTATGAATTTAGAGACCACTTATCTCGGCTTATCACTGAAAAACCCATTGGTTCCATCTGCCTCCCCTCTTTCAAGTGATGTTGATACCGTAAAAAAACTGGAGGATTCCGGAGCTTCCGCAGTTGTGATGTACTCACTATTTGAAGAACAGATCACACAGGAAAACCGGGCACTGGATCATTTTTTAAACTCCGCGAGTGATAGTTATGCAGAAGCACTCAGCTACTTTCCGGAGCCTGATGAATATCACAATTTACATGCAGAAGAATACCTCGAGCATATCCGGGATCTGAAAAATGCGGTAGATATTCCGGTTATTGCCAGTTTAAACGGTGTTTCGGAAGGCGGATGGATGTCTTACGCCAAAAATATGCAGGAAGCCGGAGCCGATGCGCTCGAACTGAACATCTACTACATTGCCGGAGATCCAACCATGACGGCAGCAGATGTAGAGAACATGTATATCAAAGATCTGAAGGCAGTAAAGGAAACAGTAGATATTCCGATATCGGTAAAGGTTGGGCCCTATTTCAGCTCTTTTGGAAACATGGCTGCGCGTTTTGAAAAAGCTGGTGCCGAAGGGCTTGTACTTTTTAACCGCTTCTATCAGCCCGACATTAACCTGGAAGATCTTGAGGTTAAGCCCAGCCTCGAATTGAGCAGTTCCTTCGAAAAAAGATTGCCTTTGCGCTGGATCGCCATGCTGCGTCCGCATCTGAAGTGCAGCCTTGCCGCAACCACCGGAATTCACACGGCGGAAGATGTTATCAAAATGACACTTGCCGGTGCCGATGTATCTATGATGGCTTCCGTACTTCTGTTCCAGGGCCCTTCAGTTTTGAAAACCATCCTGAAAGAGATGGCAGAATGGATGGAAGAAAAAGAATACCAATCGCTCGAGGAAATGAAAGGCGCTATGAGTTCCGCTTCTGTTGCCGATCCAAGTTCTTTTGAAAGAGCGAATTACATCAAAATTTTGCAGGGTTTCCAGTTAGAAGATTTAAAATAAACTTCTAATCTATACAGATTCTAAATTTCGTGAGAAGCGCACCGAATGTTGTTAGTAAAAGCGCTTTTTCTTACTTTATTGTAGAGTTTATTGTCCAAATATCTAAATTTGGATAAATCAGTTTTACCAAAAATCAACAAATCAAAAAATAGAGAATTATGGCTGTTTTTATCACCGACACATGCATAAACTGTGGAGCATGCGAACCCGAATGCCCCAATCAGGCCATTTACGAGCCAGGAGCTGAATGGTCTATGGCAGAAGGCACTGCCCTCTCCGGAACTGTTGAACTCCTCAACGGACAGGAAGTAGATGCTGACGAAATGCAAGAACCGATTTCTGATGAATTTTATTTCATCGTGCCCGACAAATGCACCGAATGCAAGGGATTTCATGATGAGGAGCAATGCATCGCTTTTTGCCCTGTACCTGACTGTATCATTCCCGATGAAAATCATCCCGATACTGAAGAAGAGCTTATTGCAAGGCAGGAATTCCTGCACGGATAAAAACTCTTTATTCTGTCCGGATTCGTTCAGCACATAGTTTAGCAGTTTGTTTATTGAATTTGGCTTTTCCTGCTACAAATATTTGGCTGGTTTGAGTGATCTTAAACCGACTGAATAATATTAAATGGTGAACTATAACCGGACAGAATTTTCTTTTCTGGCTTTCTACCAAATTCACCTCCAAAGCTTATTGCACCATGTCTAAAAATGTTCTCAGCCCCAAAATGAGAAAAGTTGTAGTCCGTTTTTCCGGAGATTCAGGAGACGGCATGCAATTAACCGGAGATATGTTCTCGCAATCATCCGGAATTGCAGGGCTCGATTTGACCACAATCCCCGACTTCCCCGCAGAAATCAGAGCTCCTCAGGGTACTATCGGTGGGGTTTCAAGTTTTCAGATTCAAATTGGTGGTACAGAGATTTACACCCCCGGCGATAATGTAGATGTACTGGTAGTCATGAATCCGGCAGCGTTGAAAGCCAACATTTCTTTGCTAAAAGCCGGCGGTACGATCATTGCAGATAAGGATGGGTTTTCTTCAAAAAATTTGAAAAAAGCCGGATATGAAGCCAATCCCCTTGAAGATAATTCTCTGGAGGATTTTCACGTAATTCAGGCGCCGGCAACATCACTTACAAAAGAAGCTCTGAAAGATCTCGGGCTGGATATGCAGGCAATGGTCAGAAGTAAAAATATGTTTGCCCTGGGTGTGATTCTCTACCTGTTTAACAGGCCGCTGAAGAACACCATGGAGTTTATTGAGAAGAAATTTTACAAAAAGCCAAAACTGGTTGAAGCCAACAAAATTGCAATCCAGGCCGGATACAATTTTGCCGTAACTACTGAAATATTCGGCACCTCGGTTGTTATTCCTCCGGCTAAATTACCAAAGGGTACCTACCGGAATATTGATGGAAACACAGCCATCTCCTGGGGACTTCTGGCTGCTGCAGAAAAGAGCGGAAAAAAGTTGTCTCTCTGCTCCTACCCTATCACACCTGCCTCCGAAATTTTGCAGGAGATGTCGGCACGGAAAGATATGGGAGCCATTGTTTTTCAGGCAGAGGATGAGATTGCCGCGGTTTGTGCTGCAATCGGAGCAGCTTTCAG
>SKYV01000014.1 GCA_007127745.1 Balneolaceae bacterium
AGTCCCTGCAAGGCGATGCTCATCATCTGCAGGTCAAAATCCTGAATCTGTTGAGCGATTTTGGCAGCTTCCTTGCCAAGCCGCAGGGCTTTGGCGGGATCATGTTCAGCTTCTATGGCCACATTTCCGTCCCAGGCTTTAAGCCAGCCGTGCTCCGGAACAGTATCCAGGTTCTTTAACAGCCTGTGCGCACGCCGGCTCCAGCCGTTCGAAAGTGCATACTCTCCCCGGAAAGAGAAATAATCGTAAGCAACGCTGATCGCCACTCGGGCAGCCCCTCTTGCATTCCCCTGCCCGCGGTAGAGCTGAAACGCCTTTTCCCTGGATTTAAATGTGGTATCGGCATCATCAAGCCACCAGGCGGCAAGGCCCAGTGATTCGAGAACTTCCGGAGTCTCCTTTAGCTGCATTGCCGCCACAAAAAACTTCTTTGCTTCGACCCAGTCGGTCCGTTCCATTGCCTTTTGACCCTCTGACATTAATTTTTCTGCACTGCCGGAAGATTCTCGCATCATTCAGATTATTCAATAAGTGCTATTATTTGACCATAAGATGTATTTTTAAAGAAAGAACCTCCAGTTTTTCAAAGAGTCTATGATTTCTTGGGTAATAATTTTATGAAAGTTTTACCCGTGAATCCGAACTTGCGTAACTTGTATTCCAATGTTTGGGTAATTGTATGAATGTAACGTCAGTTCAAAAAAAGCTGTTTGTCGGTCGGCTGACTGAGATATCGAGCTGACGAATCAATAATTTACTAAAACCGTGAACCCGGCAGCCACACATCCGCCCGTTTCCAGGCTTCCTGAAATTTTCGTTCTGTCTGCAAGGCTTCCGTATATTTGCCCTGGGCTTCGAGGCTCTGCTGTAACCCTTTCAGCGACCAGCCGTTATCCGGGTGGATCTCCAGCGCTTCCCGGTAGATCTCTTCAGCTTTTACGGGCTGCTCTGCCTCAAGCAGCACCGCACCGAGCACGTGGCGGACCGGAACGGGCCAGGGTTCCGGCTCGCTGTAGACCAAACCGTCTTCAATGTGCATGGCTTCATCCAGTATGCTCACAGCATCGTCATATCGGCCTTCGGCCGCTGCAATCTCCCCGGCAAGAAGGTTTCCCGCGATATCAAGCAGATCATGCTGGGAGAATCCAAAAAAGGTGTGAGTGGCATCTTCCGGAGTCTCTTCGCGAATAGTGCGGTTGGCCTGCCATGCCTCCTTGGCGGCTTCTGTATCTCCCGTTCGCAAATGAGCAACTCCGCGGGCATAGAGCATCAATCCTTTTTGGAAGTCATCGTCCGGCTCTGTTGTCTGTCGAAGCAGTTCATCCCAGCGGCCGAAACGGGCAAGTTGCAGTTCGTACGTATATCTACCGCCGTGCATAGATCCGGCAGCATCACGGGCCGCAGAGAGAGCAACGCCGCTTTGGCCATCCATCCAGGCTGCAAATACGAGCATGGCCGAATTATGGCCCATATAGACAACGAATCCTTCATCGTGTTCTGAGGCCTGGGCCACCATGACTGCTTTCTGGTTGCCGCGAACCGAGTCACCATAACGGCCGATGTTCATGTAGATATGTGAAGGCATGTGCTGCATGTGGGCCACTCCCGGAACGGTATCGGCCAGCAGATCGGCACAGGGTTCGGCGCGCTTTGGCTGCCAGGGTTCCACCGCATGGATGTACAGATGGCAGGCTCCCGGATGGGCCAGGTCTTGTGCCAGTACATCCTCAAGCACTTCAATGGCTTGCAGGGTTACTTCATAGGGTTCGCCGTCCTCGCGGTATAGATCCCAGGGACGAAACATCATCAGTGATTCCGCATAGAGAGTTCCCACTTCTATGTCACTGCCATGCATAGCCGCTGCTTTTGCCATTGCATCGGAATAGGCTTCCGTATCCGCACTGCTGCCGGGATTCGGGTAGCGAGTTGTCATCGCTTCAATCAGTGCCTTTTCCCACGGTTCGATTCCATCGATTCGATCCAGCGCCTGTTGTGCGGCCTGACGGGCTTCTTCGTATTCACCCACTCCGGCAGGATTGTTTTGATAGGGGCCAAGCACCCAGGCCTCTCCCCAATAGCACATCGCACAATCCGGGTCAAGCTGCTGGGCTGCGCGGAACGATTCGGCCGCATCGGCCCGTGCAAAACTGTAGGCCAGCCGCATGCCCTGGTCGAAGTAAGCCTGGGCTTGTTCCGAATCGGTAGTTATCGCCCTGCTGAAATCACCCAGATTATCGTACAGGCGGGGGATATCATCAGCGTCGGGGTTTTCCTGGGCAAGCAATGGCTGAAAAACCAGTGCAAACGTTAAGAATAGAATGCCGAATACTTTATTTAAGGTGGAAATAATTTTCATAATTTTGATCGATTTTGTGAATTGAAAACTTACTTGTCTTTTACCCTCTAAATTTAAAAGCCGGGAAATCGGATAAATCTTATCATAAAGATTGATTTTGGGCAGACCTGTCAGGTTTGTTAACCTTCATTTTTATCCCTGCTCTCATACAGTTCATGAACCAGATCAGTTAACCTATCGACTTGTGCATGAAGGGAGTCAACCCGTGCATTATTTCATTGAGCATGATTGAAAGGCGAACCGGCATGAACTACCGGCCCTGTTTGGATGCCGAAGCGTTCCGCGACGGTGTCCAGTGCCTGTTTGTAGTGCTTGCGGTCGCGCTTATGATTTAGCATGAATTCGGCCGATGCACGAAGACGTCGCGGGAGCGGGAACCAGCGATCGAAATCAAGCCCGTACAGGGAAACCACTTTCATGAACTGCCTTGCCGGGAGCGCCTCCGCAATCAGGCTAAGGTTGTATAGCTGAAGCGGTCCGGTTCCGGCGGCCATTACATATTGCGGTGCCTTCCGGCGAAATTCCTCGACATCCACCGCGTACAGGGGGATCTGGGTTATCTTTCCGAGAAACAGCAGGTGGGTGAGGAAATATGCGTTTGCACCGGCGGCAGGGAAGGGGAACGTGACCGAGCGGTTCTGTATCGACAGGATTCTTCCGCCCGCCGACACATAAGGCTCGTATGGATGTTCGCCGCGAAACAGGGACCCGGTGCAGTTGATGACCCAGCTCTCTGGCTCAAACGGCAACGTATCCCCGGACCGAAGGAGAACCTCGACACCGCTATCGCGATCGACCACGTCGGCGAGATAGTCCATGACGACCTCGTTCAGTCCCGTCGCGATGGTTTCGTTCTCGGACTCCGAGAGGATCGCCGCCAGAAAGTTCCCGGTCTCCGGTGTCAGCCAGACCCCGTAGTTGTCGCGGAACCAATTCATGACATCAGTCTCATTGGTGCCGTCGAAGCGGAGGGCCGTCTCCCGGAAGACCGAGCTCAAGAGCTTGCCCTCGTACCACCGGCGCGCCCCGCCCGGGAACAAGCGATCCCGATTCATAAAGAACGTACCGGGTCCGGCAAGCAGATTGATCTCCCTGCCGGGCTGTTCGGTGATCAGTGTGTGGGCCGTGTCCATGCCGGTTTTTCCGCCTCCAACGATCCATACGGGTGTCTCGCTGGCCCGCATCTCAGGTTCCCGCACGTCGAAGAAATCCGGCGAGACCGAGCGGGCGTGTTTGCTCGAGAGCTCGAGCGGTGCGTTCGTGTCGACCCTCTGTCCATATGCCTTAATCAACCGGTCTGCTTCGATCTCGATTGTGCGGCCTTCGCCGGAGCGGCAGGTGATCCGCACCGTCTCACCGACCTCTTCGGAATCCTCGAGCTCATATCCAAACAGCTCGGTGACCCGGACGCGCTGCTTGATCTTCTCCAGGCAGTGGTGCAGATGGCCCAGGACCTCCTCCTTGGTCGCGAGGTACTCCCGTTTCTTGCCGAGGGTCCACTCGATGTTCCCGGCGGTGAAGAACGGATGCGGTTGATGGAGGCGGACGTAATCGTAGGTGTCCACCCACATACCGCCTACCCGGGAACGGCGATCAATTAAGATAACCCTTTGGTCGCGGGAGAGATACTGACTGGCGACGAAGAGTGCATTCAAACCAGAGATTCCAGCCCCCACGATGCATGTATCGCATCTTTCAGTCATTGCGCCCACCTGTTTGGAATAGTGGTTATCTGGTCAGCACAAAAAGTAATTGTTTCCGAAGGATTCATTACCGAACCTCAATGGCGTCCACGGGTTCTTCAAAAGCGATGAACAGAATACAGTCTTCATCCTGATCCATGCAAACCGTATCGTGAGGCAATTCTGCCGGCCCATATGCATAGGTGCCTGGTTCCAGTATTACCGGTTCCTGACCCTCGTAGTTAACCTGCATTTGTCCGGATGTCAGCACCATACGCTCTGCTGAGTTATGCCGGTGATTGGGCACTTTTGTATCCGGAGTCATTTTGAAGAAGACATCGGCATTGTGCTCCTCGGGATCACCCTGGATCACACCCAACCCACAGCTTTCGGGCATAAAAGGCGGGCAATCAGCAAACTGAGCTTCGTCAGTTGTAATTGTAAATACTTCCTCATACGATCCCGGAGCTTCCTGTTCATGGACCGAAATGGCATCTACCGGCTCTTCGAATGCGATAAATAGAATACAGTCTCCTTCATCCCCGCAATGAGTTTCATGGGGCAGACCGGACGGCCCGTATGCATAGGTGCCGGGTTCCAGGGTTACCGGTTCCTGCCCATCGTAGTCTACCACCATCTCTCCGGAAAGCAGTACCATACGCTCTGTTGACGTATGCCAGTGCTCATCAACGGTTGTATTGGGTGCCATCTTAAAGAGCACATCGGCGTTGGGCTCCGTGGGGTCGCCCTGTATCACCGCCAGTTCACAACTTTCCGGCATAAATTCGGGACATGGGCCCCACTCAATCACTGGATCATCCGGATCCAATGTAAAAGCCGGATCACTGCTTACTGGTTGTAAAAAATGTGCGTTTGCTGTTGCAAACTCGGTTGCGTTCATTATCTCAGCGTTCGTGTCTGAATGATTAGTTTCCGTACAACATGGCATGAACGCTGAGGCTGTAATTAACAACCATGTCATGATTAGATTTACAACTGTTTTGAATGTCATAATTAAACACCTCTTTTGTTATGTTTTCATTGATGATCGCTTTGAATTATTTGTTTATAATATTTTGTTTATTGATGCTTTAAGCGATTACGATAAAACCCATTTGAGTTTGGGAACTTCGTTTTAGAAAAGCCAAAAAAATAAAAATCTCTATCATGTAGTTTAACCTATCGACTTGCCATGAAGAAAAATGCAAGAAATAATATTCCGCTTGTTAATTTGCTTAACTGCATAATTACCCTCTTTGTTGAATTGAAAATTAAACATCACAAATTTGCCATCCGGGAACACAGCCCTATCATTTATTTTTCATTAGCTCAAAATTTTTGTGTGTTTGGTAACATGGCACCCCGGCAGGTCTGTCGGAACTGCCGGGTTTTTTGATTTACAGCCCGCTAAATACGCTTTTAAAATAGATTATGAGTTGACAGAAAACTATATTCTCAGGCAACCCGCTTACTATGTAAAGCCTAAAAAAAGAGAACTTTGCATCAATTATGTTGACGTGGCGGGTTGTCCCCGTGCTTGCTATTATCGCATCTTCCTTTTCATTTTGACAAAAAGCAGTTTCACAAATTTTATTCAGATCAATAACCCGACGATTTCATCAAAAAACAAAAACAAACGCCGAATCCCGGCCGGTAAACCGTATTCTTTTTTTAAAGGCTGCCGATTCCACATCATATTCCTCTGACAAATTCAGGGTCATTGTTTTTGCCGGTTTTTGATCTGAGTTTCCCTGATGGACATTCAGTTGGAGAGATGCAATCTTGATATCCGGCCGATCAGAGATACTCTGTGTGACTCCTACAGTGGCCTCCACCATACAGAATGCTTCGCCGGGATTGTGGCCGGTTGCCAGGCCTCCGGGTTCAACCGTAAAAATATCCGGATCGGTAGACCACCAATCCCAGTCTATATCGATCTTATCGGTATCTACTTCTTCACCGTTTGCAGTGAGAGCAACCACAGAAAACTGATACTGCTCGCCTGCTTCGAAAGAGACATCATCCGGTGAAATTCTGACCTCTGTTACCTGTACATCCTGCGATCCGGTGGTATCGTCACTGCTGCAGGCTGAGATAATCAAACCTGTTGAAATCAGAAATATCACTGCTATTGGAAGCATTTTTAACTTGAATTGCCTTATGTTCATTGTGTAATCCTCATGAATTAATGTTGATGTATTGATTGACTTTTTTTTGGTTTTAATATTTCACAGTATCTGGCTGTAAGAATTTGTGAGAATTCAGCCA
>SKYV01000201.1 GCA_007127745.1 Balneolaceae bacterium
GAAGTGTAGTCAGCCAGGATACCATCATTACAGATATTGAGAGCTGGATCAGTAAATTTAAATACAGTACCGATTACCGCGCTGTAGATATTTATGTAAACCCCTATCTGAGATCCTATCTCTGCAAGGGATTTTTCAATCTGCGGCTGAGGTGGGTGATGAAATACAAACTCAGAATAACGTTTATAGCCGATGAAACGATTTCTCTTAATGAATTTAAAGCCACTCTTGCCGGATCGGAGCTCGAAATCACTGACGTGGTACTGCAGGGAGAGTCTCTCGATGAAATTTTAAAAGCACATCAAGAACAACTGGGAGAGATTGAACTGGATCAAAAAGAAAAAAGCAATTTGGAATTTTACTCCAAATCAGACCGAAATGGAAACGGGACACCCAAAAAACAGCGTCCCAAACGCCCCAAACGTCCACAAGCACAAAATTAATTATACTTCGATAAAATAATCGACACCGATTAAGAGATAATATATTTATGAGTCATTTAAAAAATTTACACGCCACAACGGTTGTAGGCGTTATCCACAACGGAGAAGTTGCCATTGGCGGAGACGGTCAGGCCACACTGGACAAAACCGTGATGAAATCGACCGTCAATAAAGTTCGAAAACTTCAAAACGGAACTATACTTGCCGGATTTGCCGGCTCCACTGCCGATGCTTTTACTCTCTTCGAAAAATTTGAGGAGAAACTAAACTCGTATAACGGAAATTTGCAGCGTGCTGCTGTTGAGTTGGCAAAAGAGTGGCGTAAAGATAAATTTTTGCAGAAACTTGAAGCCCTGCTTGTTGTTATGGACAAAAACACACCTCTATTAATTTCCGGGCAGGGAGATGTGATTGAGCCCGACGACCAAATTTTATCGATTGGAAGCGGTGGTTCTTATGCTCTTGCTGCTGCTCGTGCACTTAAAGAGAATGCACCGAAACTTTCTGCCAGAGAAATTGTTGAAAAATCTCTGCATATCGCAGCTGATATCTGCATTTATACAAATCACAATTTGACCATTTTAGAAATTGAGTAGTATCATGAAACAATTAACAGAAAATAATTTAACACCCCGGCAAATTGTTGCCGAACTTGACAAATATGTAATAGGCCAGAAAGATGCCAAACGGTCTGTTGCAATTGCCCTCCGAAACCGTTGGAGACGTTTAAAGTCAGATCCTGAAATACGTGAAGAAATTGTTCCAAACAATATCCTGATGATCGGCCCGACCGGTGTTGGGAAAACCGAAATCGCACGGCGCCTTGCCAAACTCTCCGGTGCACCCTTCATCAAAGTAGAAGCCACTAAATTCACAGAAGTTGGCTATGTAGGCCGTGATGTTGAATCGATGATCAGAGATTTGACCGACCTGGCCCTGAACATGGTGAAAATGGAAATGCAGGAACGTGTTAAAGAAAAAGCCGCGGGAATTGTGGAAGAAAAAATTCTTGATATTTTAATTCCGCCTGTACGTAAAAAAAGTCAGAGCAATAGCTCCGTTTCCACCTCAGAAGTGGGTTTTGATCCCGATACAGCATCTGATGCCGAACTGAACGAACGAACCCGCGAACGGTTTCGGGAAAAACTTAAAAATGGTGAACTGGAAGACCGAAACATCGAAATTGAGGTAGACAAGAAAAAAACGCCCATGATGCAGGTGTTTGGTCCGCAGGGAATGGAAGAGATGGGTGTGAATCTTCAGGACATGCTCGGAAATTTGACCCGCGGCGGAAGAAAAAACAAGCGATCGCTACCTATAAGCGAAGCCAGAGAAGTCATGATCGAACAAGAATCTGAAAAACTGATTGATCACGAAGCAGCAGTTCAGGAAGCACTCGAACGGGTTCAAAATCAGGGAATTGTATTTATTGATGAGATTGACAAGGTAGCCGGAGACACAACCGGCAACAAAGGCAGCGGTGGTGCCGATGTAAGCCGTCAGGGTGTTCAGCGCGATCTCCTCCCCATTGTTGAAGGAAGCACTGTAAACACCAAACATGGCATTGTAAAAACCGATCATATCCTCTTCATCGGGTCGGGTGCATTTCACGCTACAAAACCATCAGATCTTATCCCGGAACTGCAGGGGCGCTTTCCCATCCGTGTTGAGCTCGATTCACTCAATGAATCAGACTTTTACGATATACTCACTCAGCCAAAAAATGCTCTCACCAAGCAGTATCAGGCAATGCTTAAATCGGAAGGTGTGTCGGTGAAATTTTCGGATGATGCCGTTCTCGAAATTGCTAAAATTGCTGCGGAAGTTAACCAGGAAGTGGAAAATATTGGTGCAAGACGACTTCAGACCATTCTGTCATCGTTGCTTGAAGAGTTGTTGTTTGCTGTTCCCGATGATATTGGCACCGGTGAAGTAACCATCGACAAATCGTACGTGCACAAACAACTGGACGGTCTGGTGAAGAACAAAGACCTCAGCCATTACATTCTTTAACAGAAATATTTAAGCAATGTGAAACGATTGTTGCCGATTACTGTTATAATTTTAAAAATTGGTATTTTGGAAGTGCAATCAGTATAATCTTTAATCTCTTATTCTCGTTAACTGAGAAACTTCATATAATAAAACAAGATGTCTGTGAAGAAATTTATTGCCCCACAACTTGCAATTCTGCTTATCCTTTCTGCTGTTTGGGTTGCCGGAATCGATAATGTAGTTGTTAAAAGCGGATACCATCAGGATAATCTGCACAAATATCTTCAGGTACAGCGCAGGGTTATTGACAATTATTTCGGTGAAACCGATATAAGCACACTCTACAACAAAAGCCTGCAGGGAATTATAAAAACCCTGAATGATACAACCATTACACTTGAGGGAACCCCTCTTGATACAACCGTTAAATACAATCCACAGAATCTTCGTGATTCATTCAATCAATATGAAGAGGCTTATCTCTATGTAGCCAATAATTTTCCTGATGTGGATATGAACAGGGTTGTTGAGACATCCATCAAGGAGATGCTCTCCACACTGGATCCTCACTCCGTTTATATTGAACCCGATGACAGTGAACGAATTCAGGAAGAATTTGCCGGCAAATTTCAGGGAATTGGTATTCAGTTTAATATTATTCAGGATACCATCACTGTGATTACTCCCATTTCAGGCGGTCCGAGTGATCAGCTCGGAATTATGTCGGGCGACAGGATTATCTCCATCAACGATACCAGTGCGGTTGGTTATTCCAATGAAGATGTTGTAAGACGGCTTCGCGGAGAAAAAGGCACTACCGTTGATATTCAAATCATGAGGCCGAGAAATCCAAATACGCTGAATTTTACAATCGTCCGCGATGATATACCCATCACCACCATTGACACCCATTACATGCTCGATGAACGAACCGGATATATCAAGATCAACCGGTTTGCTGCAACTACACACGATGAATTTTTGGCCTCTGTGAACAAACTTAAAGATCGAGGCATGGAACGTTTTATCCTGGATTTGAGAAATAATCCCGGCGGCTATCTGAGCCAGGCCATCTCCATTTCTGAAGAGTTTTTCCCAAGGAATACGAAGCTGGTATCGACCCAAAGCAGGCATTCAAGATTTAACTCGGAAGTATTTTCACGTAAAGATGGCGAATTGAAAGATCTCCCTGTAATGGTATTGGTCAATGAAGGATCTGCCTCCGCAAGTGAAATTGTGAGTGGCGCTATTCAGGATCACGACAGAGGGTTGATTGTAGGGCGCCGAACATTTGGAAAAGGCCTTGTTCAGCAGCAGTACGAACTGATTGATAAAAGCAATATCCGTGTAACGATTTCACGCTATTACACACCATCGGGTCGTCTCATTCAAAAACCGTTTGATGGAAGTTCTGAAGATTACGCCTTTGAATTTCGCCATCGAACCACCGATGCCACAATGGATGCCAACGAATTTAAAGATCAGGTGCCCGATTCACTCCGGTTCAAAACCACAGCCGGACGCGATGTATTTGGTGGAGGAGGAATTGTGCCGGATGTCATTGTACAGGAAGATACTACAACATCACCCTATCTCTTTAACTTTATGCTCGTTAACCGGATAGATTTCGACTTCGTCAGAGATTATCTCGATGAAAAGGGCGATCAATTCAGAGAAGAATGGGAAGATAATTTCGAGGAATATCGAACCGATTTTGAATGGAGTGATGAAGCTCAGCAGATGTTTCTGGAGAGAATGGAAGAGCTTGGGCTGGTGATTACAGAGGATATTGATGAACCGGCATTCGAAGATAATAATCTGCTGATTACCGAAGAGCAGTATGATGAGCTGGTCTGGATGAATTTCGGGCGGATGAAAGCCGAAATGGCACGGCAGGTTTGGGGATCTGAATATTTTTATCCCGTAATTAACGATTATCTCAACGAAACTCTAAACGAAGCCATGAATCTCTGGAAGGCAGCTCAAGAGCTTGAAGTGTATGCTCAAAAACAGGCTGAGTCCCGAACGGAATAAGAATCTTTATTTTCTGTGATATATCTTTGGAGCCGGTTTTGCCGGCTCTTTTTTTATCCGTAAAACTCACACTCTGTTTTTAAACCGGTCAGCCATCAAAATAGCTGCCGTTTCAGTTCGAAGACGTTTATTTCCAAGCGAATAAGGAATGGCTGAATAGTTTTTAAGTAGTGCTCTCTCATTATCCGAAAACCCTCCCTCAGGCCCCAAAATCAATAAAATATTTTCGTCTATTTTTTCATCAGACGAATTTGGGTTTTCACCTGACATCTCATCAGCCACAATCAAGGTCTGTCTCTCCTCTTTTTTCTGTTCAACCAACATTTTCAATGATGAGACCATCCCGATTTTTGGCAAATAAAGCCTTAGTGACTGCTTCATGGCAGAAAGTGCAGTAGATTGCAGACGGTCAAACCGAACATTCTGTTTCTGGCTGTGTTCACCTCTGAAAATTACAATTTCATCTGCTCCCACTTCTGTTGCCTTCTCAATGGCAAATTCAAGCCGGTCACGTTTTTTTATCAGGCCAATACATAAGACCACGTAAGGTTTTTCCCTCTCCTCTGTCACCACTTTTTCAGACTTCAGCTTCACATTGTTTTTGCTGATCTGATTGATAGTACCACTAAACTTTCTGCCTTCACCGTCAGTTACATGTAAACTATCTCCGGCAGCATGCCTAAGCACTTTCGAAATATGCACAGCTTCCTGACCAGAAATGTAAATATCCGGCAATTGGATGTTTTCCGGAGGTGTATAAAAAAGGTTCATAGTTCAGTTCAGTCCAGATTAATGCCGGGTTTAAATGAGGTTTTGCCTGTTCTCAGCATCTCTTTTACATAAGGCTGACACAGTTTACAATTGGTGCTGCTGATTTTTTCGGACTGCAATTCCTGAATACGTTGAAATCCCCTTTTCTCTACAATACTTTTAATTTCTCTGAATGAAATATTGTGGCAAATACAACGGTCAATTGGCATAATCAGGAATACTTAAAATGTTTCCCGAGTTTTAATCCCTGTCCCTGGTAATTGCTTTTTATGGAACTGCCGTAAATAAACTCAGGGATTTCTGTATTCGGCTCAAATTTCATGCTGCAGAAGGTTTGTCCGTGTTCAATTAAAAATGGAACATCGTGTGAGCGCACTTCTAAAACCGCCCGTGCCCCTTTGTCTTCCACGGAACCTCCAAACCCGCTGTCAAAAAAGCCGGCATAGTGGGTTCGCAATTCACCCGATCCGGTGTCGTAGGCAATCATCTCGGCGGCCAGGTGTTTTGGGATACGACACCGTTCTTTTGAAGCAAAAATGTAGAAGGCCTCCGGTTCAAGGATCAGATGATCATCGCTTCGTGCGTAAATGGGATCCCAAAAATCCGTGATCTCATAATGGTTGATGTTATCAAGATCAATCAGATCGCGGTGCTTTTTGGCTTTGTAACCAAGAATATCATTTTCATCACCCTGGAGATTTACACTCAAAAACAAACCGTTGTTTACATTCAGATCATCCATCGGCAGAGGTTTTCCATTCTCATTAAATAGTAGCGGGTCACTGCCATGAGTGCGCAAAATATCCTGATCAGACAAAACGGTATGGCCGTGACGAATACGGAGTTGATTCAGCCTGTGTCCGGTTCTGACTTTTATGGGAAATGACTTGGGCACCACTTCCAGATATAACTTACCCTGGTAACCCTGGTCAATCTCTTCAAACCGGTGAGAATAATCGGTTATCACGCGGGTAAAAATATCAAGCCGGCCGGTTGTGCTTTTTGGATTGGCTTTGGCCGTAAGGTTTTCCTCAGAAATAA
>SKYV01000003.1 GCA_007127745.1 Balneolaceae bacterium
AAGATCTGATTCCGGAAACCAAAACCTCGTTCAGCAATTTTGGTGAATTAAATGGTGAAGCTGCGGAAGAACTTGGCCTGAGAAAAGGAATCCCGGTAACCTACAAAGCCGGCGATCAGCCCAACAACGCATTTTCGCTGAATGTGATCCGTCCCGGAGAAATTGCAACGACAGCCGGCACTTCAGGTGTGATTTACGGTATCGCCGATCAGCACTCATTTGATGCGCAATCTCGGGTAAACACATTTGTGCATGTAAATCATGAAAAAACGAACCCCAGCTACGGAGTTCTGCTTTGCATCAACGGGACGGGAATTTTGTACCGATGGATCAGGCAGAATCTCATGAACGGCGCTCTCTCCTATGAAGAGATGAACAACAAAGCGATGGAAACCGCGATCGGATCAGACGGAATAGTGATTCTCCCCTTTGGCAACGGCGCCGAACGAATACTCGAAAACCGGAATATCGGTTCGGCTTTTCTCGGTATCGATTTTAACCGGCATAATTCATCACATTTGTTGCGGGCCGCCCAGGAAGGAATTGTGTTTTCCATGCGGTACGGGTTTGACATCATGAAAAATATGGGGGTTGACGCAAAAACCGTAAAAGCAGGCCATGCCAATATGTTCCAGAGTCCGCTTTTCAGGGAGGCATTTGTAAATACAACCGGAACGGTACTGGAACTGTACGATACAGATGGTTCGGTTGGAGCAGCAAGAGGCGCGGGTGTCGGGGCCGGAGTTTACCAAACCACTGAAGAAGCCTTTGAAGGGCTCGAACGCTTACAAATTATTGAACCCGATAAAGAAAAATCAGAAGAATACGAAACAGCCTATCAGAGATGGGCCGAACAACTTGAACATCAATTAGATTACTTTGACTAAACATTTTGTGAAAGAATTTTTAAAAATATCTATCAAACCAAACAAAAAATTACTCACTAACTGAAATAAACTGAAACCATGACCCAATCAAATCAATATTTCCCAAACGTAAAAAAAATAGAATACGAAGGCCCCGAGACCGACAATCCGCTGGCATTTACCTATTACGATGAAAACCGTAAAGTGGCAGGTAAAACCATGAAAGATCATTTCCGTTTTGCCGTTGCATACTGGCATTCGTTCTGTAACGAAAACAACGACCCGTTTGGGGTAGGTACACGTGTTTTTCCGTGGGATAAATCCTCAGATCCGCTCGAAAATGCAAAATTCCGGCTTGAAGCCGCTTTTGAATTTTTCACCAAGCTGGGGGTCCCCTACTACTGTTTTCACGACCGGGACCTGGCGCCCGAGGGGCAAACCATCGGAGAGTCAGAAAAAAAATTGGCCGAAATTGTGGAACTGGCAAAACAGCATCAAAAAGAGACCGGTGTGAAACTGCTTTGGGGTACAGCCAACCTTTTTAACCATCCCCGGTATATGAACGGTGCTGCGACTAATCCCGATTTTCAGGTAGTCTGCCATGCCGCCGCACAGGTTAAGGCAGCTCTCGATGCCACCGTAGAACTGGGCGGAGAAAATTATGTGTTCTGGGGCGGGCGCGAAGGATATATGCACCTGCTTAATACCGACATGAAGCGTGAAATCGATCATATGGGAGCATTTCTGCGGGCAGCGCGAGATTACGGCCGTAAAATCGGGTTTGAAGGGGTTTACCTGATTGAACCCAAACCGATGGAGCCAACCAAACATCAGTACGATTTTGATGCCGCCACTGTGATCGGATTTTTGCGAGAGCAGGATTTACTGGACGATTTTAAGCTGAATGTTGAAGGGAACCATGCAACACTGGCAAGCCATACGTTTTCGCATGATGTAATGCTGGCAGCCCAAAACGGACTGCTCGGCAGTATTGATGCAAACCGGGGTGATTATCAGAACGGGTGGGATACCGACTACTTCCCCACCGATCTCTATGATGCCATTCACATTATGATGATTCTGCTGGAACACGGAGGTCTTGCACCCGGTGGACTCAATTTTGATGCCAAGATCCGAAGAAATTCCACAGACCTGGAAGATCTTTTCCATGCACACGTCGGCGGAATGGATACCTTCGCACGGGCACTTTTAATTGCCGATGACATCCTCAGGAATTCGGACTATACGAAGATGCGGGACGGCCGGTACAGCTCGTTTGATGATGGAGAAGGCAAATCTTTTGAAGACGGCAAACTTTCTCTTACTGATCTTCGTGCTCTGGCCATTAAAGAGGGAGAGCCCGAGATGATTAGCGGCAAGCAGGAACTGTTTGAAAATCTTATAAACCGCTACATCCGGTAATTGGCATTTTTCTATTCTTTATCAGCCCGCGATAGAATCTCTTATCCGGGCTGATTAATTTTTGATGAACTTTTTTTTGTCCAAATCCACTGATTTTTTTCTCAGTTCAGGGCTCAAAAATCAGTTTCTGCTGTTAAATTGCTTCATTATTGTTCAGGATTTTTGTTAATTGGTTATATACACCCAAATTAGATCCCAGAGTTATGAAACACATTCACCAATTTATCTCATCTGCTTTACTCGTCCTATTAATTGCAAGCACTGTTCAGGCGCAAAACCATCAGGGTTTGTACATGAAAATTGATTTTTTAAACATCGAACGTCAGGAAATCAATAATTTCAAAAATGATATCAACACGGTTCTGAAACCTGTTAATGAAGCACGTATTAATGCGGGTACATTAAAGTATTGGTATGTCTACAAAGTAATTTATCCCGGAAGTCAGCAAACCAATCACAATTTTGTAACCGTATCCATTTGCAGTGCAATTTGCGCTTTCGAAAACATTGCAGATCATCTCGAAGAAGTACTCACAGAAGCTGACCTGGAGAACTTGATGGGCCGTTATAACGAAATTATGGTCCCCGAATTTTCAGAGCTATGGAGTATTAATAATAGCCTATTGAGATCGGAAGACTCCAAACCATCACGCTATTTTATGCTCGACTACATGAGAGTAAAACCGGGCATGGAATATACCTACCAGATGATGGAGGATGACAGTGCCAGGCCGATTCACGAATACAGAATGGAAAATGGAAATATGGAGGGTTGGGAGCTTTTCCACCTGATTTTACCCCGTGGCGATGAGTACGGTTATAATTTTGCCACAGGGAACTACTTCACCCATCTCAGAGATCTGGAATTTCACTTTAATGAAGAGATTATCCGTCAGTCCAGCCCGGATGTTGATGTGACTGAATTTATCGAAAATGTGGAGAATATCCGGGATCTCGTTCGCTCTGAAGTGTATGAACTGATTGACTACGCCGTAGAATAGCCCGATTATTTTACTGATCCGCTGCCGGAATACTGACTTGATGATTCCGGCAGCTATCTTTCGGGATGAACCGAATCCTTCCTTACATCAAGCCCGTATAACTGCTGTGTGATGCAGTGAATACCTCCCTGCCCCCAAACCAAATCTGTACAATTGATTCCGATTACATCACGATCCTGGAAATACGTTCTCAACAATTGCAATGCTTCCTCATCATGTCTACTGTTGAAAACCGGCAGAAGAACCACCCCGTTTGCGATATAGAAGTTTGCATAACTGGCCGGCACAAATTCTGACCCATCAATTGTAGTCTCCTCAATTCTGGTTTCAGGCATGGGCAGAGTTTCTATCCGAAGTGGCTCGCCATATTGATTGGTCGATTTTTTCAGAATCTGATAATTTTTCTGTAGTACTTCATAATTAACGTCAGATTTGTTTTGAGATACCATCGTCACTATCGTGTCGGTGTTCAAAAAACGAGACAAATCATCAACATGGCCGTCGGTATCGTCTCCGGCCAGGCCTTCTTTGAGCCAGATCACTTTTTCAGCCCCCAAAAAATCTCTGAGCCGATTTTCTATCTCCTGTTTCGTCATACCGGGATTGCGATTCGAGTTCAGCAGAACTGATTCAGTCGTTAAAAACAGTCCCTGTCCGTTTGTTTCAATACTTCCGCCTTCCAGCACCATGTCCGGTTTAAAAGTGGGAATTCTGAACGTTTTAGCAAACCACTCTGGCAGTGCATTGTCGCTGTCGAATGGCGGATATTTCTCACCCCAGGCGTTATATTTCCAATCGGTGATGGCAAATATCCGTTCTCCATACTCCATTTTTTTGATGAATATCGGCCCGCAGTCCCTCGCCCACACATCATTGATAGATACATGATAAATATGGATATTTTTTTGACTGATTTTTCTCTGATCTAATTTCTCCCGGACTTCTTCAGGATTTACAGACAAATCAACCAGAAGAATGATCGATTCATATCTGTGAAGCACTTCAATAATATCGAGATAAACACGCTGAACATTTGCGAGCCTTTCATTTGGCCATGTTTGGTTATTCGATGGCCAGTGAAGCTGTGTGGCCGAATGTGGTTCCCATTCTGCAGGCATCCGGTATCCGATTTTGTAAGGCAGTATCATGGCTAATTAGTCTAATATTTTTAAATGCCGCTTATTGAATAAACATCATTTTTTCTGTTTGGCTCTCTCCCGATTCCAGTTGAATGTTGTATAGATACATTCCCGTTGAAAGTCCTGTAGCATCAAAAATTACCACATGGTGACCGGCAGTAAACAACTCATTTTCCAATAATTGCGAGACAGGCCGCCCTAAAATATCATACACGGTTATCGTAACACGGTCTTCCTGGGCCAGAGAAAAACGTAACATTGTGGAGGGATTGAACGGGTTCGGATAGTTGGGCTTAACCACAAAAGATTCCGGAATTTCAATCTCACCATCATCGTCATCATTGTCTGAATGTTCAGAAAATTGAAATCTCGTCCACACCGGAGCGTGGTCAGACGTTGTGGAAAGATAACTTGCAATATAGTGGGGATTTTCCACACGTTGGGCGCCGTCGATATGCTTTTCAAAAAGTTGGTCGTTAATAATAATATGATCGATCAAACTGCGGTACTGCCCCACCAGATAGGATGCAAAACCGCGATCTTCCAGTGGTTTTGTAACCGCATCGTACCGTTCATCATCTAAAAAAACCTGATAGGGAGATTCTACCTCATTGAAGGTAGAAAAGTTGAGCTGATCATTAAAATCACCCAAAAAGATGATTTTTTCATCGGATCTGTAGTCATCAAAATATTCTTTCAGCGAGATGGCTGCATTTTTTCTGCGATTGTATGATTCCTGATCACCAAATGCTTTTGCATGAATGTTATAGCTTCTGATCCGGCGAGTCTCATCCTGCACAGTGGCATCAAATTCAAAATAGAGCGGAAAACGCCCGCTTGCCCAATCATACCTGTCTTGATTGGTGGTGAGATGGCCTGATCTGAGCGAGTCAATCACGGTCGTTTTAAACAGATAACCGGTTTGCTGGCGCTGCGGATAACTTGATAGAAATCCGCTGTATTCATCGAGCCGGCTTACGAGTTGATAAAAGGCTTCGGAACCGGCAATTTCCTGAACGGCATATAGATCCGCATCAATTGTTTCGATGACAGAAATCACATTTTTCATCTGCAAATACGTATCAGACGGTCCCCGATCTTGTACACCAAACCATTCAATATTCCACGTTACCACATCAAAAGTGTGATCTTGTGGAATGTCCTCTCCGACAATTTCGTGAGGTTCAACTTTCAGGTCTTCATTATCTCTCGGTTTTATTTGATAGGTACCGGCGAATCGGTCCACCACTCCCGTAACCCGGATTGGCTCGGCCGGTATGGAGGCTCCGATTAACTCTGCGGCTGAATTATCAATCCGGAGCTGTCCGCTGCCCGTCCGATCAGAAATGCCGTAATTCTGATTTCCCTGTAATACCCCATCAGCCAAAAAGGTCACTCCCTCAATGGTGATCAACCGGCTTTCAAACTCACCGCTATTCATTTCAGAAAGAGTAATAACAATGGGTTTGGGGTGAACCGGATCGGTATCAACAATTTCGAATGAGATATCATCATCCTGTTCGGTAGCAGCTATTTGGCGCAAAAAGGTACCCGGCGTTCCATCAAACGGATTAAATTCGGTAACCGGTCCAGTTACGATGATGGAATCACCCCGCTGAACTGTACTGTGCAGCGGCTCATGAAACACGGCAAAACCGGCAGTTTCATCCTGCAAAAACAGCGGTCCGTTGAATTCATTGGCCACGGTTACCCGGCCGGAAATGGTAACTCTTGTACCGAATGGCACCTCCCGTGCATCGCTGATATTGATGATTTGTTGTTCGTCAACAGCGAGTGCGCTTATAGTAAGATCAA
>SKYV01000075.1 GCA_007127745.1 Balneolaceae bacterium
CAAACGTACATACCCGCCCATACTGCAAAGATGCCGATCATAACCTGACTTAACAGATAGGAGATGAACAAAAAGGGTGTAATCTGAAAGAGTACCAGCGCCTCTGCCATGAACCCGGAATAAGTGGTGTAACTACCCACAAAACCGGTCAGCACAAAAAGGCTCAGGTTGCGGTCTTTGTCATAGCGTTTGCGAATGAGGATATAGAGGAAACCGATCAAAAAGCTGCCCGACACATTTTCAACCGCAGTTGCGGTAAGCAGGTACGAATCTCCAACCAGCAAAGGCACAAGATGGTTGGTTCCATGCCGCATCAGAGCTCCAAACATGCCGCCTGCCGCCACCCATAAACTTTCTTTTACTGTTCGTATTCGCCTCATCACTTAAGTACCCCCAATCCATATAAACAGGCCGTAACCCAATAGTGTCATCAGAAAAGCCAAAACAATTTGCAGCAACAGGTACATCACCAAATGCGAGTTGGATTTATCCCTGACGAGGTAAAATACCTCCAGTGCAAATGTAGAAAATGTGGTGAGCGACCCAAGAATTCCAACCACTAAAAAGAGAACGATTTCATAAGCGATCTCCGGGTTGGATTCAACCCATCCCAGGGCGAGGCCCGCCATAAAACATCCGGCCAAATTGGCTACAACCGTTCCCGTTAAATAATCAGACCTGCCAATAAATTTGACGGTGAATATTCCGGCGAAGAACCGCAAAACAGCACCAATTGCACCCCCGAGAGCAACAAGCAAAAGATAAATCATATTTCAGTTATCTCATGGAGCTGTTGGCGGTTTGCATTTGATAAAAAATACGAGCCATATTTATTCTTTCTCCCGAAAATACCAGTCGAACAGCAGAGGAACAACAATCATATTGAGCAGAGTGGCCGTTACCAATCCCCCGAGAATTACGGATGCCATCGGCCCCTGGATCTCATTTCCGGGTTGATCACCTGTTAATGCCAGAGGCAGAAGAGCAAGCGCTGTGGTGATAACCGTCATCATGATCGGCTGAAGCCTGTTCAGAGAGCCTGTCATAACTGCTTCCCGGACGTTCATCATCTTCACATTGATGAGTTCATTATACTGATCAATCAAAATAATTCCGTTTCTGACGGCAATCCCAAAAAGGGTGATGAATCCGATCAAACCGGCAATACTGAGAATCCCGCTTCCAAACCTGACGACCAATATTCCTCCGACAAGTGCCAGAGGCAGGTTCAGAAGAATAAGCAGTGCCTGGCCTGTGGATCTGAACATCACATAGAGAGCAAGAAAAATAAGTATCAGCGATAAAATGCTCACCACCAGGATGACGCGGGTAGCTTCCTGTTCCTGTTCAAACTGGCCTTCAAACGAAATGACATACCCGCCGGATAGGTCCACATCATCGGCTACACGCTGGCGCAGCCTTTCAACAGTACCACTCAAATCTCCCCCGGTGATGTTGGCTTGTGTTACAATCATACGGCTGGCATTTTCTCTTGAGATGGTGGCCGGTGCAAAGTTTACCCTCACTTCAGCAAGATCTCCAATGCGGATGTGGCTTCCGCCCGGCAGCTCCACAGGAGTTCGGGATATGGCATCCGGATTGGCCCGGTGATGCTCAGGGAACCTTACAACCAGGTCAAATACTGCGGGGTCAAGATAGATTTGATCCACCACAACACCGCGAAATGCGACTTCAACCATTCTACCAAACCCTGCAACTGACAAACCGTGCATGGCCAGCAGTTCACGATCGGGCAATATCTGAATTTGTTGCACATCAACCTGGTCATCCGTCAACACATCCTCAATATTCCCCTCGGATTGAAGAATGCTTTCAATATCATGGCTGATTGACTGTAAACGGCGGCGGTCGGGGCCGTACACTTTTACGGCGAGGTTGGTTCGAACACCGGTGAGCATGTGGTCAATCCGGTGGGTGATCGGTTGATCAAATGAAGCGTTAATCCCGGGAATCACCGATACAGCTTCCCTGAGTTCATCCATCAGATCCTGAATTTCGAAGGAGTTTTCGTGAAGGCGCACTTCAATTTCGTGAGAGTGAGAACCCATGGTATGTTCATCCATCTCGGCACGCCCCACTCTCCTTGCCGTAGAATGGATGGCCGGATTTTCCAGCAGGATCTCCTCAAGCCTCATCCCCATCTCGTTTGACTCTTCGAGAGACGTGCCCGGCACAGTGGCCATCCCCACATTCAGCGTGCCTTCATTAAACTCGGGGAGGAAGGAGCGGCCAATCCCCGGGATTAGAAGCAACACAAAAATAAAAAGAGCGGCTACCGCCAATAAAACCATTTTTTTATGCCTGAAACAAAATCCGAGTGTGGGTTTATAGAGTTCTTCCAGCTTCCGTGAAACCCAGCTTGTTTTTTCCGGTTCACGGCTTGATTTAACCAATAGCCAGGCGCTCATGGCCGGAGTTAAAACCAGCGCTACCAGCAGAGAAGCAATAATTGTTGTTACATATGCGATGCCGAGAGGAATAAGCAAACTCCCCTCAAGGCCCGTCAGAAAAAAGAGGGGAAGAAAAACCACGACAATGGTAAAGTTTGCCAGAACAATAGGGCCTTTTATCTGTGATGAGGCTTTACTGACAATAGGCAGAAACTTTTCTCTCTCTGCCACGGGTTTCTCTGCATTTTCTCTGAGCCGGCGAAATACATTTTCCACAAAAACGATGGCATCATCAACCAGCACACCGATAGCAATGGCAATTCCGCCGAGTGTCATGGTGTTGAAGGTCATACCGGCAAACCAGAGTACGAGTACGGAAATGATGACCGAAACAGGAACTGCAACCAGTGAAATAAGTGTAGCCCGCCAGTTTGCGAGAAAAATAAACAGAATGATCACCACCAGAAACCCACTGATAAACAGGGCCGATAAAACATTATTGATGGCGATATCAATAAAATGTGCCTGCTGAAAAAGATCGGTATGAACAGTTACATCATCCGGCATGGTGGATGCAATTTCATCAAGCCGGTTTTCGATTTGCCGGGTTAGTTCAATGGTGTTGGCTGCCGGCTGCTTGCTGATTACGAGGATAATACCCGGCTGGGCATTCACGGATGCAGCACCGATACGGGGTGCGGCTTTGGCTGAAACATCCGCGACATCCTGAAGCAGTATCGGATAGCCCTCTTCATCCTGCTTAACAATGGCCAGCCCGATCTGTTCTGCACTAACGGCACGGCCAAACCCGCGGATAGTGTACTCTTTACCCGAATAATTTGTAAAACCGCCGGATATGCTACCGGTTGAATTTCTTGAAGCCTCTAAAACCTGGTTTAGCGAAATGCCAAGTTGTTCCAGAACTTCGGGGTTCGGTTCAACTACAAATTCCTGTTTCTCGCCTCCATAAACCGAAATGGCTGCGATTCCGGGCATAGCCAGCAATTCGCGGCGTACCACAAAATCGATCTCGGTTCGAAGATCCATCAAATTTGTTTCTTCGGCCGTGAAACCAGCGAGCATAATCTCGCCCATAATAGAAGTTACCGGAGCTAAAAAAGGCGCACCGGCCTGTACCGGAAGCTGGTCACCAATACCCTGAAGCCGTTCACTGGTAATCTGCCGCGCATGCTGAATATCCACATCCCAGTCGAACTCTACCTGTACGGTAGAAAAACCCAGCATAGATCTTGAGGTAACCCGGCGAACCCCTTCGGAACCCACCAGGTTAGATTCGATGATGTAACTGATCATCTGCTCCACCTCCTCCGGCGGCATCCCGGGTGCCTGTGTCAGAACAGTAACTACCGGCGCCGATACATCCGGAAGCACATCCACAGCCATATCGCGGGTCAAATAGATTCCGCTTGCCACAAGAAGCAGAGTCAGCACAATGACTGCAAAGCGATTTATAATACTATTTTTAATAATTTTATCAAGCATAATATCAGTGGTCGTGGCCGTCATCGATTTGCAGGTCGCCGGTGAGCAGGTGCAGCGGATAAACTCCCTGAATTACAACTCTTTCATCCACTTCAAGCCCGTCAATAATGGCCGTTAAACCGCCGTAACTTCGGCCGGCTTGAACAATCCGTCGCTCAATCTGATCCCCTGAATGAACCACAAAAACCACTATATGTGAATCCTCATCAAAAAGCGCATCATTAGGAACTGCCACAAACGATTCTGAACCACTTCCCATCAATCTCACCCTCACCGGCTGATGCAGTGCAAGCCGATGATCCGGGTTTTCAACCGAAAGGATTAGTTTCGAACGCTGCCCGGTTGCATCGCTTCGCAGGTCGCGGCTCACTAAACTTGTTTCTTCCTCACCAAGTGTTAACCGCTCTTCTCTGCCGATCAGAAGTTCAACTCCTGTGATATCAGGCAGTGCACTCAGTTCGTTTCTGCTGCCGAGTACTTCGAGCCAAAGCCGGGTTGGATCATAAATGGTGAACAGCGGATCTCCCTGTTTTACAGGCCGGCCGCTCACCACGTATGAATCGGCAATTACTCCGGGCTGGTACGCATTCAGATAGAGAAATTGGCCTGCATCCTCAATGTGCGCTCCATGATTATTACCCGAAAGAAAATGTTCGTATCCTGCTTTTCTGACTTCATATTCGCGCTCACGCACCTGATATTCTCTCAGTGATATGGCATCATTTTCGAAAAGGCGCCGGGCACGGTTGTAGGCTTCTTCGGCCTGAATAAAGGCCAGCCGAAGCTCAATCCACGAACTTTCGGATGAAAATGGCGGTGAAATTGCCACCAGGCGATCGCCTTCCTCAACCAAGGCTCCCGAAACCGGTACGACCGAAAAAAATTCGGCATCGATGTGGCCGTCCACAGGAGAAGAGATTTCATAATAATTTGACGGGTCCGGCTGCACCCTGCCCAGCCCGGTTATCACTTCGGGAATGTCATGAACCTCTGTGAAAGCAGAAGCAATCGACATTCGCCACTGCATCTGTTTGTCTAACTGATGAAGGTTTTCAACATCGGGATCTGCCGGATGATCGGCGTACCGATCCACACTGCCCAGCACAACATCATATTGTCGATCATCAATGATTGCAACCAGCGCCAGATCAACTTCATCCCCATCCTGAAAAAAAAGTTCGAACGGAAAGATCCCCGGCTGCCGGGCTTCAAGCTGCTGCTGTGTCATATCCGATCCGTTTTCTCTGAAAGAAACGGAGACGGAGGCATCAGCTACAGGAAGATTGTTTTGCGAAATAAACAGGGTACCCTCAATCCGTCCAGAGTTTTCATGTATTTCAAACAGTGCAAAAAACTCGGCATCATCTACCCACTGAGTGAGCCGGAATAGTTCATCCTCGTGATGATCGTGATCCTCTTCAGCATGTGAAGGATCATCACCACAAGCCACAAAAGCGAGAATGAGAAGTGAAATAAAGAGTGGAAAAAATCTCGGATAGTTCATGTTACAAAAATATTTATGGATGGATGAACAACTGCCCGGTTATCGCTTCAATTCCGGCAGCTGCGGAATAGTAATTTTGTAGCTGACTGTATTTTGTTTGATAGGAGTCTGCCATCAGGCTGAGAGTATTCAGGAAATCAGTGAGTGAATGCGTCCCCTCTTCGTACGATATGGCCAACGAATGCAGAAACTGCTCAGGATCCTCGAGGTGGACCGGAAACTGATCCATTTTTTCCTCATAAATTCTTAGTGATTGCAGCAACTGTAAAATTGTTTGGCTTTGCTCTCGTAAGGCACTTTCAAAATTAACCTGTTCCAACCGCTCCAGAGCACGAGCCTGAGCGATCGCATCGGTGTTTCGGTTCAGGAGAGGGAGCGGAATGGCCACACCTACCAAAAACCCGTGCCAATCCGGTGTAAGTGTTTTATAGCCGGCAGATAATTCAATGGAAGGAAACCGCCGGTTTTGTTCGAGTATTGTTTCAAGTTCGGCCGCTTCGTATGCCTGACGATTTGCTCTTGCTCCGGGCGATTCGCTGAGCATGGTAAGAAGCTCACCGGCATCGGGCAGAACAATGTCCGGGCTTTCAAAATCTCCTGCAAACCGAGTGTCGGCATCTTCATCAAAACCCATCCTGACTTTCCAGGATGAAATGAGCTGATTCAGTTTCAGGGCCTGCTCATCAATTCTTGCCTGAATCTGATAACTGCTCATCTCAAGCAGGTTATTGTCGAGCGGTGAAATTTCCCCTTCTTCAGCTCTTTGGGCTGAGGCCCCCACCAACCTGTCGAGATGCTCTTTCAGATTTTCTA
>SKYV01000264.1 GCA_007127745.1 Balneolaceae bacterium
GGGAATGTGAAAAAAGTGGTAAAAAAGCAGATACAGAGCGTTTCGTGCAACATTTTGAGGCCAAAAAACACGATCTTTTTCTGATTCCGGCCGGTACCATTCATTGTTCAGGCAAAGATAACCTGGTGCTGGAAATCAGCAATACACCCTATATTTTTACTTTCAAAATATACGACTGGCAGCGCCTCGACCTGAACGGCAAACCGAGGACACTAAACGTAGATCGTGCATTTGAAAACCTGGATTTTGACCGGAAAGGCCGTTTGATTGAGGAGGAATTCATCAGCAAACCGGAAGTTCTGGACCGTGGTGAAGATTGGGCATTAATCAATCTGCCTACACATGAAGAACACCTTTATGCCATACACAGAATAGAATTTGAAAACTCGGTTCACATCGCAACAGAAAACCGGTTTCATGTGCTGAATCTGGTTGAAGGGGCATCGGCAGAAATTATCACCGAACAACATACCATGGCAATCCATTACGGCGAAACCGTGGTGATACCTGCTGCAGCCGGAGCCTATACATTGAAAAACCGGGGTGAACAAACTGCGAAAATGGTAAAAGCATTTATGAAATAGAGAATGGAGCAGGGAAACAAGTTATATCTCACACTGATCACACTAATTGCCGCAACAGGCGGATTTCTGTTTGGGTTTGATATGGCGGTAATTTCCGGGGCTTTGACGTTTGTTCAGGAGCAGTTTGGCCTGTCAGCCGTTCAGGAAGGCTGGTTTGTATCATCTGCCTTGATTGGTTGTATTATCGGTGTTGCCATTTCCGGTGAAGTGAGTGATCGTTTTGGTCGGCGAATCACCATGATGGCTGCCGGCCTGCTGTTTTTTATCTCGGCTGTAGGTACGGCGGCAGCTCCAAGTTTTGCGTTGTTAATTTCAGCGCGGCTGCTGGGCGGGATGGCTGTCGGGATTGCGTCTAATGTGGTGCCGCTCTACATTTCTGAGATTGCACCGGCTCATCTCCGGGGGCGCCTTGTTACCTGCTATCAGCTTGCGGTAACCGTGGGCATTCTGGTAGCCTACATTTCCAACGCAATGGTGCTGAACTTGTCGGAAACATTAATAAACCGGGAGCTTTGGCCCGCCCTTGAGTATATTTTTGTTGATGAGGTCTGGCGGGGAATGTTCGGCATTGAAACCATTCCCGCTTTACTGTTTTTTATAGGTGTGATTTTCATACCCGAAAGCCCCAGGTGGTTGTTCAATATGAAGCGGGAAATGGAGGGCAAAACCATTCTGGAGCGGGTTTTGGGCAGTGATAAGGCAAAAGAAAGCCATAAAGAAATCCGGGAGACACTTAGAGAAGAAGAAGGATCTTATCGCGAACTGTTAAAACCTGGATTGAGAAAAGCGCTCATCATTGGAATACTACTTCCTGTGTTTTCCCAGTTCAGTGGAATAAATGCCATAATTTACTACGGTCCCAGAATATTAAGTGAAGCCGGAGTGGACGTCGGCAGTGCATTAATCAGCCAGATATTGCTGGGATTTGCCAACATGATCTTTACATTTATCGCAGTTTGGAAAGTTGACAGCCTTGGCCGAAGGCCGCTCTACCTGTTTGGCACGGCCGGAGCCACTGTGTGCCTGATCGCAACCGGCTATTTTTTCTACATTGGGGCTACCGGCAGTATATTTCTTCTCATCAGCGTGATTGCTTTTCTGGCCTGTTTTGCTTTTTCCATCGGCCCGCTCAAATTTGTTATAGCTTCAGAAATTTTTCCAAACCGGATCAGGGGACGGGCACTGGCCATTAGTATTATGGCTATGTGGATTGCGGATACAGTGGTAGGACAATTAACCCCTATATTGCTGGCGGTTGGCGGAGCCTCCACAACGTTCTGGTTTTTTGCACTCTTTTGTGTTATTGCATTTTGGTTTATCTATCAAACCGTACCCGAGACGAAGGGCAAATCCCTGGAAGAAATTCAGCAAATGTGGAAAGAGGGTTAATCATGGTTTTATTGATTATCAACAGCTTTTGGCAAGAAGTACTTTAAGTTCAAAAATTACCCATGTCCGTTTCAGAATGTTTGATAAACGGGTGATTTTGCATTGATTATGACTGGAAAAAGCCATGCAGTGAAAGCCCTTCTATAGCAGCATTAAAAAATGTTAAACTTGCCTCTAAAGAGTGTTTTTTATGTTTAAACATTTGTACATAATTCCTTTTTTCCGTTACTTATATATTGAAGATCAAACAGATCTTTATATCTAAAATTGAAACAAAATGAGAAAAGTTTCAGGCGATTCTGAAGTATAGATCTTTAAAAAGAGCTATAAGAAGGTTTTGTCTGGTTTTTCTTGTGAAATTAATGTTGGAACATGCTATGGAAAAACAGTTAGTAGGTAATGCATTTACTATCTTTAAAAGTGCATTAATATGTATTTATTCTCATAGAATAAAGTATATCGGAGTTCTTGCTATATTTCTGCTTGCTACCACTCAGGTCTTTGCTCAAGACCATGAGGTTAGTGGTACGGTAACAGAAACAAGCGGAGAACCTCTGGTAGGAGTAAACGTAGCCGTTCAGGGTACAACCACCGGAACAACTACAAATATAGATGGGGAATATTCTTTAACGGTCCCTGATTCGGATGCCGTGTTGGTATTTTCTTACATCGGCTTTCAGCAGCAGACCATTGATATTGACGGAAGAAGTACGATCGATGTGGTGTTGAGACTCGATACCGCCCAACTCGACGACCTCGTGGTTGTGGGTTACGGTACGCAGCGACGATCAGAAATAACAGGTTCAGTTGGAATGGCTTCTGCCGATCAGCTCGAACAGCCCACCTTTAATACACTTCAGAGTTTACGAGGAAAGGTAGCCGGGGTAAATATTTTTACGAACTCAGGCTCGCCGACCGGAAGTAACCGTGTAGTGATTCGCGGAGTAGGCACCATCAACGCATCAACCAGTCCACTCTATGTGGTAGATGGTGTTGTGATGGAGAATATTGATTACATCAACCCAAATAATATTGAAAGTATTGAAGTGTTGAAGGATGCTTCAGCCACAGCCATTTACGGCGCACGTGGTGCCAACGGTGTTATTTTGATTACCACCCAAAGAGGCGCAAGTGCAGAGGATGGCCTGGTTGTAAGCTACAACAGTGATATGAGTATTGGCCGGATGAGAGGCAAGATGGACCTGTTAGATTCTGAACAATTTATGGAAGTTCTGGAGTTGGGTTATCAGAATGCCACAAGGCACGGAAACTATGCTCCGGGAGAGGAACCGGTACTTACAAGAGACGATCCACGTCTGTTTGATGCAAACGGGAATCCGCGTTACAATACCGACTGGCAGGATGCTGCTACACGAACTGCTTTTTCTCATAACCATCAGCTTGGTATTCAAACCGGAAGCGAAAACTCTTCATTTGGTGCGTTTCTGAACTATACCGATCGTGAAGGGATTATGCTGAACTCCTATATGCAGCGTGCAAGTTTGGAACTGGTATATGATGTAACACCGCGTGAGTGGCTGACACTCGGCACCAATTTTACGCTGAACAGAACCTGGGAAAACAACATCCAGGAAGGTGGAGGAAACCAGATGCCGCGGCGTACCATGATTGAGATGCCGCCCATTTTTCCCATAACATTTGATGACGGGTCGTGGTCTAACTCTTTCTCAATTCAGGATGATTATGGTTTTGAGGCAATGGCCAATCCGGTACACGTACTGGAAACGCGGGACAGGCTTCGAAACAGAACCCAGATTTATGGTAACACATTTGTAGCACTGCAGCTATTGCCTAATCTTGAGTTCAGAAGTCAGCTTGGAATTAACAACATGCTGTATGAAGGGCGTGATTACAGTCCGACAGATTTGATTAACCTTTCAGCGCCTGATGGCAATGCAAGTATCGGGAACAGTGAAATGTTGTTCTGGCAGAGTGAAAATTATCTGACCTATATCGAAGAGTTTGAAAATCACAGAATTAACTCAGTACTGGGTGCAAGCTGGCAGCAGAGAAACTACCGGTCAAATAATCTGAGTGCGAGCGGGTTTTCCGATAACTTCTTCAAGTATAATAACATCGGAACTGCTACTAATCCGAATCCACCCAGCTCTTATGCTGACGAATGGAGCATGAACTCTTTCTTTGCAAGAGTAAGTTATACCTATGCTAACCGCTATATGGCTACCTTTACTGGCCGGATTGACGGTTCCTCCCGTTTCGGAGACAACTCCAAGTATGGATACTTCCCGTCTGCAGGTTTGGCATGGTTGGTTTCTGATGAAGCCTTCATGAGTGATATCAATTCTATTGATTTACTGCGCTTGCGCACATCGTATGGTGTAACCGGTAACTCGGAAATCGGACTGTATCAGTCTCTGGCAACAATTGGCTCGGGAACTACCCTGATAGGTGGAGACCGCAGGCCATCAAGCTTTGTACAGCGTCTGGCCAACCCCGATCTCGAATGGGAAAAAACCTACCAGTTTAATGTTGGTTTTGAACTTGAATTGTTTAACCAGCTGATTTCTCTGGAAGCAGATTACTACCATAAGCACACCAACGATATTTTGTTGAATCGCCCGGTACCGACAACCACCGGATTTGGGTCGATTACCGATAATATCGGCGCTGTTCAAAATCAGGGTTTTGACTTTATGATGACGACCCGGAACCTTACTACATCCAGTTTCCTCTGGACAACCACCTTGAATTTCAATTACAACCAAAATGAAATTGTACGGCTTGGGGCCGAAGACGAAGATATATTCCCCGGCCCGTGGTGGGTATCAGGCAGCCAGAGCATCCTGAGGGTTGGTGAACCCGTTGCCTCATTCTGGGGATTTGAACGACTTGGAATTTACGGAGAAGATGAAGCAGACCAGGGAACACCCGGTACTGCAAAAAGATCGGATGACCGTAAAATCCTGGGTAATGGATTGCCCGACTGGACAGGAAGCTTTATCAACCGGTTTAACTATAAAAACTGGGACTTCACTGTAGATCTTCAGTTTGTTTACGGTGTGGATATCATGCAGCAGTTCCTGCATTCAGTGGAAGACCGCTCAGGTTTAGCAGGTGGACTTGAAACAATTCTTACCGAATCCTGGACTCCGGATAACCCGGACGCCATGGTGCAGGAAGTGAGAAATGCAGCACTTTCGGGACAGAACAGTGAGCTTGACAGCCGCTGGGTTGTAGACGGATCGTACATCAGAGGAAATCTGATTTCCGTAGGATATACATTTGATCCCGGCACACTTTCTACACTCGGATTAAACTACCTGAGATTAACTGCAAATGTTGAAAATGCATTCGTAATTCACTCGAGTGATTTTCTGGGACACGACCCGGAATCAACATCCTGGGGAGGAAACCAATGGGGACAGAACATTTTCTTCTTCCAGTATCCCAAACCCAGAACATTTACCCTTGGCGTAGATGTGCGGTTTTAATCAATAATCTAATTTAGGTAAAGATTACCATGAAAAAATTAACAGTAGTACTTTTCGGTCTTTTCTTTCTGGTGTCGTGCGACGACTTTCTGACTGAAAACCCGAAAACACAAATATTTGTAGATAATTATTTTGAAACGCCCGAAGATGCCCGTGCGATTGTAAACGGTATCTATCGAACAGGCGTGCCCGGATTTTATGGTGCCGGATCTGCGTATGCAGGTAGTACCATGATGATGGGAGGTTACATGTCCGGTTTATTCGACAATGAATACAAAGGACAGGAAGTGCATGTGCAGAATACGCACAACTTAACACTGAATCCGATAAACATGGCTGGCTATTTCGGCGGGCAGTGGTCGAGTGCTTACCAGGCTATTTCGCGCGCAAATACAGCCATTAAGTATGTACCCGAAACAGAAGGGTTGAGTGAAACTGAAAGAAACAGCCTGTTAGCCCAGGCAAGGTTTTTCAGAGCACTGAATTACTTTTACCTGGTGCGAGTTTGGGGAGATGTACCTCTGGTTGTGGAACCTTACGAATCACTGGATGACATCTATTTAGAACGTACACCGGCTGCTCAGGTTTACGATCAGATAATTGCTGATCTCGACTGGGCTGCACAAAACGGTGGTTTGAGTGATGACACTTTCCACGGTAACAATTACAGAGTTACGCGTGGGTTAGTAACCACACTGAAAGCTGATGCACTTCTCCACAAGGCAGGATATCCGGTACAGGATCAGTCAGCTTATCAGCAGGCAGCCGA
>SKYV01000018.1 GCA_007127745.1 Balneolaceae bacterium
CAGCATACGCTTGATGAGATCGACCGCCGGGGAGAAATCGCCTATCTGGAGAATACGAATCCGGTTAATACACCGCTTTACGAGCGTTTCGGATTTGAAATCGTTGATGTGATTCGGGTTGATGGTGCACCCCCTCTTTTCCCGATGATTCGATATCCGAACCGTTAATTATTCAGATTTTTATCCTCCCCCTATAAGGGTGCAGACCTCCCAGGTCTCTTACTCTGTAAATAACGCTAAACCCAAAAACTTTAATATCATAAACATGCAAAACTTAAGCTTTGATAAACTCAAAGAAACCGCAACCCATTACGAAAATCTGATGGTTCCCGCACTGTTTGTAAGTTCATCACAGCGCTTGCTGGATGAAGCCGGTGTAAAGCCGGGAGATCGTATCCTGGATGTTGCGTGCGGAACCGGTATTGTTGCCCGCAACGCCCTGAAGCGCAACGGCGGGAATGGTGTGTATATCACCGGTTTGGATCCCAATCCCGGCATGCTCTCCGTGGCTGAAAGTAAAGCTCCGGCCATTAACTGGCAGGAAGGTTTGGCAGAAGAACTCCCATATGAGGATGACTCTTTTGATGTCGTAGTTAGCCAGTTTGGGATGATGTTTTTCCAGGATAAAAAAGCCGCCCTTCAGGAGATGGAACGTGTTCTGGCTCCCGGCGGCTGGATGGTTGTGTCGGTATTCGACTCGCTTGACAACAACCCCGGATACCATGCCATGACCCAAGCCTTCGCCAACACCGCCTTCGAAGAGGTGGCACAGGCGCTCAGGGCTCCCTTTTCGCTCGGTGACACCGGCGAATTGAAATCATTGTGCGCTGAAAGCGTATTAACCTCAGCCGAAGTAACCACTCACAGTGGCAAAGCCCGTTTTCCCGATGTCCGTACGATGGTGCTTGCCGATGTGAAAGGATGGTTTCCACTGGCCGGAATTGAACTTACGGATCAGCAAATCGACGAAGTTGTCCGGCAGATTGAATCGACCTTGCAAGAATACATCTCATCAGACGGTAGCCTGGAATTTCCGATGCCGGCTCATTTAATTACGGCTTCAAAATAACAGTTATGAAACCTTGCGACTTATTTGCCTAAAATGATGTACCAAGACCTTTTTTTCGGTTAATAATTATACAAGAGTGTTAATAAGCAATCACTTACTCTTCTATTAATTTTTGACTCTATCACAGTTAATCAATGCGAAGTGGATGACGATCCATCCCAACTGTCACGGATCACAATTCCGGTTCTGCTCCTTTATGAGACAGAGAGCACGGGCGCCCATATCGTTTCGGTAAACTAATACGATGAACAGCTTCCCGATTCCAGGGTGTATGGAATCTCTGGTCTCGGGCATTTGACCCCGGAATTCGGTTCAAAGCCTGTGGCAGATGCGCTCGCAGAGATTTTTACCGAAAATCTTGAGAAGTAACTTCAACAGACAAATACCATGAAATAATTACAAGGACTCAATGCACTTTTAACTGGAGCATCAAGAGGACTGGTCGTTCACTGCCCGTTCTGGTGATGCACTTTAAGAGGTGTGTGAAGAAGTTTTTTACACAACATAAATACGGCAATCATTCCAGCTGACCCGTCTGATACAGAGCAGGTTTTGTCCCTGACAGATAAGGTTGAGGAGGAACTTGGCCCGATCGATATCCTGATCAATAATGCGGGGATTGAATGGGCTGCACCATTTCGGAATTTTTTTCCAAAGGAGATCCAAAATATGATCCAGGTGAATGTTACTGCCCCGATGCTTCTAACCCGTTCTGTTCTTCAGGGAATGCTTGATCGCGGCCGAGGACATATTGTAAACGTGTCGTCACTTGCCGGAAAAACTGGGTTTCCATACCAAACACCTTATGCGTCTACAAAGGCGGGAATGATCATGTTCATAAATTCACTTCGAACAGAGCTTAATGGCACACCCGTTGGTGCGTTTGTGATCTGCTCCGGATTTGTGGCTGAGGACGGGATGTATGCCGAAATGGAGAAAAGAACCGGCCCCGCACCCAGGCTGCTTAAACCTACTGCACCTGGAAAACTAACCTCTGCAGAATTAAAGCGATCAAAAAGAATTCAGCCGAAATCATCGTGAATGCAGTGCCAATGCGACCTGTATTTATGATGCAGGAGAGCTTTCCCGGAATCAAAACCATTCTCCATAAAGTAATTGGCACTTATACTTATGCAGAGAAAATTACCAATGGACAGCCGGTGGAAACTCATTCGTAATTTCAATATAAAAACTTAATAAGCCAGAGTATGTTTATTCTTTTCAGCAGCTAATCCATTGATCAGAAATTCGGATAATATTTCTGGTAATGATGCACCATGAGATTTTTTTCGGCTTAATACCATAGGAACAGGATTAAAATTAAAACGCTATGTCAGACACTAAAACACTGAAAGAATCCCACAAACGGGTAAAAAAACTATTAACCATTAAACCTGAAAAAGGGCAATACACCACTTCGACAAAAATCCGGGTTCGCGACGGAACCACCTGCGACATTGAACACAAGCACTGGACCTTTACAGCAGATGTTGGAAAAGAAGAAGGTGGTAAGGATGCCGGTCCGGGGCCAAGTGTACTTCAGCGGGGTGCTTTAGGAAGTTGTCTCGCTATCGGGTACGTAAAATGGGCCGCATACCTGGATGTTCCCCTCGATGGAATTGAAGTTGGTATAGAAGCCGATGTGGATGCCCGCGGTACCTATGGGCTGGATGGCGTAAAGCCGGGATATAAAGGGCTCAGATATAAGGTTTTTATTGACAGTCCGGCATCGGACGAGGAGATTATGAAGGTGATTGAACAGGCTGACAATCACAGCCCACTTCTTGCGGATTTTGTGAGCCCCGTAGAGGTGGAGCGGGAGGTTAATATAGTGAAAAGGAAAAAGGCAAAACGGAACAGCTGAAGACCTGACAGCATCTGATATTTTTGGAAAATGGCAAAGTCTGGATTAATCATGGCAAAGTTAAATAAACGACATTTTTCAACGCCTGGTGCTCAGCAAAAACCGGTCTCTTACAGGGTTCACTCCCGAAAAGCATGGAAGCAAAACTTTGCCAGGTCTTTATAAAAATAAACTCAAAAATATTCTCTAAAACCTATGTTCTCACATTCCTGCGAACACTGACAGGTTCTGAATAAAATCAATACTCACTACTTGATACTCAAATACTAAAGAACAATGGAACCAAGACTACAACGACGTGTGCAACGATACGGCTGGGACAAAGCCTCAGTATTTTATGAAGACTCCTGGAAGGAACAGTTAAAACCGGCGCAGGATATGCTATTGAAACTGGCCGGTTTGAACCCGGGTGACCGTGTGCTTGAAACAGCCTGTGGAACGGGTTTGGTTACAATGAGAATTGCCGAAAAAGTAGGTACGAACGGCCGGGTAGTTGCCACTGATTTATCCGATTCCATGATTCAAATAGCTGCCGAGAACATCAAAGAGAAAAACATTGATAACGTAACATTTCAGCGGATGGATTCTGAAAACCTGGAGTTTGATGATGAGCAATTTGAGGCAACAATAAGCAGTTTGGGGATGATGTATGTGCCCGATCCGGTACGGTCTTTGAAAGAAAAATACCGGGTTTTAAAACCGGGCGGACAAACTGCCGTTGTGATTTGGGGTGAGCGGAAAAATTGTGGCTGGGCAGATATTTTCCCAATTGTGGATAAACGGGTAAAAACGGATGTATGCCCCATGTTTTTTCAGCAGGGAACCGGAAATGCACTTAAATTTTCATTGCAAGAAGCCGGGTTTAAAGATTTGCAGATCGAGCGGTTTTCAGCAACCATTTACTATCCGAACGATGAACTGGCGGTAATGGCAGCTTTCGCCGGCGGTCCTGTAGCACTGGCCTATCAGAAATTTGACGAACAAACCAAAATGGAAGCCCATCAGGAGTATCTTGATTCCATTTCACCCTATAAAAACGAAAAGGGTTACAAAATTCCCGGAGAGTTTGTGGCTGCCACGGCAGTGAAATAGTTATTTGTTTTCAAAAATTATAGGTCAGGCCGACCCCCGGAAAAAACAGCAGTTCTTCATCTGCAAAATATACGTTCAATTCAGGCATGAACGATAAACGTTTGCCAAAAGTCGCACCGGCCACCACACCCGCAAAATTTGTGCCCAGAGATTCTTCCATTTCATCAGACGAAGAAATCATCCGGATCCATTTTACCCCTCCGTAGATGCGCTCGGTTCCAAACATGATAGTTGGGTAAAGGCCTGTAGAACGGTAATCTTCAACATGAAATGTGGAAACCCCAAACGCCCCCGATACATACAAGGGCTCGGTTAGTAGTTGATAGCGAAGATCCCCGTAGAGGCTGTAAAATTGTACCAGATGAGGCAGCCCGTAAATCTTGGCCCCAATGTCCATTCTGTCTGAAATTCCATATCGCCCGATCAAAGATACTTCGCCTAAAGCCACTTCACGGATTTCACCGAATCCTGCAAGCATCCCAACACCAACCTGTGCATCACCTTTATCCAAAATCTTGGGTGACTGGTAGGTGGACAGTGAGACACACCCGCTGAGTATGATCAGGACACTCAAATAAATTGAAATCGATATGTGAGGTGAAACGTATTTTATCAAATTATTTGAATGTTGGTTAAGCCGTTGGCATAAATTAACTGATGGTAAACAGGGAGTCAAAAACTCCAACAAAAATAGCCTCTTACATCCAAAATAGAAGTTTAGCTATTTTGATGAACCTTTAAAGTAGGTAAAATGGAAGATTATCTGTTTCAGGAAATTGTGTGGAATCCGTATGTTGAACGAATCAACGGGATGTAAATCAGTCATAAAAAACCAGGATTATGGACAGGAAAGCTCACTCATTTTTATTCATACTTTTTTTCTTGCCTTTGTTATTAACAGCTCAACAACAACCGGGTGAATTGTTCGATCCCGATTTCTTTCCGTTTTCGGTTTGGTACAGTGGGGGAGATGCCCGGGCGCCGATGCTGTCGGAAGTAACACCGCAATCACGGGAAGAATGGAGAAAAGATCTTCAGCAGATCAAAGACCTGGGTTTTAATACCGTACGCACCTGGGTGGAATGGCAGCGGGCTGAAACGCGGCCGGGAGAATATAATTTTGAGAATTTACGACTGCTGATGGAACTGGCCGAAGAAGTGGGGTTGAAAGTGTTTATCCAGATGTATGTAGATTCGGCCCCGGATTGGGTGGGCAAACAGTATCCCGATGCAAAATTTATGACTCAAAGCGGGGTTCAGGTCGAATCTCAGTCGGCGCCCGGTTTTTGCACCGATCATTCCGGAGTGGCTGATGCGGTTCATAACTTCTACACACAAACGGCAAAAGTAGCCAACGAATATTCCAATTTTTACGGATGGGATCTATGGAGCGAGCCGCACATCATCAACTGGGCCAATATCGACTATGTTCAGAATGCACAGTTTTGTTATTGTCCCTACACGCAGGCACGGTTCAGAGATTGGCTGAAAGAAAAATATGGCACGCTCGAAAACCTGAATACGGCCTGGCATCGCGGATTTCTGGAGTGGGAGGATGTGAGTCCGCCGCGATTCAGCACCATTTTGAGCTACACTGATTACCTGGACTGGAAAACATTCATCTACGAAAAACTGGCCGAAGATCTTGGCAGCCGCTACGATGCTGTTCGCAAAGCCGATCATGATAATGTGATTACCTCTCACGCAGCCGTGTCATCCATCATTATATCTCCGCACCTCGGTGTGGGCGCCACCGATGATTTTCTGATGGCCGATGTGGTGGATTTTTACGGTGTTTCACTCTATCCGAAACACAATCACCCCGACCGCCACTGGCCCGCCTGGCGTGTCATGAACATGATGGATTTTGCCCGCAGTGCGAACATCGATAAAGGCGGCTGGTATGTAGGAGAGCTTCAGGCCGGAATCGGAACCATTGCTCTGCTGATCAGTGATCCCGTAACCCCGGGCGATCACCGTGTTTGGGCATGGAGTGCCATTGCCAAAGGGGCAAAAGCGGTCAATATTTACGCCTACTATCCCATGTCATCCGGATACGAATCAGGCGGATACGGGCTGGTGAACCAGGATGGAACAGTTACTGAACGTGCCGTAAATGCCGGTGAGATTGCCAGGGTGGTTGATGAAAATCAGGATCTGTTTCTGGAGTCTCAGCCAGCTGAGGCAA
>SKYV01000171.1 GCA_007127745.1 Balneolaceae bacterium
CCGGCGGTTTCAATCCAATGGCTGCGGGTGATGGTATAGTGCTCAAAATACTCCATGGCAAATCCACGGGGCACATAGCTGCACGCGCCCAGCAACAGTAAAACCGGCTGTGGCAATTCTCTCAAATCGGGCCGGTGCGCTTCTGTAAAATCATTCCGGATGTGAAGGGTGGCCAGTATATTTACCGGAAGAGGTTCAAACGGCAACATTCTCTCTGCATCCTCCATACAGTATGAGTTGCTCACCACCTGCACCTGCAGCTCAGGCCCTATATACCCGATCATCTCTTCCTGGCTCACAAAAGAGTGGCCGGCCGGAAGCAGGGCAGCCAGCAAAACCCTGGGGTTATTGACCACATCACTGAATTCCAGGCCATCTGCGCTTTCGGCTTTTGTGGTTTTATCGGTAAAGTGGGGATGATCGGTATTCAGGTCTACACCCGGCAGCGGCGACGGTTCTGAGAGTATAAGTTTTCTGACGTCAAAATCATTGCCATAAGCATCCATGAACGACGTGATGACACCCGATCCGTACGACTGGCCGAACAGAATCACCGGGCTGTCGAGCTTTTGCAGGATTGCACGCAGGTCATCCACATTGCCCATGTGTGAATATTCAGTGATTGGCAGCAATGGTGAGCGTCCGGCACCGGCCTGGTCATACATTAGCACGCGGTATCCCTCATCAGAGAACGACGCCAGAAAATGTCTGTCAAAATCGCGGTTATAAGCACCCGGCCCGCCATGCACAAAAACGATGGTTTCCTCTCTGAGCTCTGCATCATCCGGCGGGTTGTGAATGTTCACCGACACCGACCTGTCCTCGTTAAGATTCCACATTTCAAACCCGGGGTCACCATCCGTATCCCTGAATTCATGCCGGGGCAGCGGTATCATCGACCAAATGATGAGAATCAGTGCCAATCCGGCAGGCAGGGATTTTAACACCTTGAGGCCGATGCTCTCCTGCCGTTTATAAATCCACCGCAGAAAAAAGAATACCGCCAATAATGTGATTGCCAATGAGAGATAACCACCTGCAAACCCATTCGTTAAAAAAAGCAAGCCAACAAAAATCAGGGCAAGAATTACCCCGGAAAGCAGGTAGGCAGTAAAACGGGCAGCAGTTAGTAATAAGTTTTTCATAGACGGACTAAAGTCGTGAATTTATTTCGAAATATCACATCTGTCTATTTGTGCACCTGGCAATACATAAAGAAATTGTTCTACTAAAATTCTTGTGGCTTGGTTGATTTGAAACAAAGAAAGCCATCTAATAAGAAGCTGTGAAATATTGCCACGGAGGCACAGAAAAACACGGAGTATTCAGCATCCTTTTTTTTGTTGACCGTAAAAAATAATCCAATTAAATATGACATGAGAGTGGCAGATGATGGTTATCTGCCTTTTGGGAGTAACAGATAACTTTGCCAGGCTTTACCATTGTTTTTTTAAAAATTTCCAAACCGGCCATTCGTTAATTATATTGCTTTATCAACGATAATTTCTTTTTCCATAAAATGGCTGATCCAAATAATCTTATTGAAAGACGAAAAGATATTCTTGGGGGCACACCTGTGTTTAAGGGAACTCGTGTCCCGGTAAGTACCTTTTTTGAATACCTGGAGGCTGGCCATTCTCTAAACGAATTCCTGGACGATTTCCCCACAGTAACCAAACAACAAGCGATTCAGGTTCTTGAAAGATTTAAGGATCAACTACTTCAGCTGCAATGATCAAAATTCTGCTGGATGAATGCCTTCCAAAAAAATTGAAGTATCGGATTGAAGAATTGGATCCGGGATTCTTTACAAAAACTACTCCTGAAATTGGATGGGCAAGCCTTTCGAATGGTGAATTATTATCAGTGGCTGAAGCTGAATTCGATGTTTTTATTACCAGTGACAAAAACCTTAGCTTTCAACAATCTATAGCTTCATGTTCAATTCAGGTTGTACTATTGAAAGCCAAAACTAACATCTATGAAGATTTATTGCCACTGGTTGAGAAAATGCCCTCAATTATCAAGGCTAATGAACCCGGAAAATTCATCGAAATCGAATAGATGTTATTATTTCAGGCTTTTTCTTTGATTGGTTAGAATCTGTTGCTAAAGTTTCACACTATCTATTCAGCTACAGAAATTGCATAACGTTTGCAATAATAAAAATTCAATATTGACTGCCGAATGGCTCAGGTAAACCAATGACGGCAGAAAATCTGCAAATAAAACCAAAATCACTAAAAATTCTCAAACCTCAGATTTTGCAGCTATCTCTTTCCTGATGACAGGCGCCACTTCCGTTGCAAATAGTTCAATAGATCGCAGAAGTTTTTTATGGGGGATCGTCCCCACGCTCATCTGCAGCAGGAACCTGTCATGACCAAAAATTTCGTGCTGATAGAGAATTTTATCGATCACCTGCTGCGGGCTGCCCACCACATTGGCACCCCGGAGCGTGCACGAAGCTCCAAATTGACCTCGCGACATTGGCGGCCAGCCGCGTTCTTTCCCGATTTTATCCATCGTTGTTTTAAATGCGGGGAATGCCGTATCCAGGGCATCTTGTGAATTTTCTGCGATAAACCCATGGGAATTGATGCTCAGCGGCAGTTTGTCGTGCCCGGCTTCGGAGGCTCCCCTTCTGTGCAAATCAGCCATCGGCTTGAACTGTTCCGGAAAACCGCCAATAATGGCCAGAGCCATCGGCAACCCCATTGCCCCAGTTTGATAAGCTGATTTTGGCGTGCCACCAACCGCCCGCCAGACAGGCAATGTTTCCTGCATCGGCCGTGGGTAGACACCCCTGTTTTCAACATCGAGAGTGTGTTTGCCCCGCCAGTTCAGCCGTTCGTTTTCGCGTATTTGCAAAAGCTGCTGAAGTTTTTCCTCAAACAGTTCTTCATAATTGTTCAGATCGTAGCCGAACAGAGGAAACGACTCGATGAAGGATCCCGCCCCACCATAATCTCCGCCCTGCCGTTTGATAGTAGGTCGAGGGTGGAATACTGCTGAAAAACCCGGACAGGCTCTTCCGACCCCAAAACCGTTACGGCACTTGAAAGGCGGATATTTTTTGTACGTGATGCTGCCGCTGCAAGAATCACAGAAGGCGCCGATGAAATGTACTCTTCCCGGTGGTGCTCCCCGATTCCAACCACATCCAGCCCGGCCTGGTCGGCCAGCTCAATTTCTTCCATCAAATTCGAAAGCCTCTCCGAGGGGTAAAGTTTTTGTCCGGTTTCCGGATCGGGTGTATTTTCAACAAATGTGTAGATTCCTGTTTCCATCAATCTAGGTCCATTTTTTGGTTATTGTCAGTAACCGGCAATTTTTAGTTTAATATTAAACATTATTTCTGCATAAATCATATCGATTTTAATAAAGAGAAAAAGAGAGAATATCTATATCTTGAATAACAGAATAAAAATGGATTCAAACCCAAAACCACAATTATGGCTGATGCACCGAAGGTAGGCGTTGTAATGGGCAGCGACAGCGACTGGCCTACCATGAAAGAAGCTGCTGATTTACTTGAAGAATTTGACGTTTTATACGAAAAACAGGTGGTTTCGGCTCACCGTACACCGGATGTGATGGCCGAGTATGGCCTGAGCGCCCGGGAACGCGGATTGAAAGTGATCATAGCCGGTGCCGGAGGAGCTGCACACCTTCCGGGAATGCTGGCCGCCTACACAACCCTTCCGGTCATTGGCGTACCCGTAAAAACAACGGCTCTTGGCGGACTCGACAGCCTCTACTCTATCGTGCAGATGCCCAACGGCGTACCGGTTGCCACTGTAGCTATCGGCAAGGCAAAAAATGCAGGCCTGCTGGCGGTTCGCATCCTCAGCACAACGGATGTAGTGCTTGAGGAAAAACTTGAAAAATATCATCAAACCATGGCAGATGAATCGATTGATAAAACAAAAAATCTCATCTGATACAAGGCCCACAAACTATTACTGTAAAACATCTTACATCCTAAAATGAAATTTTTTCTATCCTATCTTTTAATTTTTGTTTTCGTTCTCTTTGGCTGCAGAAATGGAGAAACTGAAGATGCCCTCACGGAATTTGAACTGGCCCACGGCATCGGGCCGATCACCGAAAAGCTCGAACTCGGCGAGTTGGATCTCGAAAAAGCGGAACGCGGACAGCAAATATTTCAGAGCATCTGTGTGGCATGTCATAATCTTGATGCCGTCATCTCCGGTCCCCGCCTGAGAAATGTTGCAGACCGGCGAGAACCTGAATTTATAGTAAACTACATTCTGAACCCGAGAGAAATGTCGCAAAAACATCCCGTTGGACAGGAGTTATCACAGAGTTATGCCGGCGCAAAAACCGATTTAGGTCTGAACCGTGAAGAGGCACTGGATGTACTTGAATTTCTCCGGGCGGCAAACAAGCGTGAAATGTAAATTTTTTTGTAACTGCCAGGATTCATCTCTTAGAAAAACAGATCAAACCGGATGAATAAATTCATCAACATTACGATACTGGTTCTTCTTGCTATTTTTATCTCATTCCGGATAAATATTGCCTGCAATGAATTGAGAAAATCAGGAGAAGCAGAACAGGAGAATGCTGAACTTTCCATCCCCTCCTCTTTTACCGGAATTTTACCTTGTGCTGATTGTCCGGGAATACAGTATGTACTCACACTCGATGAAAACAGTTTTACCGAAGTAAGCTGGTACAAAGACCGAAGCCCCGAACCATATGTAACCGAAGGCTCCTGGGATCAATCCGGTGACACATTGAGGCTATTTGAGAACGAACAAAATCACCTAAAATCCTTTTTGATTGAAGGCCGCCAATTGATTCTTCTCGATCAGGGTGAAGGAAAAATCACAGGAGATTTAGAAGATGAATACCGCCTTGAACCTGTCGCTGATTACCGATCTGTCCTTGAACATCACAAACGGCTGAGTGATGAAGGTGTTGAATTTATCGCATCCGGGAATGAACCGTTTTGGTCTGTCCAAATCCACAAAAATAACAGTATGACCTTTACCACGCCTGAAAAAACTCTGCATTCAGATACTTTTGTTGAAGCAGATGTTGAGGATAAAAGAGAAGGGAAAGAGATGATCATCTACTACTATCGAATGGATTCATCAGAATATGTTCTTCAGGCAGAACCGGTTTACTGCCAGGATACGATGAGCGGATTTCTATATACACATACGGTGCAACTTTCTTTTGATGGTGCTTCGTATGACGGGTGTGGGAAATTTTTGACAGATACTTTTTAATACCAAGAAATCTTGAATCCAAAAAGTATGTTACTTTGCTTTGAAATAAAAATGTGCACTCATACAGCAATAAGTTTCCACTAATCCTGATATTTCATCAAGAAAAAGTTATTCAGCAAGGCAACTGTAAAATGAAAACGGAAACATACTTGGGTAAATTGAGCACACCATTTTCCCGAAAGCAATCTCCATTATTCATGATAATTTACTGTCCCAAATCTACGCTCATAAACCGGTACTTTAAGAAAGAAGTTCAAATTTCCTTTTAGAAGAATTCATACCTTTTGATGTAGCAAACTTTTTTGTAGTATCAACCGGCTGATTTTAGCCCTGAAAATTCAGGTGATGATAGGCGGCATGAGAATGCACTTTTAAAATTCACGGAACATTCTTGAGATTGATAACAATGCAAATTTCACAGTTGATTCCTGAAAAACCGGCATCCTATTTTCAACACTTGTACAAACCCCGTAAACATATTTAATTAGAAGTCTCAGAAGAATTTTGATGTTATGACAACCGAGCAAATGACAAGTCACATCGCAGAAACTGTTGGTCTGCGGGCAAAACAAATTGAAAAAGTAGCCGAATTTATTGACGAGGGCGCCACGATCCCCTTTCTGGCCCGTTACCGGCAGGAAGCAACCGGCGGCCTTGATGAAGAACAGCTTCGCTCCGTTCGCGACCTGCTTGAATTTCATCGCACACTTGAGGCCAGAAAGAAGACCATTCTGAAAGCCATCAAAGAACAGGAGAAACTGACACCCGAACTGGAAGAAAAAATTATTGCTTGCAGCGATCTTAAAACACTGGAAGATCTCTACCTGCCCTACAAAAAGAAAAAGAAAACCCGGGGCGATAAAGCCAAAGAGAAAGGACTGGAACCCCTGGCCAAACTGATCTGGAATCAGGACATTGAAAAGGGAAATCCGCTCGATTATGCCCG
>SKYV01000187.1 GCA_007127745.1 Balneolaceae bacterium
CTTGCTGTGATGCAGGCTGCCGGTGAAAATATTTCGGACGGACGGGTAACCGACGGCCAGCGATTAAAAAATTATGGGAGTCATATATACGATGAAGCTATCCGCCTGCGAACAATGATTGACAAATTACTGGATGTAGCCAAAGAAGATTCAGGGCAAACTGTAGTCAATCAGGCACCGCGACGTCTGGACCAGCTGATTGCAAGCTACATCGAGAAAAACAGAGATTACATTGAAGACAAAGGATTTGCTCTGAATTTCAGCAAAGAAGATAACATACCACTTGTTATGATCGATAACGATCATCTTGAAACCATACTCAATAATTTGATTGAGAACAGTATAAAATACAGCAGCGATACCAAACAGATAACTGTAAACGTTACGTCTAACAATAATGAAACAGTAACTTTCAGTATCAAAGACCGGGGACAGGGAATACCCAAAAAGGCCCAGAAGAAAATCTTTGATAAATTTTACAGAGTAGAAGACAGCATGATCGCCAAAACAAAAGGTCATGGTTTAGGACTTGCTATCGTAAAAAACATGGTAGAAATAAACGGAGGAACCATTCAGGTAATAAGTGAACCCGGTAAAGGATCTACATTTACCGTTACCTTCCCTGCACTCATAAAAGGTTACAAAAAAGAACAAAAAGAAAATATTAATACATCAACAAAAGCTGCCCGAAAGGTAGAAATGGAGCAATATGTCGGATAAAGAGAAAAAAATACTGATCGTTGAAGATGAACCAAGCCTTGTATTTACCCTGAAAGATACCCTCGAAGCTGAAAATTACGATGTTTCGGTTGTAACCGACGGGGCCAATGCCATAGATGCAGTTAAAAATACCAATCCTGACCTATTGATTCTGGACCTGATGCTCCCGAATGTAAGCGGATACGATATTTGCAAAGAAATCAGAGATTTAAAATACACGTTCCCGATAATCATGCTTACAGCACGAGATCAGGAAATTGATAAAGTAACAGGGCTTAACATCGGAGCTGATGATTACATCACCAAGCCGTTTGGAGTAAAAGAACTCCTGGCCCGGATTAAAGCTCGGCTCAGGCGCGCCAATGCCTATTCAAAATCCGGACCTGCCGAAATTTTGAAACTTGGTGAAGTAACTATAGACCTGAATGAATCGAAAGTAGTGAAACCGGGCGATAAAACGGAAGAGTTGTCCACACGGGAAGTTGAAATTATTGAATACCTGCTTTCCAATGCAAACAAACCCATTTCCAGGGACGATCTGCTCGAAAAAGTATGGAGATATGAATATAGCACCAATACTCGTACGGTAGATGTACACATATCCAAACTTCGCGCTAAAATTGAGCTAAACCCAGACGACCCCAAATTCCTGGTTACACTGCACGGGGTTGGATATATGCTACGAATTAACTAATTCACCCTTTAGTGATTCCACAAATACCGGAAAATCATTGAGCTGCTTTTGAAGCAGTTCTTCCAGTTTTTCAGATTCTAATCCATTGTTTTCGTCAAACGTGTCATTCACATTCTGGATCAGCATTTTTTCCGGAAAGATCAGTGCATTCCGATAGGAGAGTATTTGTTCGAATTGCTCAACCGGGCGAAGAGCCCCGAAAGCACCGGCAGACTCACCAATAAGACTGACCGGCACACGATACATGGCTTTCGGAAAAGGTAAATAGTCTGTAAACACCTTCAGAACACCGGGAAATCCACCGTTATATTCCGGTATCACAAAAAGAAATCCATCTGCATCCAGGAATTCATTATTAAATGTTTCAACCGATTCCGGCGCTTTTCCATATTTTCCGCCCGCTACATCCTGAAGTGGAAAATCGGCAAGAGAGAAGATTTTTGTTTGAGCATGTTTTTTCAGGGTACGTTCCGCATAGCGCGATACTTTCAACGCATTCGAGTTGGGCCTGTCTGTTGATGATAATATGTGAATTTTGAGCATTTTTCGTTTTTATATGGTTAAAATATTTAGCCATCAAAACACACTTTTGGCACTATTCATTCAATCTGTTTTATGCTTTACAGAATTTAGCTTTAGATCTCTCCGAATAAAGATTACAGATAATCAGAAAAATATTGATCGATTTTTTAACTCCTCCGGCCGTCACACTGGCTGATTTTGACAGTAAAACACAATCAGACTTAAAAATAATTTTCAGATAAAGTTTAAATAAAAGCGCTTTTCTGACCTATACGACTAAATTAAAAATGGCATCTGTTATATTAACCTAAATTAATTTGAAAATTAACCAATACAGCCTTATTATTAGTCTGCAATTAGAAGTAAGAACTCATGTTATGGTAGACATCGAGCAATAGCTCCAATACTTGGTTTGCCCGGAATGGATAGTTCCGGGCAAATTTATTTCTGTTCATTCCATTTATTTTTACTTCCTCTCTGTTTTATCTCATCCAGTCGTCGGTTCAGTTTAGGCTCCCTTCCTTCAGTGCCGCTTTTATACCAGTGATGTTTTTTCAGTTCTTCAGGCAAATAATCCTGCTTCACCCAGTTGCCCTTAAACTGGTGCGGATATTTATAATCATCCGAAGCGTTTTTCGAATCCAGATACATGGAGGCCAGTTTGTTGGCTGTTTTATCCCGCAAGTGTGCAGGCACCTCGCCAACTCCCTTGTTTTTGATCTGCTGATTGACCTCAAACACTGCCGTGGTGCTGTTGCTTTTTGGGCTGAGCGCCAGAAAGATGCAGGCATGGGCCAAAAAGTAAAACCCCTCGGGCATTCCGTTTTTTACAAATGCATCATGAGCAGCGTTTACTACGGTCAGGGCATAGGGGTCGGCCATGCCCACATCCTCGGATGCAAAAATTAACAGACGCCGGAATATGAAATTGGGATCTTCGCCCCCCTCCAGCATGGCATTCATCCAGTAAAGCGCCGCATCCACATCCGAACCGCGCATGGATTTGATAAATGCCGATGCATAATGATAATGCTCATCACCTGTTCGGTCGTAACGTACAGACCGTCTTTGGATCGACTGTTTTGCAATTTCAAGAGTAATTTCAACAACTCCATCCTCACGCTTCGGGGTTGAGAGAGCGGCCACCTCCAGCGCATTCAGTGCATTTCGAATATCCCCTCCGGCATACTCTGCAAGATGATCTTTCGCTTTTTCGGTGAGCTCAATTTTCATAAAGCCAAGGCCTCTCTCCTCATTTTCAAGAGCATCATCTATCATCGCCAGAACATCCCTTTTTGTGAGGGGATACAGCTCAAACAACTGGCAGCGCGATAGCAGCGGACTTACCATCGAATAGAATGGATTTTCTGTGGTTGCACCTACCAGTGTGATGATTCCCGATTCCAGATGAGGCAGCAAAGCATCCTGCTGAGCTTTATTCCACCGGTGAATTTCATCCACAAAAAGAATGGTTTTTTTTCCATTCACCTTTTTCTGATGTTCGGCCTTCGCCACCACTTTTCTCAGCTCTTTTAAGCCGTCCAGAACGGCATTAATCACCTCGAACCGTGCATCTATCTCTCTTGAAATAACATGAGCCAGTGTAGTTTTACCTGAACTTGGTGGCCCGTAAAAAATCAGCGAACCAATCACGCCGCTCTCAATCATACGATGCAGCATTTTACCCTTGCCCACCAGGTGCTCTTGTCCTTTAAACTCTGGAAGAGACCGGGGCCGCATTCGGGTGGCCAGCGGCTGGTTATCGTCCTGGCTGAAATGCTGACTTTTTTTTGATGATTTTTCTTCAAAAAGATCCATAAATACGATATTACTGGCGATAATGGCTTAACGGCTTCTTGCAAAAATAGGACTTCCTTTCACCGAATGATAATTCAGCCGGCTCATTTTTTACTTATCTCAAAAATTTTACGCTTTTATGATCTGTAAAATTTGTTTTTCAGAGTAAAAGCTCTTTATTAATAGAAACCCTCAAAAAATACACGTGTTATGAAAGTAAAAGAAATACTCAAACAAAAAGGCTCAGATATACACTCTGTTGAATCAGATAAAACGGTTTACCAAGCCATCAAGCAAATGTCGGATCTCAATATTGGTGCACTTCTCGTTATTGAGGATGGCAAACTGACCGGCATCCTTTCGGAGCGAGATTACAGGGACAAAGTTATTCTGAAAGGCCGCCAATCCAAAACCACTAACGTTGGAGAAATTATGACAAGACAAGTGTTTTGTGTAACTCTTCAGGATGATGTGAAAGTCTGTATGAAAATTATGACGGTGAAACGGATTCGGCACCTTCCCGTGCTGGATGGCGATGATCTGGTCGGTGTGATTTCGATCGGAGATGTTGTGAAATCGGTAATTGACCGCCAGAAGTTCGAAATTGATTCGCTGAAAAGTTACATCGCCGGGAACTATCCGCAATAAGAAAACAAGAGCAATCATTTAAATTATTGATCTGCCCCACTGTTTATGAAAATTTACGATCGGGCAAATCAAATATTTTTCTACAGAGGAATATCGTTTTCCTCTAAATACCGGCTCAATTTTTCAAGATCATCCACATTAATGATATCCACGCCGGCATCGTATAAAACCTGCCAGATGGCTTCCCGGTCCGGTGTTGCCCAGAACCGGATTGTTTTCTCTTCTTCGTGTGCTTGATCTACCCATACCTCTAATTGCCTGAGTTCATCCTCCGGTATGTCACCGTGGCCATCCCAGGTAAAGTAATTTCCCCATCGGTCACTTATTACCGGGTAAAGTTCATCGGATTTGCCATTTCCGAGATCGGGTACTCGACCGTCAATAAATACCATACGGTCAGCACGATCGGCCTCCAGTGCCGGGCGATTTCCGGTCATCAGAATTCTCACCGGGCCGTCAATCCACTCGCTATTTTCTTTTCGAGTGAGCAGTTGCCGGTACGGTTCAAGCTGATCAAGCAATACATCAAACGTTGATTCGGCCTCTGTTTTCACATCAACAGCCAGGTAAAATGGCAGTTCGCTCCCGGGCAGTACACTGCCGTCATTCTGTTCAATCCACCGGCTGAGTGGCTCCAGGTACAGATCTGTAAGTGTCGGTGTTTCAGCGGGGTCCGGCGGATCATGGGCAACGTATAATTCACCGTCAATCAAATGAATATCCGCCTCTATCATTTGATAGCCGAGTTCCAGCGCATCATAAAGCGGACGATCCTGCCAATAGTCGTTATGCGACCAGACATAAACGGCCCTGTTCTCATCGTCTGCAATTGAAGCATCACAGGAGTTCAGAAAAAGGGCTCCTGAGACAAATAGCACCAAATAAATAAGTAAATCTCGAAAATTCATAGTTCGGGTAATATAGAAATTTCTGATTGATTGATATGTCAAACTTTCCATGCTAAGACGTAATTCTAATATCTTCCCAATTAGAGGTTTTTGCAATTCTGCCCGACCGTTGATATTTCACTCAGACGGATTAAAAACGCTTTAAAGCATCCATCGGATGGTAAACCTTGTCGTCTGATGGATTTTGCAACTCTTCACTCAGTTCGGTTGACAATAATTATTTTTTGTGGTTATTTGAAAAAATGTGTTATCGTTAACATAGACGATCTGAATTGGGATGAAAATGAATACAGATTGGAGCAGTATTACTCATAAACAATCAACAGCAATAGTGCAGATATGCAAAAAAGATTTGTAAAATGGGCAGGAATCGGATTGCTCTTGCTTTTAATTACCGGGTGTGAGCCTGACTCAGGCCAGATGCCATTCGAAATTGTTAATCCGGTTTTACCGGGAGACAGGCCCGACCCAACAGTCATTCAAATTGGAGACACTTACTGGGCATCGGCAACATCAAATGAGTGGGCTCCGCTGTTTCCGATTTTTAAATCAAATGATCTGCAGAACTGGGAACTTGTTACGTATGTGTTTCCGGATGGAGCACCGGGCTGGGCTGTAAATAACTTTTGGGCTCCGGAATTATCCTACGATGAGGATCAGGACAGGGTTTATGTTTACTACACAGCCAGAGACAGAGAATCAAACCGGCTGAGTACCGCCGTTGCAAGTTCCGATAGCCCCGAAGGCCCTTTTACTGATCATGGCCCCCTTGTTGCTCAAGAACTTGGTTCCATCGACGGGTATGAGGCCCGGGATGTAGATGGCACCCTGTACTTTATGTGGAAGGAAGACGGGAACAGTCAGGGCCAGCCAACCCCGATGTGGGCACAGGAAATTAATGA